>JAOUNH010000212.1 GCA_029881055.1 Gammaproteobacteria bacterium
GTCCATCTCGATATCGAGATCACACTGCAAAATCTCGGGCACGTCCTCGCCGATCCTGAGCTTCCCCAGTTCTTGCAGATTCGGTAATCCTTCCAGGAACAGGATCCGCTCGATGAGCTTATCCGCGTGCTTCATCTCGTCGATCGATTCGTGATGCTCGTATTCGGCGAGCTTGCCGAGCCCCCAGTCCTTGAGCATCTTGGCGTGCAGGAAATACTGGTTGATCGCTGTGAGTTCGTTTTTCAGCACCTTGTTCAGGTGCTGGATGACAGTTGCGTCACCTTTCATGGCGTGCTCCGAGGACTTGGGTGTTTGGGGAGGGCGTCATTGTAATAAAAAAAGCCCCGCAACGCGGGGCTTAATTTGGATTGTTCTTCGATTTCCTGCTCAGGCCATCGCGGGCGAGTAGAGCACCGGCTCAGCCCGGCGCCGGGCTTGCACGCTGTCGCTCAGAATCGCCGCTGCCATCTCCATGCACGACCCGCAGCCCGATGCGACACCCAGCTCCCGTTGCAGGGTCCAGAGGTCTTCGACGCCGGATTCCGCAGCCTTGCGGATCTGTTTGTCGGTTATGGCATTGCAGATGCAAACGTACATGGCGACTCATTCTCGTGGCGTTGCAGGCATTCAAACGCAAATGAGAATGATTGTCAATAGCATTACGTATAAACCGAGACTCCGTCGCTATTGCACCCCGCGACCCGGTGTCCAGGGTACCTCAGCCATATCCAAGGCCTCTTTCAGCCCCTCGTATTCCGTGTCGACCAGTACCCCCAGGCGTTGTACGACATCGTCGTACAGGCGCCTGCCGATGGCGTAGGACGTCCTCTGCGACGGAGTCGGCCCGTAGGCAGTTGACGCCGCGTTGAAGCGTGCGTGCCACAAGCGTTCAGTAAGGGTCACGTCGGAGGATTCCTGGAAAAACGAGCTGATTTCATTGCGTATCAATCGGTCGCGTTCGGCCAGCATGCGTTCCTGGATGGAATCGGCGATCTCATACAGGGCGGTGTCAGCTCTCGATCGGACCAGGGTTTGCTTGATGGCATCCAGTTCGGCGCTGGTGCGGTCAATCGCCTTGATCGTGCCATCTGCGGCCCGCCGTAGTTCGTCTAGCTGGCTCTCGAATACCACACGTTGTTCCTGCGTTCCGCCGGGGAGTGTCGACTCACGAATCGAGACGACGTCAAAGGATTGTGACTGACCCAGATCGGTCAGCACGCCGTCCACGCGCTTTTGCATCGATACCGAGAACGTCCCGGGAACCACCAAAACCCCGGCGCCTTCGCGTTGCTCTTCTCCTATAACGGCCGGTACCCAGGCATCGAGCGCGGGATAGCGGAGATTCCAGGCGACGCGATGGAACCCGGCTTCGGCCGGGCCCTCAACGTGCCGTACCACTTCGCCAGCGGCGTTTCTGACCGTGAACACAATCGCCGGGGCATCTTCTCGCTGTTCATCGATCGCTTTGTCGAGGCCCGCAAACTTGACGTTCTTGTTCTCGGCCTCGAGCTTCTTCTCAGACTCACGCCTCGCTTGCTGGCTCGTCTGCAGGGCTTTGGGGAGGTAATAGGTGAAAATCGCACCAAAGTCCGGGTTCGGGGCCACGAAGTAGCTGTCGCCCTGGCTTCCCGTGCACAGCGGCTCACCACAACCGAGTTTGCGCTTGGGTACGTACCACGGTGCTTTGCGGACGGGGAAGAGTGTCGCATCTTCTTGCAACATCTCGCTCGTCACGTTGCGCAAGGCCGAATAGTCGTCGAGAACGTAAAAGCTGCGGCCGAATGTCGCGCCGACAAGATCGTTTTCGCGCTTCTGGATGACCAGGTCCCGGAACGGGATGTTCGGGCTGCCACCTTTGAGCTTGGTCCACTCGCCACCGCCGTTGACCGTGAAAAACACGCCAAACTCGGTGCCGACAAACATCAGGCCTGGTTTCACATGATCCTGCACCACTCGCCACAATAGGTGGCGCTCCGGCAGGTTACTCGCAATGCTCTTCCAGCTGCGGCCGCGGTTCTCGCTTTTCAGCAGGTAGGGCGAGTAGTCGCCTTTCTTGTGGTCGTCCACGACGACGTACACCGTGTCCGCATCGAACAAATCTGCCTTGATGTCGTTGACGAAGAAGCGATCCGGCACGCCCGGCAGCTTGTCGATCCTGCGCCAGGTCTGGCCGTTGTCTTCCGTCACCTGGATAAGACCATCGTCCGTGCCGGCATAAACCAGGCCCTTGACGAGCGGCGACTCGGACAGCGACGTAATCGTGTTGTACATCGACATCGCAAAGAAGTCCCATGCCGCGTCATAGCTCCAGGTACGACCCATGACGGGCTGCTCGTAGCGATTCTCATTGCGCGTTATGTCGCCGCTGATCGCCGTCCAGCTGTCGCCGTAATCGTCGCTTTTCCAGACCCGCTGTGATGCGTAAAACAGCGTTTTCGAATCGTGCGGGCTGATCAGGATCGGGGAATCCCAGTTGAACCGCTCCAGCGGCTCTCCTTCGGCTGGCTGCGGTCGGATGTACACGATCTCACCGGTTTTGCGGTCGACGCGGGTCAGGTTGCCCTGTTGCCACTCGGCATAAATGATGTCCGGATTATTCGGGTCCACGGCGGACTGGTGGCCGTCGGCAAACAGGGTTACCCACCAGTCGGCGTTGCTGATGCCCGACACATCCATGGTTCGGGACGGGCCGCCCTGGCTATTGTTGTCCTGTGTGCCGCCATAGATGTTGTAGAAGGGCTCATCGTAGTCAACGGCGACCTTGTAAAACTGGGTCGTCGGCAGGTTCGCGATGTAGCGCCAGGACACGCCGAGGTCGTAGGTTTCGTAGATGCCGCCGTCCACTCCCACAATCAGGTAGTCCTCGTCGTTGGGATCAAACGCCAGCGCGTGGTGATCGGAGTGTTTGCTTTCGTGCTTCAGGTTCGTGAACGTCGTGCCGCCATCGTTCGTGACCTGCATCTGTACGTCCATCTGGTATACGCGGTCAAACTGGTGCGGGCTGGCGAAAATCTCCTGGTAGTAGTGCGGGCCGGTGCCACCGGAGATGTATTCGTTTTTCTTCTCCCAGGTCTCGCCACCGTCCGCGGAGCGGAAGAAACCGCCTTTGCGATTCGCAACTTCGATCGTCGCGTAAATGACGTCGGGGTTTTGGGGAGATATCGCAAGGCCGGTCTTGCCAAGGTTTTCCTCCGGCAGTCCCTTGCTGAGTTCGCGCCAGGTTTCGCCGCCGTCCTCGGATTTGTGAATCCCGGTGCCCGGGCCGCCGTCCATGAGTACCGCGACATTCCGGAAACGCTGCCAGCTGACGGCGTACATGACATCGGGATTGCGCGGGTCCATGTGAACTTCCGACACGCCCGTGTATTGATCGTCGAGCGCCGTATTGCCGAGGCCAGCGCCGAGCACCTTGCGCCAGTTCTGGCCGCCGTCAGTGGACTTGAAAAGGCCGCGGTCGCCACCGCCTGACCACAGGGGCCCCTGTGCGGCGACGAACACGGTGTTCGAATCGCGCGGATCGATGCGGATCATGCCGATGTGCTCGGAGTCCTTTAGGCCAAGGTTCTCCCAGTTCTGGCCGCCGTCGCGGCTGCGGAATACACCCGAGCCGTAGCCAACGTGACGCCCGGAGACATTTTCGCCGGAACCGACCCAAACGGTGTTCGGGTTGTTCGGATCGATCGTTATGCTGCCGATGGAGTAGGAATCTTCGTTTTCGAAGATCGGTTGCCAGGTTGTGCCCCGGTTGTCGGTTTTCCAGACACCGCCGCTGCCCACGCCGACGTACCAGGTGCTTTGCCGTTCTGGGTGGATGGCGATGTCGGCGATACGCCCGGACATGAATGCGGGACCGACGCTGCGAAATTCGAGACCCTTGAAGGTCGCTTCATTGAAACCGGGCTCGGGCGTCTCTTCGTCGGCTGCGAATACCGGTGCTACAGCCAGTGCCAGAAGCACGGCGACAAGATTCAGGCGATTCATGGTGACCCCTTTATTCTGGTTTGCGGGCATTCTACCGGGCCGCACCCTTTAATTCATACCTTTGCTAGACTGCGGCGCATGAAGAATCTATTTGATGTCAGCGGCAAAGTCGCTTTGGTGACGGGCGGTTCGCGGGGTATCGGTGAAATGATCGCCGAGGGCTACGTTCGCAGCGGAGTGAAGACCTACATTTCGGCGCGCAAGGCCGAGGCCTGCGATGAAACAGCGCGACGACTG
>JAOUNH010000213.1 GCA_029881055.1 Gammaproteobacteria bacterium
CTATCGCCCTTAGCAGCGTCAAAATTGTAAGCGGTCACTTCGACCAGGCCCGTGCCGTCCTTGATCAGGTCAAGCTTGAGCGCGGCAGCGTAGGACAAATCGATGATGCGATTGTCGACGAAAGGACCGCGGTCGTTGACGCGCACAACGACCGTCTGGTTGTTGCGCAGATTTCTGACCTGGACATAGGTTGGCAACGGCAAGGTTTTGTGAGCCGCTGTCATTTCGTACATGTCGTAGACCTCGCGATTCGAGGTCAGGTTGCCGTGAAACTTCTTTCCGTACCAGGATGCGATGCCTCGTTCCTGGTAGCCCGTGCTGCTTTGCATGACGGTGTAGGTCTTGTTGAATACTTCATAGCGCGGGCCATTGCCGTATTTGCTGCGCGGCTCCTTTCTCGGCACGGCATCGCCCGGGATATCCGGAATCCGGCCGCTGCCCGGGCCATCATTTTGTGTCTTGCTGCTGCCGCAACCTGCAAGGGCAACGGCGAAGGCGAAGACTATCCAATTGGAGTTACGACGCATTGCTATCGGCATCGGTCGCGACCTTTGACGCAATCTGTTGGCCCAGCTGGTGGGCCGCGAGCGCGTACATGATGCTGCGATTGTACTTGGTGATGACGAAGAAATTGTGGAAGCCTACCCAGTGCTCGAGCCCGTCTTCGGTCTCGTAAGTCAGTAGCTCGCCCTGGCTGTCTGCGCACAGCTCGGTCGCAAACAACACACCTTTTTTACTCAGGGATTCGACAGTATCCGTTACCTTCAGCGTGTTTTCCGGCTGCGGAATCGGTTCTTTCCATGCGCTGCTCAAGGTCGCCTGTGCAACCACTTCTTCATCAACGCGCCAGCGATGCGCGAGAAAATAATTTGCAACGCTGCCCGCGACGTCAGCCCAGTTTTCCCAGATATCGCGCTTGCCGTCCCCGGTGGCGTCGACTGCGTAGGCGCGAAAACTGGATGGCATGAACTGCGGACGACCCATTGCCCCCGCGTACGACCCCATCGGCACCGTTGGGTCAATGTCTTCCTCGCGCGCCAGTATCAGGAACTCCATCAATTCCTTGCGAAAGAATGTCTGTCGCGGCGGATAGTCGAACGCCAGTGTTGCAAGCGCGTCGATTACCCGGTCCTTGCCGGTGATGCGTCCGAAGTAAGTCTCAACACCGATAATGCCGACCAGCATCTCAATTGGAACGCCGGTCTCCAGTTCTATACGTTCCAGCATTTCCCGGTTTTCAAGCCAGAACGCGGCGCCGGCATTGATACGTTCGGGCGTCATGAAGATCTTGCGATACTCGCCCCAGGTCAGCGTACGTTCGGCGGGTGTCGAGATTTTCTTGATGATGCTTTCTTTAATCTCGGCTTTGGCGAGGACCTCGGAAAGTTCGTCACGGTCGAAGTTGTGCTTCTCGACCATTTCATCGATGAACTCGACAACGTTCTTTTGCTTAAGGTTCACGTAGCCCTTGGCAGTAGCAAGAGCGGGAAAGGCAAGAATCAGGAGCGCGATTGCGCTGGCGAGCCAATGTTTGTTCGTCATCGAGAGTTCATTAGTGAGGCAATAATTTCCGGTGGGAATGAATCGACATCAGAATACCGAATCCCGCCATCAACGTCACCATGGACGTTCCGCCGAAACTGACGAGGGGCAGGGGCACGCCGACAACCGGAACGATACCCGTAACCATGGCGGTATTCACGAATACATAAACCAGGAAGGTCAGGCTTATGGATCCTGCCAGGAGTCGGGAGTACGTATCGTGCGCCTGAACCGCAATGTAGAGACCGCGGCCGATGACGAACATGTACAAAACGAGCAAGCCCATTACGCCGAGCAGGCCAAATTCCTCGCCGAGCACGGCAAATATGAAGTCTGTGTGTCTTTCGGGCAGAAATTCGAGATGCGCCTGGGAACCGTTAGTCCATCCCTTGCCGAACAAGCCGCCCGAGCCGATGGCGATTTTGGACTGGATGATGTTGTAGCCTGCGCCCAGCGGGTCGCTATCGGGATTGAACAGCGTCAATACGCGCTGTTTCTGGTAGTCCTTCATGAAATGCCACAGACCGAGCGCGCCAGGTACAGCGAGCACGCCGAGTCCGAACATCAGCTTGAATGACATGCCGGCGAGGATGATGACGATAATGCCGGACGCGGCGATCAGCAGCGCCGTGCCCAGATCGGGTTGTTTGGCGATCATGATCGTCGGTATCGCGATGAGCACGGCGATGACGGCCAGCTGACCTATCTTGGGCGGGATTTGCCGGTCGTGTAAAAACCAGGCTGTCATCATCGGGACCGCGAGCTTCATGGCTTCTGACGGTTGAAATCGAATGCCAATGTCCAGCCAGCGACGCGCACCTTGCCCGACGTCCCCTTTCGTCAATACGAGCACCAGCAACAGCAAACCTGCCAGGTAGCCCCATGGCGTCCAGCGGCGCAGGAAGTCCGGTGGCAGTTGCGCGACGATAATCATCGCTACCAGTGCCACGCCGAGCCGAATCGCCTGATTCACAAGCAGGCGCTCATTCTCGCCCGACGCACTGTAAAGTACGAACAGTCCGAAGAATGAGACCAGCAGAATTCCGCTCAGCAAGGGGCCGTCGATATGCAATCGGCGCATGACATCGGAAAAATCGCGGACCGGCGCCGGCCGCGATGAAAATAGTCGCTGTGTGTCACTGAGTCGCATTCTTGCCGTATCCCAGGTACTGATCCATGACCGCCTTCGCGATCGGTGCTGCAACACCGCTGCCGCTTTCGCCGTTTTCGACGATGACAGCGACCGCAATTTGCGGATTATCAAACGGCGCGAAAGCGATAAAGAGTGCGTGATCCCTTTGCCGCTCCTCTAATTCCAGCTCGTCGTATTTCACGCCCTGCGCAACAGTCACAACCTGTGCCGTGCCGCTCTTGCCCGCCATGGTGTAGGCAGCGCCGGTGCCGACGGCACGCGCAGTGCCGCGCGGCCCCTGCATTACGTCGTGCATGGCGGCAAGCACCTCGTCCCAGTATTCAACACTGGATATGGCGACTTCCTCCGGGGGTTCGCGCTCGAGAAGTGTATGTTCGCCGCTGAGCGGGTCTTCGATCGCTGCTACCAGGTGCGGGCGCTGGTGCGAGCCGCGCGTAGCCAGCGTTCCAGCCGCGACAGCGAGTTGCAGCGGCGTTGTCAGCATGAAGCCCTGGCCGATAGAGGCAATAACGGTTTCTCCGTGATACCAGCGCTGGTTGTCCCGATCCCGGAAGTTCTGGCGCTTCCACTCTCTCGATGGCACAACGCCGGCACGTTCGCCGAGAATATCGACACCGCTTGCACTGCCCAGTCCGAACCGCGTGAGGTACTCGTGCATATTGTCGATACCAAGGACACCGCTGATTTCGAAAAAATAGACGTCGCAGGATTGTTCGATCGCATCATGCAAATTGACGCGGCCGTGCCCCTGCGGCTTCCAGTCGCGGTAGCGGTGCTCGTCTCCCGGGAGCTGGAAATAACCAATGCATACGCTTTTGCGAGTGAGGTTGGTGGCGCCCGTTTCGAGCGCAGCCAGTGCGAGCATTGGCTTGATCGTGGAGCCCGGTGGATACGTGCCGCGAATTACGCGATCGAACAGCGGCAGGTCCAGGTCGTTCTGCAATTCGTTGTATTGCTGTGTACTCATGCCGACGGCGAAGAGGTTCGGATCGAACGACGGCGAGCTGACCATCGCCAGTATGTCGCCGCTATTGGGGTCGAGTGCCACGACTGCGCCACGACGGCCTTCAAGGGCATTGTAGGCGGCTCGCTGCAGATCCAGATCGAGGCTCAGATGGACATTGAAGCCCGGCGTCGCGTTCTGGTCGACAGGCAACGAATCCAGCAATTCAGTGGTGTTCGCTACCACGTGTCGACCGCGCGCGTTGGTGATGAGGTGACGAAATCCGGCATTGCCGTGCAGGTCGTTCTCAAAACTGAATTCGACGCCGGTTTTGCCGGTGTGTGAGGAACCGGCATAGCGTGCCGGGTCCAGCCGTTGCACGTCATTGGTATCCAAAGGCCCGACATAGCCGACAGCATGTGCGAACAGATCGTCGTAAGGATAGTGACGTACCAGGCGCGGCTGGAAATCGACACCGGGGAAACGCGGTCGTTGAATTGCAAAATCCGCGATCTCCTGCTCCGTCATGCGGAACTTCAATGTCACGGGCTTGAATCGC
>JAOUNH010000047.1 GCA_029881055.1 Gammaproteobacteria bacterium
ACCTGAGCTATGACCACCAGGGCGTGTTCCTGAACGTCACGGGAAGTCTGTAAGGGTCGTTTGACAGGGCGTGTTGCAAAACTACAACATGACACACTGCGAACGGCCTGCACAGTAGCTTCCCGCCTGCTTTCCTCAAGCCTGTGTCATTGTGTGCCCGCCAATCGGCGAGCTTGGCGAATTTCCTGTTGACCACATCCAAAATAAGCCTATAGTGTTGCAGTATTGGTACATCGAGCACTTGACCGTACCTTTTTTTACGCGACCAAACCGTGGCATTCCGACCACGATTGGCTGCCCTTTCTTTTTTAGGGGGTTAAATTCAATGCGAAGAAACAACGCAATCCGCAATGCGGTTCGAACCGCTCTTTTCACCGGCGCACTTGCGACCGCGGCCGGGTATTCCTCGATCGCTGCCGCACAGAGTGAAGGCGAAGGGCTGGAAGAGATCACCGTTACCGGTAGTCGTATCGTGCGTAAGGACTATGAGACTGCCAGTCCGATTATGACGATCGATGCCAGGTCTATTTCCGATGCTGGAACGCCGCAGATCGAGCAAGTACTCAATGAACTGCCGCAACTGGTACCAACAATTACGACGACTTCGAACAACCCGTCCCTCGGTGGACAGGCGAATGTCGATTTGCGTGGCCTTGGCACCGGCCGCACGCTCGTGTTGGTCGATGGCGCACGTGTTCAACCGTCAACAGTCGGCGGCACGATCGATCTGAATACGATTCCCGCCGGCCTGATTGAAAGCGTCGAGATCGTGACGGGCGGCGGCTCGGCCGTGTACGGTTCAGATGCTATCGCCGGCGTCGTCAACATCAAGATGCGTCGTGACTTTGAAGGCGTGCAGATCAGCGCACTTTCCGGGCAAGCCGCAGAAGGTGATGGGGCGACCAACAGCATCAACGTGCTTTTGGGTGGAAATTTCGCAGAAGGCCGCGGCAACGCCGTACTCTATATGAGCTATGACGATCGCGAATCTGTATACGCCGGTGATCGGGCTTTCTCAGCCGTGGCCCTGGGCCCGACTTTGGCGCCTCTCGGTTCGACATCGATCCCCAACGGCTACTATGTCGCATCCGGCAATAATCCTGCGAGCCAGGCTGCGTACGATGCGGTTTTCGGTCAGTATGGCGCGGCACCAGGAGACGTTCTGAATACGAGCTGGATCGGCTTCAATGAGGGTGGATCGGTGTTCTCGAGGAACGGTACCGTGAACTTCACGGGTGACACCACCGACCCGGGATTCAATGCAGCCAACTACACCTACAATTACTCGCCTGTGAACTACCTGCAGTTGCCGCTTGAGCGTCGCCAGATGGCGGCATTCGGCCACTATGCGGTGTCCGACAGTGTCGAGGTCTATGCCAAGATGGGCTATACGAACTACTCGGCTTCCCAGGAATTGGCAGCCAGTCCGGTTTCTTCCGGTATAGGTTCCTCGATGTTGCCAACCAATCCGTTCATTCCGGCGGATCTCGCTACGATCCTTGCGTCGCGGACCAATCCTGCCAGTTCGTTCCAGTTCGTGAAACGCACACTTGAAGTGGGCCCACGAAAGTCGACGAACAACTACGATGTAGTGCAGACGACGCTTGGTGCCCGCGGTGACTTCCAGCTCGGGGAACACGACTGGAACTGGGACGTAATGTACGGCTGGGGCCGCACGAACCGCTATGAGCTCCAAACCGGCAACGTCTCGCGCTCAAGACTGCAGTCTGCATACGACGCAACAGCGGCGAACCCGGATCCGCTCGGCTGCGGAGGCGGTGGTCTGAATCCCTTCGGCTTGAACGCCATTTCGCCGGCATGCGCTGCGGCAATTGCTATCCAGGCGCAGAACACGACCGAGCTAACCAACACTTATGGCACGGCTGCGTTTACCGGCGGCGTTTTCGAACTGCCCGCTGGAACACTGGCGACCGCGTTCGGTGCTGAATATCGCAAGAGCGACGCGGTGTTCCGGCCGGACGAGTTTCTCGCCAGCGGTGATGTTGTGGGCTTCAACGCAGGGCAGCCTGTTGCGGGTTCAATTGACGTCAAAGAGTTCTTCGTCGAAGTGTCTGTGCCGATCCTGGCCGATATAACGGGCATCAACTACCTTGGTCTGGACGCCGCATACCGCTACTCGGATTACAATCTGGCGGGCGGGGTCGATACGTATATGGCGGGCCTTGAGTATGAGCCGATTGAAAGCGTCAAGCTTCGGGGCTCTTACAACCGTGCTATAGCAGCGCCCAACGTAAACCAGCTGTTCCGGCCACGGTCAGAGGGTTTCCCGGCCTATACCGACCCATGCTGGGACGGGAGTGCACAACGTACCGGTGCTGACGCCGCGCAGGTTAACGCGCTGTGCCAGGCACAGGGTGCACCGGCCAACTTCCCGCAGGGTAACTCTCAGGTTCGCGCCCTTGTTGGCGGTAACCCCGACCTCGGTCCTGAGTCTGCCGATACGTATACCGCTGGTGTCGTTTGGTCGCCGGACTTTGGCGAGACCGACCTCCGGGTAGCCGTTGACTGGTTCAGCTACGAGATCAAGGAAAGGATCGGTAGCGTTGGTGCGGCATCGATCATCTCGCGTTGCTTCAATGACCAGGGAGCCAATCCGACCTATAGCGATAGCAATATCTGGTGTGGTCTGTACGAGAGAAACGCTGCCGGCATAGCCGAAAACGTACTGTCGAACGATCAAAACCTCGGTGCGATGAATCTTGATGGCGTCGACATGCAGCTCGACATCGGTCGCGATATTGGACCGGGTACGCTGAGTGCCAATATGGCTCTGACAAAACTGCTCAAGTGGCAGCAGCAGGAGGATCCTGCGTCACCGTTGACGAACCAGGAAGGCACCATCGGCATTCTTGTCGCCGAGACCTTTCCGGAGTGGAAAGGCAGGCTGTCTGTAGGCTACGAGATCGAAAAGTTTGATGTCAGGTGGACGATGAACTACACCTCTGGCATGGACGTCGTTAACAGCGACGCAGGCAGATCGCCCGTTGCAAACGGAGTTGTTCCGACAGTGCCGAGCTACCTGTACCACCGTCTAACGGGTACCTGGATGCCGATGGAAGGGCTTGCCGTGACCTTTGGCATAGCCAATCTCACTGACAAGCAACCACCGATCTACACCAGTGATTCGCGTGCCGGAATTCAGGCGAATACCGACCCATCGACGTATGACGTCCTTGGCCGGCGGTATTTCCTGAGTGGGACCTACTCGTTCGATCTGTAAGCGAACGGCTAGCCCCAAGTTAGATCCAGCCGCCGCTCTGCAAGGAGCGGCGGTTTTTTTTTGCTAAGATACGAGCCGTGGAACAAACGCCCCTTCAGATATTCGCACTGTTTGCTGCGCCGGTTGCGACCCGCATGCTCGAGGATGCGGACGCATTAAACCATGAACTGGAAACGCTGCTGCTTGCTCGCGAGAATGAGCAGTACCGTAACCCGCACCCCACGCACATGCAGCAACAGGAGGTTTTCGAAAGCAATTTCGATATGTTCCGTTGGTCGGAGCCCTGTATTCAGGCGCTGCGTACATTCATGATGGAGTCAATCCTTGAGGTGGTCGCTGATTTGAACGGCCACACCCCGGAGGACATGGCGAAACTGGTGGTACGTAACCACACCTGGTTCCATGTCAGTCGGCACGGTGGCTCGTTTGTTGCTCATAACCATCCGATGGCATCATGGTCGGCGGTCTATTGTGTCAGGGGCGGTGAGCCCGTGCCGGAGCGACAAGACAGCGGTGTGCTGCGTTTTCTGGATCACCGGCCCGGGTCCAACATGTTCATGGATCCGGCGAACGTCAAGCTGCGCGTGCCTTTCAATTTCGGCCATTACTCGATGCGGCTTGCGCCAGGGCAACTGGTTATTTTTCCATCCTACCTCGTGCATGAAGTGGCGACCTTCCTCGGTCACGACACACGCATCACGGTTGCCACGAACTGCTGGTTTACGACTCGCGCGTAGCGGTGACTGTCCAGCCCAACAGGTCCTCGCCACGTCGCAGGATTACCTGTGGGGTATCGACGATGAACCCTGCAGCGACTGCGCTCTGACAGAAACGCTCGACGTCTGGGCCGCCCTGCGCCGCGCGCAGAATGGCCTGCAAGCGTTCCCTGTGTGCCGCCATTTCGTCCTCAAGCACGGTGAGACTATCCAGCGCCGCTGCGGGACCGGTCGTCGGTGTTCGCTGCAGTGTGCGGGAGACCTGGACAGCTATTCCTTCCACGAACGCCGCCTGCGGTTGCGACCGGGCATAGGCGGTAACAGACTGCAGAAGTCCGGCAATTTCCTTGTGTTGCTGCTGCGCTTCGCGGTTCGTCAGGCGGTCAAGCAATTGTTCCTCGTCGCCGGATTCCGCCAGGCCAGCGAGCAAGCGGCGGCATGCGGCTATCAAGGGTGCCTCCTGGCGCAGGTAATCGAAAATCCCGATTTCCGCACGAGTCGTTTCGACCGCCTTCGAATTGCTGTGGTGCATGATAAATCCGGCCCGACCCCCGGGTTTCAGGATGCGCGCGAGTTCGTTCAGTGTGTCGCCGACGCGGCTGTATTCGATGGCGTACTGGCTTGAGACTGCGTGGAAGCTGCGGTCCGGGTAACCGGTCTGCTCGCAGGCCGTCCCGCCACGAAACACGATGTGGCCAACGGTGAGGCCATGTCGTGCGGCCGCCTCGGATGGAATGATAAGCGCGGCATCAATGCCCTCGATATGGAATTCGCGACCCAGCGTGTGTGCGGCATCGCGCGCGAGGAATGCGACAGCTCCGTTGCCGGTGCCAATATCAAGCACTCTGGCACCGTTCGGCAGGCCGCCAAAAAAAGCAAGCCAGTGATCGCGAATTTCGTCGTCGTAATTACCTGCAAATGCGCCGGGGCAGGAATGCAATACCCCGCTTGCCCAATAGCGGCTCCACGGGCCGGCGCTGGCCGACGTCGAAGCATCATTCTCGTGTTCGCTCAATGCTGTATCTTCCGTTGTTGCGGCGCAATGGCTCATGCAGCTGCCCGCGCGCGTAGTCGATCTCGAAATGCCTTACACTATAATCGGTAGCCCGGTGCCGGCACTAGGGCCTGGAGAACTTCAATGGGATTCAAACTTAGCTCATCGCTCAACATAGACGCGATTCGTCAGGACTTCATGCAAAAGGGGTATGCGCATGTTCCCCGGATTCTTCCCGATGAAAACGCAAAAAGGATCCGCAAGGCGATGCTCGATAGCACGCCCTGGAATTACGTATTTAACGATAAGGACAAGCACGTTGATCTTACCGCGGCCCAGGTGCATTCCATGTCAGACCAGCAGGCCACGCGACTGCAGCAAGCGATTTATGCGCAGGCGCAGGTCGGCTTCCAGTACTGCTACGACAATTATCCAATCTTTGACGCCTACAAAGCTGGCCAGAATGAGGGGCATATTCTGCACAAGCTTTATGAGTGGCTGAACGACTCGGAGTTTCTGGATTTCGCTCGAGCCGTGACAGGGTTCGACGATATCAGTTTCCTCGACGCGCAGGCGACGCGCTATCGGCCGGGACACTTCCTGACCTGTCACGATGACAGTCTGGAAGGCAAGAACCGGCGTGCCGCCTATATTTTGAATTTTTCGACGGACTGGCCCGTGGACTGGGGCGGCTATCTACAGCTGCTGGATGAGGATCTTCACGTGCGCCGTGGATTCAAACCGACATTCAACGCACTCAATCTGCTGGCTGTGCCACAGAAGCACAACGTAAGCCTGATCGCACCGTTTGCAGCCGGAATGCGATTCTCGGTGTCCGGCTGGATGCGCTACGGGCAGCCCGAGTAGCTAGCACCAACCAAAGGGGTCAGAGCCCTTTTGGCCCTCGGCCCGCCAGGACTGTGCGCCACAGCACGTCGACCAAAGTCGCATTAGCCTAAAATTACAGGCTGAAATAGGTACCGGGCGTCTCTATGGACTGGCAAACGAAAAGGCGACTGAGCGCTGTCTTGCGGCCGCTGCAATTCGGACTGCAAATCGCCCTTGTGGTCGTGTCGATACCGTCCGCGCTAGCCCAATTCGAACCCGCTGGCCACCAGTTGGACATGGGGCTTGATCTCAGTTTCATCAAAGCAGAAGGTCATCCGTCCTGGCTGGAGGGTTCCGCCGGAAAGCTTCGCTATGACAGCGACAACGATGGGCTGCTCATCAGTCGCGGCTTTATCGACTACGACTATCGGGTTGCCGACACGCTCACGGCGAGCGTCAATGCGGAGTTGTACCTCGAAGATTTCAGTTCGACGCTGGACCTGACCGAGGCTTATCTTGAATGGCGGCCTGTGCCCAGGTCGGAAAACCGCTACCAGCTCAAATTCGGTGTGTTTTACCCTCGCGTCTCGCTCGAAAATTCCGGCCCCGGCTGGAGCAGCCCGTATACCCTGAGCTCATCGGCGATCAACACCTGGGTCGGTGAGGAACTGAGAGCTTACGGTGCCGAATTTTCGTACTCGCGTAAGCCGGAATCACTTGGCGGCATGCACAAGTTCTCGCTACACGCATCGATGTTCTACAACAATGACACGGCCGGCGGGCTCATCGCCTGGAAAGGCTGGTCGGTGCACGACCGGCAATCCCGCCTGGGCGATGAAGTGCCATTGCCACCCATTCCGATGATTCAACCCGGCGGTTGGTTCGACGAGCAGGACCCTTTCATCACGCCGATACTTGAGATCGACGATACCTACGGTTACTACGTCGACGCCGAGTGGAGCGTTAGCAACCGGTTCCTGGTCCGCGTCACGCATTACGATAATCGTACTGATCCCTTCGGCTACAAAGACGGACAATTTGCGTGGGAAACCGGCTTCGACCAACTGGCACTGAAAGCGACATTGCCAGGCGATGTCGGCCTGATTGCACAATGGATGGATGGCTATACGCTGTGGGGTCAAATGACGAACGGCATCCACGCGGTAGACGTCGGCTTCGAAAGCCATTTTGTGTTGCTAACCCGGTCGTTCGAACGGCATCGCATCTCGGCACGCTACGACGACTTCGAGATTACCGAGCGCGACTCGATACCGCTCGATGAAAACAAGGAAGACGGTCACGCATGGACGGTGTCCTACCGTTACGAGCTCAACCCGAATGCCGCAGTCGCTGCCGAGTGGCTGCAGATTTTCAGCAACCGCCCGGCCTGGGCCTATTTCAATCTCACCGAGCGAAAAACCGAACAACAGCTGCAACTGACACTCCAGCTGCGCTTCGGCCGCCGCTAACAAAAAGGGCTCTGACCCCTTTGGTGGCGAAATCCCCCAAAGGGGTCAGAGCCCTTTTGCAGAACGCGGTTTATTCAGCCATCACTCTTTCGAGCGCGGCGGGGTCGCGCCAGCGCCCACTCTTTAAACGCAGGGCATAGACCAGTGCGATGGCGAGTATCATCGCGACAAACGCAAGCCACGAAACTTTGGGGCTGAGTTCGAACACGCGAATAATAAAGAACTGCGCAACCAGCATTGCCCAGTGCAGCGACACCGAGGCGACCATCAGCCAGCGCGTGTCGCCCGCCCCACGGAGTATGCCGCTCGACACCAGTATCACCGCGTCGGCCATCACGTAACTCGACAGGCCTATCATCATGAATGCGGACAATTCGCGTATCGCCGTAAAGTCACCGCTCGGTGGTGCAAACACCTCGACCAGCGGATAGCGAAACGTAATGTAGAGGATGGCAAGCAGCGCAGAATAAGCGAGGCCTATCACAAACCCGGCGACCATCACTTCGTTGGCGCGCGCCAGGTCGCGCGCACCGACAAACCGGCCGATCAGGCTGATAATGCCGAGGTGCAGCCCGATCATCGGCACGAAAGACAGTATGTCCCAGTTGAAAACAATGGCGGCTCCAGCACCCTCGGCGATCCCGTAGGACTGAAACATGAGCAGAAACAGGTTGAATGCCGCCACGTTCAAAAACATTTCGAGGCCGGACGGAAATCCAAGCCGCCAGAATCGCCGCAGGATTTTCATGTCGAGCCTGAATGAGCGCATTACGCGGAACGACTCGCGGTGCTCCCTGCGAAAATAGAACGCGATAAACAGCAGGAGGGCCAGGAGCGAAGCAACGACAGTTGAGACTCCAGCGCCCACTATCCCCATTGCCGGGAATCCCAGCTTGCCAAACACCATGATGTAACAGAGTGGCACGTTGATGAGCAGGCCGAACACGTCGCAGATCATGACCACGTAGGTTCGGCCGATACCCGCGAAATAGGACGAAATACAGGCCTTGGCCAATGTCACGAGCACGCCTGACATCAGGATCAGGTAGTAGGTGCGTTCGAGTGCGACCTGTGCCGGTGCGTGCTCCATAGCCTCGAAAACGCCCGCAACCAGGAAGGTAATCAGAGTCAGAAACGGCGCGCTCATCAAAACCATGACGATGCCCTGCGTCACGACTTTCGGACACTTGTCTTTCTCGCCAGCGCCGAGGTACTGCGCCGCCAATGCGTTTGCGTAGGAAAACAAGCCAACGAAAAAACAGAAAGAGAAGAACGACGCCACACCGCCACCCAATGCCGCCGCCATGTGTGTGGGATCGATCTGCGACATGAAGTAACGGTCGGTGAATATCATCACCGCAAAGGTGCCTTGCGATACCACCATCGGCAGGGCAAGCTGCAGCAACTCGATCAGAGTGTGGCGACTGAAGTTGCGGCGAAGTAACTGCATGACACGTGTATCGCGAGTATCCGGGGAAGCAAGCAAGTTTACGCATGGCACGGCCCACGCGAAACCGATCGGTCATGAAATAGTCCGGCAGCGGTCACGACGGCCCCGGTTTCGCCGCATACTATGCAGCTTAGGAGGATCTACTTATGAGCTATATCGAAACCGTACCCGTCAATGAGTCCGAAGGCGCCGTTCGTGAAATGTACGAGCGGCAACAGGAATCCTGGGGTTATGTACCCAATTACGCAAAGTCATTCAGCCATCGCCCGGCGGTCATGGAGCGCTGGGGTAAGTTGCTTGCGGAAATCAAGCGGCCGATGGACATACGCATGTTCGAAATGATCACGTTTGCGGCGGCCCATGAACTCAAACACACACCCTGTTCCCTGGCGCATGGCAACGCGTTGCGGCCGTTCTTCAGCATCGACGAAATCAAGGCGATCGCCGCACAACAGCCTTGCGATGCGGTCACGGATGCCGAGCAGGAAATGATGCGGTTCTCGAGGAAGATCGCGAGGGATGCCTCGACCGTTACGGCGGACGACGTGCAGCGGCTGAAGGACCACGGCTACTCCGACGCGGAGGTATTCGACATCGCCGCGACGTCTGCTGGGCGAGCGTTCTTCACCAAGGTCCTCGATGCCGTCGGCTCCCTCCCGGACGCCGGATTTATGAAGATCGACGAGAACCTGCGCTCACACCTGACCGTTGGCAAGCCGATATCCAGCGCAAAAGACGCGGTCATGAATGACATAAGGGATTGATTAATATAAGAAATAAACTGGTCACGAAATAGTCAATCTCTGGTCAAGCCTCGGCGCCGGCGAATGCGCACTATCCGCTCCGCACTGCAGCAATCCCGTTGCAGAATTGAGGAGAAAGAGATGAGTGACGTAACAAATGCAGCAAACAACGGCGTTAACGTAGAGGCCCTTTTGGGCGCACGCGCAGCGCTGACCGACGCACCGGCAGCAGCGCAGTTCGTGTGGCGCGCAGAGAGCGAGTGGAAAGGCGGCGTGCACACGCAGTCGACCATCGCGGGCTTTTTCGGCCTCGGCGAGGAACAAAGCCGCGGCAAGTCGTTCAACTTCGACACGGATCATCCCGAGGTATTTGCCGCGAGAGACCAGGGCGCGACCCCGGTTGAAGTGGTGCTGGTCGGCCTCGCCGGTTGCCTGACGGGCGGTATTGCTTCCGTCGCGCAGAACCGTGGTATCCAGCTGCACTCGGTTAAAGCAACGATCGAGGCGCCGATGGACCTGGCGGGCATCCTGGGTATCGATGCCGACGTTCGTAACGGCTTCAAGTCCATCAAGGTCAGCTACCAGATCGATGCGGATGCGTCCGACGACGAGATCAGGGCGGTGGTTGCACAGTCGCAGAAGCGCTCGGCGGTTTTCGACATCATCACCAACCCGACCGACGTCAATGTCGAGGTCAACAAGTGAGCGACCGATTTAAGAATCGGTCCCGGTCAGCCGGCACCCGTGATGTTGTTGTCATAGGTGCCGGTCATGCCGGCCTGGCAGCGAGTTATTGTCTGAACGAGCGGGCCATCGACCATGTCGTTCTCGAGCGTGGCGAGATCGCGAATTCCTGGCGCAAGGAACGCTGGGATTCGCTGCAGCTGCTCACACCCAACTGGCAAAGCCGCTTGCCCGGTTATGGCTACTCCGGGGATAACCCCGACGGATTCATGAGCATGCCGGAGGTGATCGATTTCATCGCGGGCTATGCGCGCCATTCGGGTGCGCCAGTGCGCACTCACACGACGGTCAGCTCTGTGCGGCCAGAACGCGGCGGCTATCGCATCGAAACGGACCAGGGTACATGGCAGGCTCGCGCCGTTGTTATCGCGAGCGGCGCCTGCAACATCGCAAACAAACCGCGCGTTGCAGACGATCTGCCGCCAGGCATCCGGTCGCTAACGCCTCACGATTATCGCAGCCCGGCACAACTGGAGCAGGGTGGCGTGCTTGTTGTTGGCGCATCGGCTACCGGACTGCAACTGGCGGACGAAATCCGACGCGCGGGACACGAGGTCGTGATCGCAACGGGTGAACACGTGCGGATGCCGCGTCGCTACCGCGGCCATGACATCCAGTTCTGGCTCGACCGGACCGGCCTGATCAACCAGCGTTACGACGAAGTGGATGACGTCGCGCGTGCGCGCGGACTGCCGTCACCGCAATTGATCGGTTCACATGACCTGCCAATCCTCGACCTCAATCGTTTGTCGGCCAATGGCGTGCAGATCGTCGGTCGACTGATGGGCGTGCGCAACGGCGCTGCGCAGTTTTCGGGCTCGCTCCGCAATGTGTGCGCGCTCGCCGACCTGAAGATGAACCGCCTGCTGGACGGTATCGACGAGTGGGTACTCCGCAATTCGGTGCTGTGCGACGCACCGCAACGCTTTGACGCGACGCGTGTGGATGAGTCGCCTGTGCTGACGCTGGATTTGTCGAAGAACAACATTCAGACGGTGATCTGGGCGACCGGATTCCGGCCTGACTATAGCTGGCTCGATGTCCCCGTACTCGATCGCAAAGGCCGCATCCGCCACGACGGCGGCGTGGTCGATGCGCCTGGCATGTATGTACTCGGGCTGCCGGTCCTGCGTCGCCGCAAGTCGAGTTTTATCCACGGCATTGAGGACGACGTGCGGGACATTACGGAACACCTCGCCAATTATCTCGACGACCTGTCCGGTCGAACTTACCCCTTCACTCGGAACGCGGCAGCAGGCGCTTGCGCCAGGACGGCAGCAGCATAGGAACCTTGCGCTGGTACTGCCGGTAGTCCGGCAGTTCAGCCGCGAGATCGCGCTCTTCCAACCGAATATCGACGAGTATGTAAATCGTGGCGCCGGCGGCAAACACCAGGTGCGTGAGCGTCATGATGGGTGACGCCCAGAGCACCAGCAACCAGGCCAGGTAAATGGGGTGGCGAACGTGCCGATACAGTCCCGGTGTTTGCAGTTCCTGGCTCTCACACTGGCCACCCCGAAAGTAGGTCCAGGTCTGGCGTACGCCGAAAAGTTCGAAGTGATCGATAAGACAACTTGCATTCAACATCAGCGCCCATCCCGCGAAATAGACGGCGTAGATCAGCACCGAAAAAACCGCATGCTCAACCGCCCAGACCACGCCACCCATCGGTTGCCATAACGCCATGACAGCAATGACCGCCGCGCTCGATACCAGCACATAGGTGCTGCGCTCGAGGCAGTCGGGCAAGCGGGCGGACAGGAAGCGCCTGAACGATTTGCGCGCCATGCCGCTGTGCTGCAGGGCAAAGATAAGCAACAAGGCGAGGTTAACGGGCAAGGCTTCGTCGAAAGGTACAACTGCAACACCATCGATCGTTCGCGATACGAGCAGATTGCCGAAGAACGCGGCGCTGTAGGCCATCGTCAGCAGGCACGCAAGATAAGACGCGATGCCATACGACAAAAAGAACAGCCTTTTCATCACGCGCATCGTCGAGCGGCGGTAGCAGCGGTCGGTTCGGGTGCCGGCACGACGTAGTCGACCAGCAAGGGGTTGATCTTGTCCGGATTCGTGACTGGTGCCATGTGGCCCAGGTTAACGAGCTGCAGGAAACTGCAATCCCTGAGTTGTTTCGCCATGAGTTCGCAGACACGCCGGGCAGCCTGCCGGGTGCGCGTCCCGCACAGGATGATTACAGGCATTTCCAGATCGCTGACATCAGAGAGGACATTCTTTGCATCGCGTATCGCCTGGAACTCGGCGGCAACCTTCGGCGCTACGCTCGCCAGCCAGCGTCGCTGCGAATAGCGCAGACCTCGCCAGGCGTCTGCGCCGGACCAGTAGGTGACAAATTTGCGTGCCGCGAGCCAGCGCGATAGCGCACCGCCCGCACCGGCAGGGAAGCTCGCAGCGACAGTTGCTATTTCCCTGGCCGCTTCTGTGTGCGTTTCTTCCCGAAACAGCAAGTTGAAATTCGCTGGCTCGTAAACGATCAGGCTCTTCACCCGGTCCGGATACCGCTTCGCGAACCAGGTTGCGACCGCGCCTCCGTAGGAATGGCCGATGAGATGGAATGGTTCAGTGATGTCACCGATCTGCTCGATGATGGCATCAGCTTCCTCACGCATCGAAAAACGCGCATCGGCGCGAAACCTGCGCGATCCATAGCCGACGAGGTCGGGCGTGAAGACGCGACATCGCCCACGCAACGCCTGCCGGAATAATCGCCACTGGCCGCCCGTGCTGGCGCTGCCGTGGATACATACAACGATAGGACGATTGTCCCCTTGCCGCTTGTCGGTCACTTTGATTCTCCTGCAATTCAGCTTATGGTCTGAGTTGCAGTCTCCGCGTATTATCGTCAACAGTCCTGACCACTCCGGGACTAATCCATGACCATTCAGTGACGCGGTCGGAAGCAGGGACAGTGACCGAAGAAGTAGCAAAAAAATCAGAAACTTACCGATTCGGCGATTGCGAAGTCGACGTGGACCGTCGCGAGGTAAAGCGTGCCGGTGTTGTCGTTACCGTGCAGCCCAAAGCCTTCGAGTTGCTGTTGTACCTTATTCGCAATCGCCATCGCGCTGTCGATAAGGACGAGCTGCAGGATAAGCTGTGGCCGCGAACGATCGTCACCGAAACGGCACTTACACGATGCGTGATGAAAGCGCGTCGTGCCGTTGGCGATGATGCGGATAAACAAGCCGTCATCAAGACCGTGCACGGTCACGGCTATCGTTTTACGGTGGATATTGACGATTCGGTGGCCAGTGTCTCGACTGACACAGAAGTAAGCGCTGCCGCACCCGCGAAGTCAGCGCACAAAGTCCGTCGCCAAACGTCGAGGCTGGCCGCCATGGTTGTGGCGTTGCTCGCCGTAGTTGTGGTCGCCTGGTTGTACCTGTCGCCGCCGGCACTGAGTGGGCCGGTACGGCTTGCCATTCTTCCGGTCGAGAATGCCACCGGTGATGCTGAAATGGACTGGGTTGCCAGCGGCCTTGTGGCATTGATGAGCCGCATGCTCGAAGACAGCGGCGTTGAAACGGTAAGTCCGCAGACGGTGTCGGGACTTGCGGGAGACACACCGACAGCCGAACTCATCGCGTCGGGCAGTGATTTTCGGAAGAACCTGCAGCAGACAACCGCAGCAACCCATGTGCTCGCCGCCAGGATCGAAAGTGATAAAGGATTGTATCGGCTCACTTACACCCTTGCGGGTGTCGAGAGTCGGCCGACGCGCCGCACGATCGTCGGCAAGGAACCGACCAAACTCATCCGGGATGTTGTCGACACGGTCCGTACGCTGGTTGTCGAGGGCGCACCCGAGATGCTCGATTACCCCTCTGTCAGTAATGACGAATTCGTGAACCTGGCTTATGCGCAGGCGATGTCGCTGTACCACGAGGGTCGCTACGAAGAAGCGAAAAGCCTGTTCGAGATCATCATCGAGCAGGAACCACACCTCTTTTGGCCACGTTACGAACGCGCACTCACGATCCGGAACCTGCGCGATTTCGATACCGCCGAGCGCGAATTGCTGGCTCTGCGCGACGAGGTATCCAAACCCGGCATGGAGCGAGAGCTGGCCGGCGTCGAGAACGCGCTCGGTATCATTTACTGGACCAATCGTCGTCACGACCTGGCGCGCGAGGCCTTCCAGCGCTCGATCGATGTCTCGCAACGGGCCGGCAACCAGCTGCGCGTGGCCACCGCTTACCAGAATCTCGGACTCGTCGAGAAGAATGTCGACGATGCGCCTGCGGCGCTGGCCTATATGCGGCAGGCGGAGCAGGTCTACAACGAAGCCGATATCCGGGTGCTGCCCGGCACGCTGCTCAACAACATGTCCGGCGTGCTGATACAGATGGGCCAGATCGAAGGGGCTGAGCAATACTCGTTACGCGCGATCGAAAGTTTTCGACTGAGCGGCGAACGACGCAACGAAGCCACCGCGATGAATCGCCTAGCGGACATTTACGCGCGCTTGAGATATTACGATCGAGCCACCGATGCGGCGGAAAGCGCGCTTGCTGTTCGGCGCGAGCTTGACGATCAGTTTGGGGTTGCGTCCAGCCTGATCAGCATCGCGGATATCGCGATATTGCGTGGCAATTTCACACGTGCTCTGCAATACGCACAGCAGGCCTACGATATAGGCACTGACATCGACGCGCCCGCGATCCAGGTTCCGGCGCTATTCAGTATCGCGAAGGCCGAGATGGGACTGGGCAATCCGACCAGCGCCGCCGAGCATTACGCAACAGTCGAGGCAATTGCGATCGCGACCGACGACCCGCAAGGTGTGTTTCGCGCCCGTCTGGGTGTTGCCGAGACGAAGATCGAGACCGGGCAGTACGACGACGCCATTGCCATGGCAACCGGGTTACTGAACCAGGCGCGGGACGAAGAGAGTGTGCGTGATGAGACGGCGGCCATGAGAGTGATAGCGGCGAGCTACGCTGCGCGTGGCCAAAGCGCTGATGCTGTCCGAATTCTTGAGGAAGCGCTCGCCCTTGCTGACTCGATCAATGACACCGTCGTGCAGGCAAGTGTGCATATCCTGCTGGCGCAAGAATATCTCGCGATGGGCAATATGGCGGCGGCAACATCGTATGTAGCACAGGCTGCCGTAGAACGACCTGAGGATGCGGACAGTTTAAGAGTGCAGGCCCTGTTCGAGTGGCAACAGGGCAATGCCGTGCGAGCGGCGGAGCTGATGGGTCTCGCACGTATCAGTGCCGGTGAAGGCTGGAGCGAAGATGACGCCGCTCTGCTGAAAAACTACCGCGACGCCGCCGGAAAATTAACAGAATAGAAAAAGGGCTCTGACCCCTTTCGCGGGTTTT
>JAOUNH010000214.1 GCA_029881055.1 Gammaproteobacteria bacterium
GACCTCTTAAGGAATCGGGAATGTTACGCCATTGCCGCGCGATGTCAGCGACTTGAGTCAGGTTTTGCGACTTGAAATCTGGCGCGCCATGCCTATTATTAGCACTCCTTGCGACCGAGTGCTAATTATAGTCGGTCGGGAAAACCGCCATAAATCGGTTAAAAATCAATTATTTACAGGAGAATAAAACCATGAAGATGCGTCCGCTTCATGACCGGGTAATCGTAAAGCGCATGGAAGAAGAGCGCACATCGCCCGGCGGAATCGTCATTCCTGACGCCGCAGCTGAAAAGCCCATCAAGGGAAAAGTTGTGGCCGCAGGCAAAGGCAAGATCCTCGAGAACGGTGACATTCGCCCTCTCGACGTCAAAGTTGGTGACCAGGTCCTGTTCGGCAAGTATGCCGGAACAGAAGTTAAGGTCGATGGTGAAGAACTGCTCGTGATGAAGGAAGACGACATCATGGCGGTTATCGAAAAGTAAAGAGGAACTAAATAATGGCTGCTAAAGAAGTACGATTTGGCGATGACGCACGGCAAAAGATGTTTGCTGGCGTGAACGTCCTCGCAAATGCGGTAAAAGTGACCCTGGGTCCCAAAGGCCGTAACGTCGTGCTCGATAAGAGCTTTGGCGCGCCGACCGTCACGAAGGACGGTGTTTCGGTTGCCAAGGAAATCGAGCTTGAAGACAAGTTTGAGAACATGGGCGCGCAGATGGTGAAGGAAGTTGCTTCGCAGACTTCTGACATCGCCGGTGACGGAACGACAACGGCTACGGTACTGGCCCAGGCTATCCTGCGGGAAGGCCTGAAATCAGTCGCCGCTGGCATGAACCCGATGGACCTGAAGCGTGGTATCGACAAGGCCTCGATTGCGATAGTCGAAGAGCTGAAGAAGCTCTCCAAGCCCTGTAAGGACGAGAAGGCGATCGCGCAGGTTGGCAGTATTTCTGCGAACTCTGACCAGGAAATCGGCGAACTCATCTCCGACGCCATGGGAAAAGTCGGCAAGGAAGGCGTAATTACGGTTGAAGAAGGTTCCGGTCTCGCGAACGAACTCGATGTCGTGGAAGGCATGCAGTTCGATCGTGGCTACCTGTCTCCTTACTTCATCAACGATGCGGCGAGCCAACAGGTTCAGCACGAAAATCCGCTGATCCTGCTATACGACAAGAAGATCTCCAACATTCGCGATCTTCTGCCGGTACTCGAAGGTGTGGCAAAGGCCGGTCGTCCGTTGCTGATCATCTGCGAAGACGTCGAAGGCGAAGCGCTGGCTACGCTGGTCGTGAACAACATCCGCGGCATCGTCAAGGTCGCTGCTGTAAAAGCACCGGGCTTCGGCGACCGTCGCAAGGCAATGCTGCAGGACATCGCAGTGCTGACCGGCGGGCAGGTTATC
Source organism: Gammaproteobacteria bacterium (assembly GCA_029881055.1). Lineage (GTDB taxonomy): Bacteria > Pseudomonadota > Gammaproteobacteria > Steroidobacterales > Woeseiaceae > UBA1847. The sequence continues at coordinate 1,400 of JAOUNH010000214.1, forward strand.
TCTGAGGAAGTCGGCTTGTCGCTTGAGAAGACCACGCTGGACGATCTTGGCCAGGCCAAGAAGATCCAGATCACGAAAGAAACGACGACGATCATCGATGGCGCCGGTAAAGCGACCGAGATCAAAGGCCGCGTCGACCAGATCAACGCCGAGATTGCAGAGTCTTCGTCAGACTATGACAAAGAGAAGCTGCAGGAGCGCGTTGCCAAGCTGTCGGGCGGTGTTGCCGTCATCAAGGTCGGTGCCGCTACCGAAATCGAAATGAAAGAGAAGAAAGCTCGCGTTGAAGATGCCCTGCACGCTACGCGTGCGGCGGTAGAAGAAGGCGTGGTACCGGGTGGTGGCGTTGCCTACATTCGTGCCGTCAGCAAAGTCTCTTCGCTCGTCGGCGACAACGATGACCAGACTGTTGGTATCAACATTCTGCGACGCGCGGTCGAAGAGCCCCTGCGACAGATCGTTCGTAACGCTGGTGGCGACGCGAGTGTTGTCCTGAATGCAGTTGCCAAGGGCAAGGGCAGTTTCGGGTACAACGCCGCAACCGGCGAATACGGCGACATGATCGAAATGGGTATCCTGGATCCGACCAAGGTCACGCGCTATGCATTGCAGAACGCGGCCTCTGTTGCGGGCCTGCTGCTCACAACCGAAGCGATGGTTGCGGACGCGCCGAAAGACGAAAGTGGTCCCGGCATGCCTGACATGGGCGGAATGGGTGGCATGGGCGGCATGATGTAAGCCGTTTGCAATCCTGAGCAATACGAAAAGCCCGGCTCTTGCCGGGCTTTTTTGTTTTAGACTCGGCGTTTCATTGAAGTAGCCGGGGACGGACCGAACGAATGCCGATAGTTGCCCACAACCAGTTGCCCACCTTCCAGCGCCTTCGCGAGCGCGGTCAGGATGTGCTATCGGCGGAAAAGGCGCGTCACCAGGACATTCGCGAGCTGCATATTGGATTGTTGAACATGATGCCGGATGCGGCTCTGGCGGCCACCGAACAACAGTTCATCCGGCTCGTCGGCGCTTGCAACCAGATCGCCCAGCTGTATGTTTATCCCTTCTCAATTCCGGAATTGCGGCGCGGGCCCGAAGCGCAGGAACATATCCGGCAGCACTACTCCGACTTCAGCAAGCTGCGCGAGCAGGGGCTCGACGCCTTGATCATCACCGGTGCCAACGTCGCCAATCCGTCGCTGGACCGGGAGCCGTTCTGGAAGCCGTTGATGGAAATCGTCGCGTGGGCCAACGACAACGTGGCCTCTGTGCTCTGTTCCTGTCTCGCGACGCATGCCCTCGTGAAATTCAAGCACGGTATCGAACGAACGCGCTTGCCGAAAAAGCAGTGGGGTGTCTATCGCCACAGAGTCGCGTCGGGCGGACATCCGCTGACCTCGGAGATCAACACGCGCTTCGATGCGCCGCATTCGCGCTACAACGATGTGAGCAAGCAACAACTCGAGCAGGCGGGGATCAGGGTTCTGGCCTGCAGCGATGAGGTGGGCGCCCATCTTGCCGTCAGCCCTGACCTGTTTCGCATCGTCTATTTCCAGGGACATCCCGAATACGATTCGGTCAGTCTGCTCAAGGAATACAAGCGAGAGGTTTTGCGCTTTCTCAACGGCGAAAGAAATGAAGCGCCGCGCTTCCCCGAAAACTACTTCTCTGACGCGGCCGGCAATATCGCAACCGCATATTTGCAGAAGGCCAGCGATGCGCGCGCCGGCAATACGTCGTTGCCGGCATTTCCCGACGAGGAACTCGAAGCCCTCGTGAACAATACCTGGGGCGATACCGGCAAGGCGATCGTCAATAACTGGCTGGGCATGGTGTATCGTGTCACCAACCTCGACCGCCGCCTGCAGTTCATGGATGGCGTCGACCCGGACGACCCGCTCGGACTCCGCTAGCGCCTTACCGGCAGCGGGCTCACGGTTCCACGGATACTCGCAATCCGTGTATCATTTGCCTCCCAAACAGCATCATCACCGCTGCTCACCAGACCAGGAAGGCAATTATGGGTTTCAGCACCAGACAGATTCATGCCGGCGTTACTCCGGATCCCTTGACCGGCTCCATCCTGACGCCGATATACCAGACAACCACCTACGTCCAACCGTCCGTCGACGGTTACCTTTCGAAAGGTTATTCCTATTCGCGCTCGGGAAATCCGACGGTTCGCGCGCTGGAGCTGAAACTTACTGATCTCGAAGGCGGCGTGGATACGTCCTGTTTCGGTACCGGCATGGCTGCGGTGCAGGCCGTGATGCTCGCATTCCTCAACGCCGGCGACCACGCGATCATTTCCGACGTGGCTTACGGTGGCACCTACCGTCTTTGCAAGCAGGTCCTGAGCCGATTCGGCGTCGCGTTTTCCTTCGTTGACGGCGCGGATCTCAAGGCCGTCGCCGCTGCGGTACGCGACAACACCAAACTGTTCCTCACGGAAACGCCGGCCAACCCGACCATGAAGTGTTCGGACATCGCCGGCATCTCGAAAATCGCCCGCGCGGCCGGCGCTTTGCACGCGGTCGACAACACTTTCCTGACGCCGTATTACCAGCGTCCGCTGGAGCTCGACGCCGATGTGTCAATCCACAGCACGACCAAGTACATGGACGGCCATAACGCCACGGTTGGCGGCGCCGTCATTTCCGCAAAACAGGAACACGCCGATGCCGTGCGTTTCATCCAGAACAGCACCGGCAGCATCATGTCGCCGCAGGTCGCCTGGCTGAC
>JAOUNH010000048.1 GCA_029881055.1 Gammaproteobacteria bacterium
CATTGAGTCGACTCAAATCCATGACGGTTCGGTAGTAACGCTGCATAAGTTGTTCGACGGCCAGCGTGTAGGTGGCGTCTTCGTAACCCAGCATCTTTGCCAGTCGAATCTGGTAGTCGAACAGTAGACGGTCTTCGCGTCTCCCGGTCAGGATGTGCAGGGCATAGCGGATGCGCCAGAGAAAACGTTCGCCGTCCTTGAGGCGTTTCAATTGACCCTTGGTCAGAAATTTGTGGTCGACGAGTTCCGCGAGAGTTGCCGCGCCGAAATGCCGCTTCGCGACCCAGCCGATCATCTGAATATCACGCAGCCCACCCGGACTGCCTTTGACATTCGGTTCGAGGTTGTAGGCAGTGTCATGGTACAGGTGATGGCGGGCGATCTGCTCTTTGCGCTTTTCAGCGAAAAACTCGGCCGATGGCCACATTTTGTCCGGCTCGATGACCGCCTGCATTTCGAGGAACAGGGATTCGGGCCCGGCCAGCAGGCGCGCTTCCATCAGGGTAGTTGCAATTGTCAGGTCGGCACTGGCTTCTTCGAAACACTGTTTGACAGTGCGTACGCTGTGGCCGATTTCGAGCCCGATGTCCCACAGCGAGGTTATGAAGGCCGACAGGGCCTCTTCGCTGGCCTTCGGTAAAGACTCCGGCAGCAGGATCATGATGTCGACGTCCGAGGCCGGGTGAAGTTCGCCGCGCCCGTACCCGCCGACCGCGACGAGAGCCGCGTCGTCATGCAGGGCATGGTCGTTCCAGAGGCGGAGCAGCAGGTCGTCGATCAGTGCCGATCGTGCGTGTACCAGGCTGGCGACTGACTCACCGGCCTCGAAACGCCTCTTCAGGTCGTCGCTCGCCGTCGCCAGCGATTCACGAATGGCAACGTAACTCATTGTTTATTCATGGTTTCACAGAGCTTCAGCGGCGGGAATCGGCGCCGAGCGTCAGTACCTCGACACCGCTGGAGGTAATCAGGCAGGTGTGCTCCCATTGCGCGGAGAGGCTGTGATCCTTGGTTACGACCGTCCAGCCGTCGGGCAGGAGCTTCACATTGGCTTTGCCGGCGTTGATCATGGGCTCTACCGTCAGTGTCATGCCTTCGCGCAATTCGAGGCCGGTATCGCGCTTGCCGTAATGCAGCACCTGCGGGTCTTCATGAAAGATCTCGCCGATTCCGTGTCCGCAATACTCCCTTACGACCGAGAAATTGTGCTTTTCGACATTTTCCTGCACGGCAGCGCCGACATCTCCAAGGCGCTTGCCGGGAGCCAGCTCCTGGATACCTAACCACATGCTTTCAAAGGCGATTTCCGATAAACGCTGTGCCTGGATGCTGGGCTTGCCGACGAAAAACATGCGGCTGGTATCGCCGTGGAAGCCGTCCTTGATGACCGTGACGTCGATATTGATGGCATCGCCGTTTTTGAGCTTCTTGTCGCCGGGAATACCGTGGCAAACGACATGATTAACCGAGGTACATATCGACTTCGGAAAACCGCGGTAATTCAGCGGTGCCGGGATCGCGCCCTGGATGCCCGTGATGTACTCGTGACACAGCCGATCGAGTTCGCCGGTCGTCACGCCCGGAATTACATAATCGCCAATCATGTCCAGGACATCCGCGGCAAGTCGGCCAGCGACACGCATTTTCGCCTGCTGTTCCGGTGTTTTAATCGTTACGGCCATACCATATCCTGAAAAGGGGTCAGAGCCCTTTTCTCGTTATGCCCCCCAAAGGGGTCAGAGCCCTTTTTCCGATAAGGGGCAAAAAAGGCTCTGACCCCTGTGGGGGGTGAAAGGTGGAAATCTTTGCTTTCCGCGTTGTTGGGCGCAGCCGGCTATGGTATAAAGCGCGCGCCCCGGTAGCAACTAGTTGCCTCCGGGAGCAAAAAACTTCACACGTGTACCGACACATTCCTGCTGGGTGCCCTGCCAAAAAAGGGGTTGCAGGATGGGGTATGCGGAGGCCTAACCCGGAGAAATCGATATGGCAGACGTAACCATGCGCCAGATGCTTGAGGCTGGCGTGCACTTTGGTCATCAGACCCGTTACTGGAACCCGAAGATGTCACCCTACATCTTTGGCGATCGTAACAAGATCCACATCATCAACCTTGAAAAGAGCTTGCCGCTGGCGCGAGAGGCTGCAGCCTTTATTAAGGGCACAGTCGCTGACGGCGGAAAAGTCCTGTTTGTTGGCACCAAACGTGCAGCACGTGAGGCAATGCAAACACATGCCAATCGTTGCAATATGCCTTTCGTCAGCCAGCGCTGGCTCGGCGGTATGCTCACCAACTACAAAACCATTCGTCAGTCCGTAAAACGTCTTATGACGCTCGAGCAGATGGCCGAAGACGGTTCCTTCGACGGCCTCACCAAGAAAGAGGTACTCGGACTTTCGCGCGAGCAGGAAAAATTGCAACGCAGCCTTGGCGGTATCAAGGAAATGCGCAATGTTCCTGATGCGCTGTTTGTCATTGACGTCGATCACGAGGACATCGCCATTCGCGAAGCTCAGAAGCTGGGCATCCCGGTTGTGGCTGTTGTGGATACAAATTGCTCGCCGGAAGGCATCGACTACGTCATTCCTGGCAATGACGACGCAATGCGCGCTATCGAATTGTATGCAGCCATGATCGCCGACGCCGTTCTGGACGGCAAAGCTTCCCTGCCTGAGGTCGCACTGGGTGATGATGATTTCGTCGAACTGGATGCCGATGGCAACGTGAAGAAAGCGCGCACCAAAAAGAAGATGTCGGGCAAGAAGCCGACCAAGAAGAAAGTCGTTACCAAGAAAGCGACCGTCAAGAAGGCGGACGACAAACCAGCAGAGAAGGCTGAGAAGAAGGCGGACGAAGGTTCTGACAAACCGGCAGCGGATTCTGATGATGCGTCGGCAGATGTAGCCACAAAAGCGGTTGCAAAAAAGACCACCAAAAAGAAGACGAAAAAAGTCGCCAAGTCAGCAGCTGGCGACAAGACGAAGGTCACCAAAAAGAAGACGAAAAAAGTCGCCAAGACCGATTCTTCCGATGAGGACGGGGAGTAAGCCATGACAATTACAGCAGCCATGGTCAAAGACCTTCGTGAGCGCACCGGCGCGGGCATGATGGAGTGCAAGAAAGCGCTCGTCGAAACCGCAGGCGACATGGACGCGGCAGCGGAGGCTTTGCGTGTTTCGGGCCAGGCGAAGGCCGACAAGAAGGCCGGTCGCGTTGCAGCGGATGGCACAGTAGTTATTCAGCTCGCAGGCAACAAGGCCGTAATTGCAGAAGTGAACTCCGAAACCGACTTTGTCGCCAAGGATGACAACTTCCTGGCGTTCGCGAATGCCGTTGCGACACTAGCTCTTGCCTCGGGCACCACGGATGTCGGCGCACTGGCAGATGAAAAGCTTGCTGATGGCAGGACTGTCGAGACCGCACGTACCGATCTGATCTCAAAGGTTGGCGAGAATATTTCGGTGCGTCGAATTGCCATACTTGAGAATGCCGGCCCCATCGCATTCTATTCGCACGGTGCTCGCATCGGCGTTGTCGTGGCGCTTGCGGGCGGCGACGAAGATCTGGCACGGGACCTCGCCATGCATATTGCAGCGACGAATCCGATGTGCGTCGATGAAAGCGGCGTTTCGGCTGAGACGCTTGCGAGCGAGCGTCGCATCTATGCCGAGCAGGCGGCGGAATCCGGCAAGCCGCCGGAAATCGTGGAAAAGATGGTTGCCGGTCGCGTCGCAAAATTCCTGAAAGAAGTGACCCTGGTCGGTCAGCCATTCGTCAAAGACCCGGACCAGACTGTCGGCAAGCTGCTGGCATCGGCAGGCGCGACCGTTACGTCTTTCATACGCTTCGAGGTTGGCGAAGGAATCGAGAAGAAAGTGGAAAACTTTGCGGACGAGGTCATGAAGCAGATCGCCGACGCTAAGAAAAGCGGCTAAGGTCAGCTTTTACTCTTAAGCCTTTGATTCTAGTAAAGACCTCCCCGAGGGAATGAGCTAGAATCAACGGCCGCCGAGGCCATGGTATCGTGCGAAAACTAAAGGGTCTTCTATGAGTGACAATCCGGTTCAGTATCGTCGTGTCTTGCTGAAACTCAGCGGCGAAGCGTTGATGGGGGACCTGGATTATGGCATCGAGCCAAAGGTCATTCAGCGTATCGCCGGCGAAATTGCAACCGTGTGTCAATCGGGTGTCGAAGTCGCGATCGTGATCGGGGGCGGTAATATATTTCGCGGTGCCGGCCTCGCGCGAGCAGGCATGGATCGCGTCACCGGCGACTACATGGGCATGCTCGCTACTGTGATGAATGCATTGGCAATTCAGGACGCGCTCGAATCGATAAATATATTCGCGCGCGTCATGTCGGCTTTGCGTATCAATGAAGTCTGCGAAGACTACATACGACGGCGCGCCGTACGCCACCTTGAAAAAGGCCGCGTCGTGATTCTTGCAGCCGGTACCGGTAATCCGTTTTTCACGACAGACACCGCAGCCAGTTTGCGTGCCATCGAAATCGGTGCCGATGTGCTGCTAAAAGCCACCAAGGTAAACGGCGTGTACGACGCCGATCCGAAGAGCAATCCCGGCGCCAAGCGATTTGAGACGGTATCTTACGATCAGGTATTGGCGGACAAGCTGCTGGTTATGGATGCAACGGCTATCGTCTTGTGTCGCGACAATAATCTGCCGCTGCGAATATTTGATCTGACGAAGAAAGACGCATTGATACAGGCCATGTCGGGTGACGAGATCGGAACTTTGGTAACGGCCTGATCCGGCCAGTAGTAACAAGATGAGGATTCATTAATCGTGTTGGACGAAATCAAGAAAGACGCCGCGAGTCGGATGGCGAAAAGCGTGGCTGCCCTGCAGCAGGAAATGACCAAGATTCGAACTGGCAGGGCCCACACCAGTTTGCTGGACCATATTACGGTCGACTACTACGGCAGCCAGGTACCGCTGAAACAGGTTTCGAATATCGGTATTGAGGATTCCCGTACGCTGGTTGTCACGCCCTGGGAAAAGGACATGGTTCAGGCGATTGAAAAAGCCATCATGACATCTGATCTTGGTTTGAATCCCGCTACGGCCGGAACGGTCATCCGCGTACCGCTCCCGGCGCTGACGGAAGAGCGACGCAAAGACATGATTCGTGTCGTGCGCAATGAGGCTGAAGGCGGCCGAATTTCGATTCGCAATATTCGCCGCGACGCTTTGCATGACGCCAAGGAACTGCTGAAAGAGAAAATGATCGGCGAGGACGAAGAGCGCCGTGCTGAAGCAGAAATTCAGAACATCACGGACAAGTACGTGGCCGAGATCGACAAAGTGTTGGCGGACAAAGAGTCCGAGCTGATGGAGATATAAGGAGGAGACTCCTTATATGTGCCCTGGTATTCGTGTCCGCGTTGTCACCTGAGCCCGCCATGGACAGCAATGTTCCACGGCATATTGCGATCATAATGGATGGTAATGGTCGCTGGGCGAATGCAAGGGGCAAGCCGCGTCGTAGCGGACATCGAGCTGGCGTCAAATCGGTTCGCGCGTCGGTAGAAACGGCTGCCCAACGCGGCGTCGAATTCCTGACGTTGTTTGCGTTTAGCAGCGAGAACTGGTCCAGACCCGACGAAGAAGTCAGCTCCCTGATGAGCCTGTTTGTCGAGGCGCTGCGACGCGAAGTGGACGAGCTGCATCGTAATAACGTGAAATTGAAATTTGTCGGTGCACTGGATGAGTTATCGCCGGCACTGAAGAAGAAGATCGCGCAGTCCGAAGAGAAGACGGCTGGGAACACCGGACTGCACCTGACGGTCGCTGTGGCTTATGGCGGGCGCTGGGATATTGTTCAGGCTACCAGGGCAATCGCGGGTCGAGTGGCAGCGAGCGCATTACGAATTGACGATATTGACGACGCAGAATTTGCTTCGGAACTTGCTTTGTCGGGACTGCCGGATCCGGATTTATTGATTCGCACTGGTGGAGAGCGCCGTATCAGCAACTTTCTGCTTTGGAATCTAGCTTACTCTGAGCTGTGGTTCACGGATGTTTTGTGGCCCGAGTTCGATGCGACGGTTTTTGACGAGGCGCTTTTCTATTATGCCGGGAAGCAACGCCGCTTTGGCCATACGGGCGACCAGGTGGAGTCGATCTGATGTTTAAAACGCGATTCATTACATCCGTGATTTCACTGGTCATCCTGGGAACGGTGCTTTTTGTCCTTCCGGCTCCGGTCGCAAAAACGTTTATCGCGGCTTTGATACTGGTCGGCGCCTGGGAGTGGGCAGGATTCCTGAATCTGTCGGCCAGTGCTGCGCGCTACGTCTACGTTGCGCTGATCGGTGCCTTGATGGCGATTGTCTTTTTCGTCATTCCGGAGCTGAACGAGCGCGTATTGCAGATCTCGTGCATCTGGTGGTGCGTTGCTTTCCTGTGGATATTCTTTTTTCCGACGCCGATACCCATCGCGATACGCTGGATTTGCGGTGTGTTGGTTTTAATTCCGGTCTTCGTCGCATTGCTTGAGCTCTACAGTCTGTCTGCCGAAGTCCTGCTTCTCGGCCTTGTGATTGTGTGGGCCGCCGACATGGGCGCGTACTTTTTCGGCAAGATGTTCGGTCGTGTAAAGCTTGCGCCCAGTATCAGTCCGGGCAAAACCTGGGAAGGCGTTTTCGGCGGACTGTTACTGGTTCTGCTGTTGACGCTGGCATTCGCAAAGTATTCCGGACTCGATCCTGCCGTGTTGTTGCCGTTTTGTCTGGCCGTTGCTGCCCTGTCGATAGTCGGTGACCTGACGGTCAGCATGTTCAAGCGCACGGCGGGCGTAAAGGACAGTGGTCAGCTGTTTCCGGGACACGGCGGCATCCTCGATCGCATAGACAGCGTTTCATCGGCTGCGCCGCTATTTGCGCTGGGCCTCAGTTGGCTGGGACTGGTCGGGTGAAGCGTTCAGCCGGCATTCAGGGGCGGAGACCTAGTGTGGCAACTGCGATTGCGGGAACTGCTGCAATTCCAGTCAGTCCACAGGTACTCCCCCAAGGCGAGATTGATGGAGTACCAGGGAAAATGATGATCAATGACTAGTTTCCTGACCAACCTTGTTGCGTTTGTTGCACTGATCAGCATTTTGGTCGCGGTGCACGAGTACGGGCATTACATTGTCGGTCGCTGGAGCGGCATGAAGGTGCTGCGATTCTCGATAGGTTTCGGAAAACCTATCTGGATGCGCAAGAGTGGCGCGGATCAAACTGAGTATTGCATTTCTGCAATACCGCTCGGTGGCTATGTCAAATTTCTGGATAGTCGCGAAGGCGCTGTCGATGCGGCGGATGCAGGACGTGCCTTCGACCAGCGGCCTGTTCCGGCGCGTATCGCTGTTCTGCTCGCGGGACCCGCGTTCAATTTCCTGTTTGCCATCCTCGCATATTGGGTATTGATGGCAGGTGGGGTGATGGTCGTGACGCCGGCGGTCGGCGTGGTGGAAGCCGACTCCTATGCCGACAGGGCGGGCCTTGAGTTCGGTGACAAGATTCTCAAAGTCGGCGACGCAGCGGTCAGCCAGTGGGAAGCCACCCTGGTCGCGATGCTGGGCGAAATGGTCGACGATGGCCGTGTGCCGCTTACGCTTGAGAGCAGTGATGGCCGTCAGCGGATTGCAACGCTGGACGTTGGCAGCGACAAAACGCGACTGACAGAGCCTGGTGTACTTTTTGACGGACTGGGCTTCGCGCCCTGGCAGCCGCCGGCGGTGATTGCAGATTTACCGGATGATGGTGCCGCGGTAAACAGCGGTCTCGCCATCGGCGATCGTATTACGAGCATTGCCGGCGTCACTATAAAGAATTTCGATGATCTGCGAATCGCAGTACAACCGCGAGCCGGGCAGGAAGTAACGATTGAATTCATCCGAAACGGACGCGCAGAATCTCTCGAAGTTCGACTTGGCGAACGAGTGGTGGATGGCGAGGTGACGGGTTATCTAGGGGTAGGCTGGACCACCGACGGTGCCGATGCCTATTACCAGCGAATTGTCTATTCGCCCCTTGAGTCACTTTATGCCGCTACGCAGCGCACCTGGATGTCGACCGTATTCACGGTTGAAATGCTCGGACGCATGGTGACAGGCGATGTGTCTATCAAGAACATTAGTGGCCCCATCAACATCGCACAGATCGCCGGCGAGTCCGCGGAGAGAGGTTGGCGATACTTTGTAGGCATCCTGGCAGTTATCAGCATAAGCCTTGGTGTACTGAACTTGCTGCCGGTACCTGTGCTGGACGGCGGCCAGATCGTCTTCCAGTTGGCAGAGGCGCTTAAAGGGTCTCCTTTGACAGAGAGAACGCAGATTATTGGGCAGCAAGTTGGCATACTCGCGTTGCTGTTGCTCATGAGCTTCGCCTTCTACAACGACATAGCGAGATTATTCGGCTAGGCAGTTCGCCAAGCCGAAACAACGGAATAAATTGCAGATGAGAAAGTCCTTATTCACTTTGCTGGCACTGCTGCCTCTGATGTCGATGGCGGCCGGCGAATTTGTCGTCAAAGATATGCGTGTTGAGGGTCTGCAACGTATTTCTGAAGGTACCGTATTCAATTACCTGCCGATCAATGTCGGCGATACGATTGATACGGTCCGTATTGGTGAAGCGATACGCGGGCTATACAGACAGGACCTGTTTGACGATGTCGAGATGCGCCGTGACGGCGACACTCTGGTCATAGTAGTGAAAGAACGTCCTTCGATCGAAAGCTTCACGATCGATGGCAACAAGGACATCAAGACGCCGGATTTGATGGAGTCTTTGCGTGGCGTCGGTCTCGCGCGCGGTCGCACGTTCGACCGTTCGGTGCTCGATAACGTTGAGATGTTTTTGCGGGAGCAATACTACGACCGCGGCAAGTACGGCGTTGAAATAAACACACTCGTTCTGGATCGACCCAACAATACAGTACAGATCAAAATTTCGGTCAAAGAAGGCGATCGCGCGAAAATTCGACAGGTGAACATTGTCGGTAACGACGCCTTCGAAGAAAAAGACATACGTGAGGACTTTACACTCGATACCGCAAACTGGTTGTCCTGGATTCGTCAGGACGATCGATATGCGAAAGAGTCACTCGAAGGCGATCTCGAGATCCTGAAGTCCTATTACATGGATCGTGGTTACGCCGATTTTCGTGTCGAGTCCACTCAGGTTGCAATTTCACCAAACAAGAAGGACATCTTCGTGACCATCAGTATTCACGAGGGCGATATTTATACGATTAACGACGTAAAGGTCGTTGGTGAAATGGTAGTGCCGGAGCCGTTCTTGCGAGCACAAATCATGGCGCAGCCCGGATCAGTATTTAACCAGGCCGCGCTCACTGCGTCTGCGGATCGAATGAAGTTCCTGCTCGGCGCTGAAGGTTACGCCAATGCGGAAATTGAGCCGATGCCGGAACTTGACCGTGAGAAAAAAGAGGCCTCTGTGACGTTTTTCGTCAATCCGGAGAACCGGGTTTATGTACGCAACATAAACTTCAATGGTATTAACGAGGTTGAGGATGAGGTGCTTCGACGGGAAGTGCGGCAGATGGAAGGAGCGTATCTTTCCAACTCACTGATGGATCGTTCGAAGATCTTGTTGCAACGATTGCCATATGTCGAACCCGGCGTCGATTATCAAATGACACCTGTGCCGGGAAGCCCGGATCTCGTCGATATCGATTTCGATCTTGAGTATGCCATGCCCGGACAGTTTTCGGGTGGTATCGGCTACTCGGAATCACAGAAATTCATGCTCAACGGCAGTGTCGTGCACACAAACTTTATGGGCGCCGGCGATCGGGTGGCACTGGAGTTGAATTCCGGCAAGTATCAAAAGCTCTACAGCATTTCCCATACGGATCCCTATCGGACCATGGACGGTGTGCATCGAACGCTAGGCGTCAATTATCGCGACATAACACAATATACGTCGGCTGCTTCGGACTTCTCGACGACGAGTGCGGGAGCAACGGTCGACTATGGCTATCCGATTTCCGAATACCAGCGCCTGTCCTTTGGTTTGAACTTCCAGCACTCCGAACTGATTTCTTCGCCGAACAGTACACAGCAGGCTCAGGATTGGGTGGCGAATAACGGCAATCCCTTCGTCGAGGACGTAGGCAATGGCCTTTTCATCACCGGAACCGAGTTCGATACGGTGGAAATGATCGCTGGCTGGTCCTACGACAACCGTAACCGCTCGTTGTTCGCGACACGCGGTATGCGCCAGTCCCTGTTTCTGGGCGTCGCTATCCCCGGCAGCGATGTCGAGTATTACCAGGCACGTTACAATTTCACGAAATACTTCCCGATCACACAGAAGTGGGTCATATCATTCAACGCTGAGCTGGGCATGGGAGAGGCGATGGGCGACACCACGGCACTGCCTCCGTACAAGCAGTTCTACGGCGGCGGACCGCAATCGGTGCGTGGATTCAAAGAGTCCTACCTCGGGCCCCGGGACAGCTTCGGCCGGCCTTACGGCGGTAACATGTTGGTAGCCAGTCAGCTTGAGCTTATAATCCCGCTGCCCGACAAGTTCGCCAGTCAGGCAAGAGCGAGCATTTTTTACGATGTCGGAAATGTCTTCAACACGGGCGAGGTCGAATTTACCGACAAGTTAGGTAGCCCGTTGCTGTACGAGCCGGATTTCGATGAGCTGCGCACTTCTGTTGGTATTGGTGTGCAGTGGCTCGCACCACTTGGATTGTTCCGATTCAGTTATGCGTACCCGCTGAACGAGTACAAGGGTAATGACAGGTATTATGGAGACGAACTGGAACGATTCCAGTTCTCCATTGGACAGGCGTTTTAAGGAATGGAATACATGAGTTTAATGAATGAGAAGTTGATCAAAGCAGTAATTGGCGTCGTACTGGTATTCGGATTCGCGATGCCCGCATCGGCTCAGAGCGCGAAAATCGGCGTAGTCAGCCTGCAGGCAATCGTCGAGCGTGCCCCGCAGACGAAGGCGGTCATGGACGCATTGCGCGAGGAGTTCGCGCCGCGTGAGCGTCAGATCGTTGCGAAGCAAAAGGAGATTGAGGACCTGCAGGCAAAAGTGCAGAAAGATCTCGCCGTAATGGGTGAGGCCGAACGCCGAAATGCCGAGAAGGATCTGCGTGATTTGGGTCGTGACTTCGAACGTATGCGCACCGAATATCAGGAAGACAGCAATCTTCGTCAGAACGAAGAATTCGGTGTTTTGCAGCGCTCAATTCTCAAAGAAGTTCAGGAGTACGCTCAGGCACAAGGCTACGATCTGATCATTGGCGACGGAGTGCTGTATGTAAGCGGTTCGGTCAATATTACGGAAGCCGTTCTGAACGCAGTCATCGCCAATTACGAAGCGTCGAGTAATTAAGCCGGCGCCGGGCGACTCAAGTGCCGATCAGTCTTGGAGAGCTTGCTGCCAGGTTTGGTTGCGAGTTGATCGGCGATCCTGATGTGATCGTCAAGGGCGTTGCATCTTTGCAGAACGCAAACGCCGAGTCGCTGAGTTTTCTTGCCAGTCCGTCTTACAAGAGTCTGCTGCCTTCATCGAAGGCAGCAGCAGTTGTTTTGCGGGCGGATGATGCTGGTGCTTGCCGCGTCGCGGCACTTGTCAGTGACAACCCCTATGCCACTTACGCGCGTATGGCGGCGGCCATTTTTCCGGAAACCATCCATGAGCCCGGGGTTCACCCCAGTGCCACGATAGCGAGCTCGGCGCAGGTGGCTGACAGTGCACACATTGCGGCGCAAGCCTGTATCGGTGAGCGCACGTCCATCGGCGAGGGTTGTTACGTGGGCCCCGGGACTGTGATAGGGGACGACTGTGCCGTGGCCGACGATTGCCGGTTTATCTCGAACGTGACGATCGTGAAAAGGGTCAGGATCGGCGCACGGTGCATTTTTCATCCGGGAGCGGTCATTGGTTCCGACGGCTTTGGGAATGCGATGACGCCGGAGGGCTGGGTAAAGGTTCCACAGCTCGGCGGTGTACTTATCGGCGACGATGTGGAAGTCGGCGCGAACACGACCATCGATTGTGGTGCTATCGGAGATACCGTTCTTGAGAACGGTGTGCGCATCGATAACCTGTGCCAGATCGGACACAATGTTTACATTGGTGAGCACACGGCGCTGGCGGGAATGACGGGAATCGCCGGCAGCACGGTCATCGGGAAACGGTGTATGTTCGCTGGTGGTGCGGGAGCCGTTGGTCATATCAATATTTGCGATGACGTGATCGTGATGGCAAGAAGTTATTTGTCCAAAGATGTCACCGAGCCGGGAGCCTATGTAGCCAGCTTTCCGGCCGACAATGCGAAATTGTGGACTAAACAGGTTGCGCGATTCCGGCGTCTTGGGGCTTTAATCGAAAGGGTAAAGAAACTCGAAAAATGATTCATGCAACGGCCATAATTTCAGACAAAGCCAAGATCGCGGACGGTGTCGAGGTCGGACCGTATTCGGTGATCGGCGATCATGTTGAGATCGGGAGCGGTACTACGATAGATAGTCACGTTGTCATCAACGGTCCGACGACCATCGGCAATGACAACCACATCTACCAGTTCGCATCCATTGGCGACGACCCGCAGGACAAGAAGTACAGGGGCGAGCCGACGCGCCTTGTTGTGGGTGACCGGAATACGATTCGGGAGTTTTGTACGATCAGCCGAGGTACTACCCAGGATACCGGCGTAACGGTTATCGGCGATGACAACTGGATCATGGCGTACTGCCACATTGCTCACGACTGTGTCGTGGGCAATCAAACTATCCTGGCAAACAACACCACGCTCGCCGGCCATGTGCACCTGGGCGACTGGGTCATCTGTGGCGGCTTTAGCGGTGTTCACCAATTCTGCAAGGTGGGCGCGCATGCTTTCCTCGGCATGTACGCGGGAACCAACCGTGACGTGCCTGCCTACACACTGGTTTCCGAGCAGCCTGCAATTCCCAAGGGCATCAACAGCGAAGGTTTGAAGCGTCGTGGTTTTTCCACCGAACAGATTCGCAATATTAAAAATGCTTATCGCCTCGTTTATCGCAAGGGTCTGAAGCTCGATGAAGCCATCGCGCAGATCGAAGCGCTAGTGGCCGCGCAACCGGAATTACTGCTGTTTCTTGAGTCACTGCGTTCGTCCGAACGCGGCATCGTCCGCTAGGAATGAAGATTGGGCTGGTCGCGGGTGAGTCATCCGGCGACGTGCTGGGTGCGGGGCTCATACGCGCATTGCGGAGCCGTCATCCCGAGGCCACGTTCGAAGGCGTCGCGGGGCCACTGATGCGGGCGGCCGGTTGTGAGCAGTGGGAGCCTGCCGCTTCCCTCGCTGTATTCGGCCTGATTGAGCCACTGAAGCACTTGCCACGCCTGCTTCGCTTGCGCAGAAGCCTGGTGAAGCGGTGGCGGCAGGCACCGCCGGACGTCTTTGTCGGTATCGACGCACCGGACTTCAATTTCGGCCTTGAAAAGAAATTGCGCGCAGCCGGGATCAGGACGGTGCACTACGTCAGTCCTTCGATCTGGGCCTGGCGTCCCGGAAGAATCAAGACCGTCGCCGCCGCTGCTGATTGCGTGCTGTGCCTGTTGCCGTTTGAAAAGGCGCTTTATGAAGCGGCGAATGTCGATGCACGATTCGTGGGACATCCGAGAGCTGACAACATTCCCGTGACGATCGACAGGTTAGCGACCCGCAAAGCGCTGGGCTTGACCGCCGATGAAGTCGTTGCCGTATTGCCCGGCAGCCGCGCGAGCGAGATCAAAATGCTCGGCGATATACTGATCGCGGCGGCGGCCCGGGTCGCACAGTCCCGGCGCAGCGTGCAATTCGTAACGCCGGTCGCAAGTGCGGCGCTGCGGCCGGCGATTGAAGCCCGGATTGCTGCGGCTGGCATGCGGGACAATTTCGTACTGCTCGATGGTGACTCGGAGCGCGCGATGATCGCGGCTGACGTCGTGCTATTGGCCTCAGGAACCGCGGCGCTGGAGTCGGCGCTGCTGGCCAAACCGACGGTCGCCGCGTATCGCCTGGGCCGTATTACATACGCCATCGTCGTTGGCCTGAAGTTCCTCAAACTGACCCATGTCACGCTTCCGAATTTGCTGATGGATACGCCACTGGTACCGGAATTCCTGCAGGATCAGGCACAGCCGGAGCCAATCGCCAGGGAAATCATAGCTCTGCTCGATGACCCGGATCGGAGGCGAATGATCAGCGACAGATTTGCTAGACTGCGGGTCGAGCTGGCACAAAACACGGACCAGCGAGCAGCCGACGCTGTGATCGAGCTGGCAAATCACTAGGGCCTGTTAACAATTAGCCGGTCGTCGCATTGCGGCCCAAAATTTGCTCAGGCAAGGCGCGAGGAGAGAAGTTTGTTTATTCCAAATGAACGACGAGCAACGCAGCCTGAGGGAATCTTGGGCGCAACCCAGCGGGGCGGGGCCATTTTATCGTCAGGCTGCGTTGCGGCTCGCTTACGTAGCGGTGCTACGCCGCACTCGCCGCGCCTTGCCCGGCGAAAAAATGGCCGCCGCTGCGGCGATCGGCTAATTGTTAACAGGCCCTGGTCAGGAAATGCAACAGGCAGAATTATTCAAATTTGACGGCCTGGTGGCTGGCGTCGACGAGGCCGGCCGCGGTCCGCTTGCCGGTCCCGTTGTCGCGTCGGCCGTCGTGCTGGATCCGCGCGCACCGATCCGTGGGCTGGCAGACTCCAAGAAACTAACCGCGAAACGCCGGGACGAGCTTGCCGGGCAAATCCGGGAACATGCGCTGGCCTGGTCCGTCGCCTGGGCCGATCCGGCTGAAATTGATGCAATCAATATACTCGCCGCGACGCTGCTGGCGATGCGCCGCGCAATTATTGGCCTCGCTGTCTTTCCCGACCGCGTGCAGATTGATGGCAATCGCCTGCCAAATCTTTGCTTCGACAGAGGGACACTCTCGGGGCAGGCTGTCATTGGCGGTGACGATCTCGTGCCCGCCATTAGTGCAGCTTCCATCATTGCCAAAACGACACGTGATCGCATGATGATCGCACTGCACGAGATTTATCCACATTACGAATTCGCGCGGCACAAAGGCTATGGCACCGAGGTGCATCGTGAAAAGCTGCGCGAATTCGGGCCCTGTTGTGAACATCGACGGACTTTCGCGCCCGTCAGGGCGGCTTGCCTGTGAGCGCGGGTTTCGTCCATCTGCACGTGCACAGCGAGTACTCGCTGGTAGACAGTACAGTTCGGATTCCCGGACTGGTCGACCGTTGTGTGGCCGAGACTATGCCGGCCGTCGCGCT
>JAOUNH010000049.1 GCA_029881055.1 Gammaproteobacteria bacterium
TACCAGGGTCGGATACGCCAGGGGCGGACTGTCGACATGCCCGACCTTTGTAAAAGGAATTCTTGAGAAAACCGCGATGCCGAAATTCCCGGCGCTTGGTTCAGAGTAGGTGTACGGGTAATCCTCAAGCAACGGCTTGGTTCCCGCGAGCCATTCGGGCGTGACTTCCTGTAGAAAAACGAGGTCCGGTTGCTCGAGCTCTACCAGCGCAATCAAGCGATCGTACTGGCCATTGCCCGACCAAACGTTGGCATGCAGCAGTTTAAGCGGAGTGCCCTTTGCTGTTGGGACATCGCTGATATACCAGGGCAGCACGAAGCTCGCGTTGAAAAGGACCGTCACAACGAGCGCTGCGACCCAGGCGTAGTGCAGCAGAAAAGCAAACGCGATCAGCAGCAGTACGGATACAGCAAAGTACTGCAGGCGAAAATGCGAAAAGAGCTCGATACTGTGGTGACGAATATCGAGCCCGGTCGCAAACGAAAATACGATAGTAAGTACAGCGGCGGCCTGAAGTGCTCTGATCATTCCGGTATCAGGCCGCTTTGCACTTGCGTTACTCGGCTATCGTCACTGCAATGATGGTCACAGCTTCCACGGGCACGTCCTGATGACCGCCGTTATTGCCGGTCCGGACTTTCGCAATCGCATCGACAACATCCATGCCTGAGGAGACGCGGCCAAAAACGGCGTAGCCGAAATCACGCCCGCCATGGTTCAGGAAATCGTTGTTGTTCAGGTTAATGAAGAACTGTGACGTTGCACTGTCAACGATGCCCGTTCGCGCCATCGCCAGCGTACCGCGCTCGTTCTTCTCGCCATTGTCGGCTTCGTTCTTGATCGGTGCGCGGGTTGGCAGGGATTTCATGTTTTCGTCCATGCCGCCGCCCTGAATCATAAAATTCGGTATCACACGGTGAAATATCGTGCCGTCGAAGTGCCCGTCTTTGACGTACTGGCGAAAATTCTCGCAGGATATCGGTGCCTTTTCCTCGAAGAGTTCGACGCCGATATCGCCGTGATTGGTCTTGATCGTGATCATGTCGTCTCGCAATTAATTTATGAGGGCGCCTGTTTACCATCCCAGCGAGCCACTGTCACGCGAGGCTTGCCAGCGAGGTCATTATGGCACGCAATCCCGGACCAGCCGCTCGCCTGCAGAATTGCCGCGACATCCTTTGCCTGGTCGGCTCCGTGTTCCAGCATGAGCCAGCCTCCGGGCACGAGAATCCCGCCAGCGCCGGACGCCAGTGTCCGTATGTCCCGGAGACCGTCTTTGCCGGCCGCGAGCGCGGATAGTGGTTCGTAGCCAAGGTTTTTCAGGGCCTCATCGTCGTCCCGCACGTAAGGCGGGTTCGAGACTATGAGCTCGAACTTGCTGCCGGCGACTGGCGCGATCCAGCTGCCCTCGAGAAGAGTGATGTTCGACATCTGGGCATGGCGAACATTCTCTCTCGCGACGGCCAGTGCATCAGGACTGATGTCCGTTGCCGTAATTTTGCACATCAGGCGTTCGCCGGCGATCGCGATCGCGACTGCGCCGCTGCCGGTACCGAGATCCAGTATCTGCCATTCAGCGTTGCGCGGGATTTCCCGGAGCGCCAGTTCCACCAATAATTCAGTCTCGGGTCTCGGCACGAGCGTGGCCGGACTGACGAGCAGTTCGTGCGACCAGAATTCCCGCGTGCCGGTAATGTAGGACATCGGTTCGCCGTTCAACCGGCGCAGCATCAGCGTTTCGAATCGATCTCGCGTCAGTTCGTCGAGCACATCTTCGGGATGCGCGAACAGGTAACTGCGGGGCATGTCGATCGTCTGGCAGAGCAGAATCTCGGCATCGAGGCGCGCGGAATCGCTGACACGCGACAAGCGTTCGGCAGCGTCTGCGATTGCAGCATCCAGTCTCATCTAAGTGTACACTCGCCGAAAATTACCAATGTAACTGATGTGCCTATGAACGTGTATTCCAACATTCTCGATATGGTCGGCAAAACGCCGATGTTGGAACTGACCCATATCGATACCGGCCCCTGCCGGCTGTTCCTCAAGCTCGAACTCATGAATCCGGGTGGCTCGATCAAGGACCGTATCGGCATCTCGATGATCGAGCAGGCGGAGCGGCGCGGCGATATCAAGCCGGGTGACACGCTGGTCGAGGCGACGGCGGGCAACACCGGGATCGGGCTCGCGTTGGTCGCGGCCCAGAAGGGATATCACCTCGTACTGGTGCTGCCTGACAAGATGAGCCAGGAAAAGATATTCAACCTGCGGGCCATGGGCGCGGAGGTGGTATTGACGCGATCCGATGTGGGCCGTGGTCATCCCGAGTACTACCAGGATCTCGGCAGGAAAATAGCGGACGAGCGGGGCGCTTATTTCATCAACCAGTTTGGCAATCCGGACAATCCGCTCGCTCATGAAATGACGACGGCGCCGGAGATCGTCGAACAGATGGGTGGTGAACTCGACGCGATCGTACTCGGTGTGGGTTCAAGCGGTACGGTCAGCGGTATCGGGAAATACCTCGAAGAACATGCGCCGCAGGTCGAGATGATCCTGGCGGACCCCGTGGGTTCGGTACTGACGGACTATATTAATAAGGGTGAGCTCGGAACGGGTGGTAGCTGGCTGGTTGAAGGCATCGGCGAAGACTTCATTCCGGACATTGCCGATTTCAGCAAAGTGACCAGGGCTTATGCAATTTCCGACGCTGAATCTTTTGCGGCTGCGCGCGAATTGCTGAAGATGGAAGGGGTTCTGGCCGGCTCGTCGTCCGGTACTTGTCTTGCAGCAGCGCTGAAATACTGCCGCGAGCAAACGGCCGCGAAGACGGTGGTAACTTTCGCGTGCGACACGGGCAATAAGTACCTGTCGAAACTTTTTAACGATTTCTGGATGGAAGACCAGGGTTTTATCGAGCGTGAAAAATTCGGCGACCTGCGTGACCTCGTTGGACGCCCGCACGGTGAAAGAGCGACCGTGACCGTCGGGCCGACTGATGTACTGACTACAGCGCACAATCGATTACGTAATGCCGGCTTCTCACAATTGCCGGTGATGGACGAGGGAGTCTTGGTCGGCGTCGTCACCGAGGATGCGATCATTCAATTCGTGTACGGCAAACCGGAACTGATGACGGCACTGGTCCAGGATGCCATGGAGTCCGCCTTCATCAAGCTCGATAAAACCGCAAGCCTGAACAACCTCGTCGCAATGCTGCGAGTGCAGCCGTACGCAGCAATCATGGATGGTGACGCGTTTATCGGGCTGATCACACGGGCCGACGTGCTGAACTATCTGCGTCGGCAGATGTAATCAATTTCGAACGCTTTTTCGATCGCCTACCGCGGTTAGTCGTACTTTGCGCAGCAAGGCGGCAAGTTCCTTGCGTTCCTTTTTGGTGATGCCGCCAAGGCTGCCATCCGCAACATCCAGACGATACTGGATGGCCTTGTCGATAATATTCTTGCCCTTGGTCGTGAGTGTAACGATGACGCCGCGGCGATCGTTGTCGTCGGGCCTTCGCCGAACCAGTCCCTTCGCTTCGAGTTTGTCGACACGATTGGTCATCGCACCGTTGCTCAAGTCGGATTGTTTTGCGAGACGTGTCGCAGGCAAAGAGTAGGGTCGTCCCTGCCGCCGCAATGCAGACAACACGTCGTACTCGAACAGTTCGAGATGCAACTCTTCGAGCGCATTGGTCGCCTGGCGATAAAAATCCTTGTACAGGCTCATAACTCTGATGACTACGCCCAGGCTCGCGGTGTCGAGCTCAGGCCGCTCCTCTGACCATTGCTCCAGAATGTCGTCAACCGGGTCGTTATGCATATTTGAAAAACTCATATTTAGTTTGATATCAAAATACTTGACATAGAATCAAATTGGTAGATACTTTTGCCGAAACGTACTGGTTCCTCTGGAGTAACGTTATGGCAACAGCCGCAGATCACGTGCGACGCCTCTTGCTTCCAACCAGAATTGGGGACGGAAACTCGCCCTCGGAAGGCTGCCTTCCCCGACTCGCGCTCGCCGCGCGAATTGCTGATCTCCCCGGAATCCTAACAGTCGACAAGGTCGTCGACCAAACTCACTTCAGCGTCAATGTCTTTTTGCAGCCGGATCCCGGGAGCACCAGGAAACCGCTGATTCCGGTTCGATTCTGCAGCATCAATAACGATGGCATCGAGATTTTTGGGCTCAGCGATACTGACAAGGAAGCTATCGTTGCCAACGGCTGGGGTCAGCTGCAGGCGAAACGCGTGCTGGTTTATTTGCCGCGCGACAAGGCTGAAGTCGAGGCTTGTTGGCGGATCCTTACGTTCGCCCATGAGCGACTCAATGACGAATTCAACGCGCATCGACGCAAGCGAATCGTGTCGCCATGGGCATTACCCTATTTTTCCCAGAACTAGCAACATTTACGACAGGAGCACTCAGAATGCGCACCCCTTACGACGATGCCGATGGCTATGAATTCTCGGATAGTCTGGCTGTACGAAGAATAATGCAGGAGCAAAAAAGGGAGGAAATGCGTTACGCAAAGCATCGAATCTCAAGAGGTCCTGGAGATCGTGATCCGGGGGACGATTACGATGATGACGACGATTTCGACGATTTCGACGACTTCGATGATTACGATGAAGAAGAATTCGATTCGAGTATCGGGCTGACCATCGATCATTAAGAATTGAGGTCACAATTCAGCTAGACTTGGCGCCGTCTGGTCTGGATTGTCATGAAAAAAACACTCGCGCCCGTTGCCGCGCTGCTCATCAGCGTTTCCATTTTGCTTACCGGCCAAGGTTTGCAGGGTACCTTGCTGCCTGTCCGTGCAACTTTGGAAAACTTTCCTGCCCTCGCGATTGGCGCCATGGGTGCCGCCTATTTTATTGGCTTTACGCTCGGTTGCCTGCAGGGAGGTGAACTGGTCCGTCGCGTCGGTCATGTACGCGTATTCCTCGCGATGGGCGCGCTGGCGTCCGCATCCCCATTGGTACATGCGCTGTTCGTGCATCCGCTGGCCTGGAGCGTGTTGCGCTTCATGACCGGTTTCTGTTTCGCTGTGCTGTACGTGGTTATCGAGAGCTGGCTCAATGACCGCTCCACGAACGAAACCCGGGGCATCATCTTTTCGACTTACGCGATGATCACTCTCACGGTGCTTGCGATTGGCCAGATGCTGACGCTCTTGTACGATCCCGCGGATCTGCAGCTCTTCATCATTGCGTCGATACTCGTATCGATCAGCGCCTTGCCGGTTGCGCTTTCGACGTCGCCGACGCCCGAGCAGCCGAATAAGGGAACCATCAATCTGCGGCGCTTGTTTGAGATTTCGCCGTCGGGCGCGTTCGGCAGTCTTGTCTCGGGACTCGCGAACGGATCATTTTGGGCGATGGCACCCGTATTCACGTCCAGCATCTCATCGGGCACCGCGTTGGCCGCCTGGTTCATGACCTCCGCGGTCGTCGGCGGTGCCATTTCGCAGTGGCCCCTGGGCCTGTTGTCCGACCGCTTCAGCCGTCGCGGCGTGCTGGCAATGATTACCGCCGGGGGCTGTGCGGTTGGATTCGCGATGTCCTACATGGCGCCGGACCTCACGTTTTTGCAGGCGAATTTATTCGCCGCCGCATGGGGCGCACTGGCGTTTCCGCTGTACACAATTGCCGTCGCTTACGCTAATGATCGTGCTGAAATCCACGAGTACGTAACTGTCTCGAGTGGTTTGCTGCTGATGTACGGAATCGGTGCAATCCTCGGGCCCTTTATTGCGTCGGTATGGATAACGCTACGCAATCCGGGAGAACTGTTTATGTTCTCCGCTTTTGCCCATGCATTGCTGGCAATTTACATTGTTGGCCGGTGGCTGCGCTCGTCGCGGAAGGAGCCCGATCATTCGATCTCATTCGGCGATGCTTTGGCAACAACACAGACCGTGTCGCATGTTTACGAGGAAGAAGAGCTCGAGAAAAATCCGGGACAGAGTCTCCCTAGTTGCCAGGTTCGTAGATGACGTAAATCTTGCGGGTGGTCTCCAGCACCTCCCACTCACCTCTGAATCCAGCGGGAATGGTGAAGTTGTCGCCAGCGCTCAAGGGGCGTTCGTTTCCCGCCGCATCTCTCAAAATCGATTTGCCACTCTGGATCTGGCAGAACTCGTTTTCTGTGTAGTTGATTTTCCAGCAGCCGGGTTCGGCTTCCCAAATCCCCGCAAAACATTTCTGGTCATCGCTCGAAAAGTGATTCCAGGTTCTCTGCATGGGTTGCCCGACAACGCACTTGTCCACTGCCGTCAGGTGCTCCGAAAACTCTGCCGTATTCTCGTCAAAAAATGTGAGGTCGCGAATCGATTTCGACATGCTTATCCGCTTAGGGCAGCCAGTTGATCGGCCTGGTATTCATTCACCAGGGGCTCGATGAGTTGATCAAGGCCACCACCGAGTATCTCGTCAAGCTTGTAAAGCGTGAGGTTGATACGGTGATCGGTAACGCGGCCCTGCGGGTAGTTATACGTGCGAATGCGTTCACTCCGGTCGCCGGTGCCGACCAGCAACTTTCGCGTGGCGGCATGTTCAGCCTGCTGTTCGGAGACCTGCGCATCCAGTAATCGCGCCTGCAGCAGCGACATCGCCCGGGCACGGTTCTTATGTTGCGATCGTTCGTCCTGGCACTCAACGACAATGCCCGACGGAAGGTGCGTCAATCGCACCGCGGAGTCGGTTTTGTTGATGTGTTGTCCGCCGGCGCCGGACGCGCGGTAAGTGTCCACTCGCAGGTCGGCAGGGTTGATGTCGACCGCCTCGATTTCGTCGGGCTCCGGCAGCACGGCTACTGTGCAGGCCGAGGTGTGTATACGACCCTGGGATTCCGTTTCCGGCACACGTTGCACGCGATGGGCACCCGACTCGAATTTGAGGTTGGCGTAAATGCTGTTGCCCGAAATGCGGCTGATGATTTCCTTGTAGCCGCCATGTTCGCCTTCTCTGGCGGATACGATCTCCAGTGACCAGCCCGTGGTTTCGGCGTAGCGTGAGTACATTCGAAACAGGTCGCCTGCGAATATCGCCGCTTCGTCACCGCCGGTGCCTGCCCGAATTTCGAGAAAGACGTTGGCGTCGTCATGCGGATCGGGCGGAATCAACGACTTCTGCAGTTGCGCCAACGCTATTTCCTGTCGCTCCGTCAGGTTTTCCAGCTCTTCCCGTCCCATTTCGCGAATTTCGCTGTCGGCGTCGCTGGCCATTTCCTCGGCCGCCGCGATATCGGCACTCAGCTTTTGGTACTGCTTGAATAGCGCAATAACGGGCTCGACGCGCGCGTACTCCTTCGACAATTCGCGAAACTGGTTCTGGTTCCCGATCACGTCCGGATCGGAAAGCAGCCCTGCCAGTTCCTCGAATCGATCACTCACGGATTCAAGCTTGAATCGTATGGACTCTTTCAATTCTTAAGCCTCGTCATCCGTGTTGAGGTCAAACAATCTGCGAGCGGCTTCGATGAGATCCTCATTCGCTTCCTCACCGGCCCTGCGCAAGGAAACGCTCGGTGCGTGCAGCATCTTTTTCATTAACGCTGCTGTTGCGTACTCGATCGCATCGTGTGGCGATTCTCCGCGGGCAAGACGTTTCAAGGCCATTGCGTTTACGGCATCTCTAATCGTCTGGCTCTGTTCGCGCAATGCAGCGATGACCGGTACGACCTGTTTCGAGCGCTCGATGTTCTGGTATCGATGAATCTCCTCATCCAGCAATTTGTCCGCTTCGATAGCGGCGGCCTCACGGCTGCCCTGTCCTTGTTGGATGACTTTATTGAGGTCATCGATCGTATAGAGGAACACGTCCTCGAGGTCGCCGACACCTGGCTCGATATCGCGTGGGACCGCGATATCGACGGCGAATATGGGCTTGCGTTTACGCGCTTTGATCGCGGCTTCCATGTGATGCACCCGAATTACCGGGTCCGGGCTCGCTGTCGAGCAGATCAGGATATCCGCTTCGGGAAGGGTGCCCTCGATCTCGGTGAGTGGCAGAGCAAAGCCGCCGTAATGGCCGGCGAGCTCCCTGGCCCGCTCGACGTTGCGGTTCGCGACGAACAGCCTGCCGATGCCGCGGCTCGACAGGTGTTTGGCCAATAATTCGACTGTGGTGCCCGCGCCAACCAGCAGTGCCGTGTGTTTCTTGAAGCCCGCAAAGAACTGATTGGCCAGGCTAACCGCCGCAGACGCGACCGAAACCGGGCTTGCGCCAATCTCGGTGTCCGTGCGAATTTTCTTGGCGACGGCAAAGGTATGCTGCATCAGCCGGCCCAGTTGGTGGCCCAGTGTCCCGGCCTCCTGCGCAATGCGAAAAGCGTCTTTCAGCTGCCCCAGGATCTGTGGCTCGCCGAGGATCATCGAGTCCAGGCCGCAGGCGACCCTGAATATATGGCGTATGGCGGCCGCGTCGTCCAGCGTAAACAGGGTTTCGCCGAAAGACGCGTCAAGATTGCGATCGTCGAGTAACCAGGTCCGCAACTGGCTGCGGCCTTCATCGTCCGCAATGACATAAAATTCGGTCCGGTTGCAGGTCGAGAGCAACACCGCTTCGTCGACGCCCGGCAGGGCTGCCATACGGACGAGCGCACGTGCAATATCGTCTCCCGAGAAGACGACTTGCTCGCGAATTTCGACAGGTGCCGTGTTATGGTTCAGCCCGAGTATTTGCAGCGGCATTACATTTTTGGCGGTGCCAAGCCGGCACCTTAGGATTACGGAGTTCGTATCATATGCGAACTCAACCGCCAGTTCCTTGTCTCTGTATTAAACGGACGAAATATTTATGCTAGAAAACTGCCGCTGGCAGCCAGCAAGCACGCTGATATCGCTACTAATTCTGACCGGTACCCTGAATTTTTCGCTGGCCCATGCCGGTGAGGAAGGGCCGTCGGATGCCAGTGCACATATTCTGCAGGCGGAAATCGCACTGCAGCGAGATGAATACCTGACGGCAGCAACGGAATACCGGAAGGCTGCAGAACTCAGTGACAGCGTCGAACTGGCCCGCAAAGCGACCCGACTGGGATTTTCCTATCGATTCAATGACGAGGCTTTGCTTGCTGCCAAGCGCTGGGTCAAGCTCGATGAGGAGAACGAAGAGGCGCGCGCGTTCCTGGGCCAAC
Source organism: Gammaproteobacteria bacterium (assembly GCA_029881055.1). Lineage (GTDB taxonomy): Bacteria > Pseudomonadota > Gammaproteobacteria > Steroidobacterales > Woeseiaceae > UBA1847. The sequence goes on from JAOUNH010000049.1 coordinate 9,154, forward strand.
TGTATTTTCGCGTGGATGACCTGCGCAATGCGCGGCGGCAATTCGAGCGCCTCATTAAGGCGGATCCCGACGATCCGGGCAAACGCTTGCTGTCACTGATCAGCTACCTGTCCGACGAAGATGAGCCTGAACGCGCCGATAAGCTCATGCGTTCACTGGCGAAGCCGTACCGGAATTCAGCGATGGCGCATTACGCTGTGGCCGTCACGGCTTTGCAGGCTGGTGATTCCGAATACGCGAAGGAACGGGCGCTACGATCCATGGAGATCGAACCGGACTATGTGCGGCCAAAACTGCTGTACGCCCGGGCACTCATGTTTGAAGGCGAGCAGGATCAGGCGATCGAGTACCTGGCGCACCTGATCGGCGACAGCCCGAACCCCGATCCTGACGCGCGCATGGAACTGGCGCTCATGTATATGCTGGCCGGCCGCGACGACGATGCCTTGAGCCAGGTCAACCAGGTGCTGCTGGACCAGAGCAACCGCCTGGATGCGCTGCGCCTGATGGCGATTATCAATTTCCGACTGGAGCGTCTGGATGCGGCCTGGGACGATTTCCAGGACCTGCTGGCGTCCGGGGAATACCGGATGGATGCGCTTTATTACCTGGCGCGAATTTCGGATTACCGCGAACATTACGAACGTGCCGTGCGGTTGTACCGGGAGGTTCGCTACGGTTCGAATACCCTGTTTTCGCAACGCCGGGCGAGCGCCTTGCTCGCCCATCAGCTCGACGACGTTGATGGCGCTTTCGAGTTACTCGACAGTTTCGCGGAATCATCGCCGGGCAACGCTGTGGATGTCGTGGCTTTGAAGGCCCAGTTGTTCGTGTCCCTGGATCGCTACGACGAAGGTCTGGCGCTGTATGACAAAGCGATAGAGTTCCGGCCGGATAGCGAGAACCTGGTCCTGGGTCGTGCGGAGCTCTTGTTGCGCATCGGCAAGCTGGATGAGTCGATCGCCGAGTATCGCAATGCGGTCGCTCGCTGGCCGGACAGTTCCATATCCCTGAACGCGCTGGGCTACACGCTCGCCGACAGGACGGAGAATTTTGCCGAGGCCGAGACCCTCATCCGTAAGGCACTGGCGATCGATCCCAAAAATCCGGCGATTATCGACAGCCTGGGTTGGGTCTTGTACAAGCTTGGCCAGCATGAAGATGCTTTGCAGGAATTGCAGCGCGCCTACGACCGCATGGATGATCCTGAAGTGGCATCACACATAGTTGAGGTCCTTGCGGAACTGGATCGACACGATGAAGCGCTCAAGGTGCTGCAGTCTGCCGAGAAGAACTATCCTGATAATGATTTGCTGAAGAATGTTCGCGAGCGATATTTTGCAGAGACGCCGTGACAGTTGGGCACGGTCGCTGGCTACGCTGGCCGCGATCCTGGTCACTGTCTCGGGCTGCGCGAGCTCCCGACCGGTAATTGACCTGCCTGAACTGTCGAGCTGGGAACGTCGACAGGAAGTGCTCAGCAAACTATCGAGCTGGGAATTCAAGGGCCGCATCGCGATCAAGGCGGGCGATGAGGGATTCAACGGCAAATTCAGGTGGACGCAGACCGGGGACGAATTCTCCGCAACGGTCGGCGGCCCGCTCGGCGTCGGTACCGTAAGGATTGAGGGCGATGACCAGACCATCGTCCTGACGGACAAGGACGGCGTCGAAACGCTCCTGGTCGACCCGGAAATCGAACTTTACTACCGTTATGGCTGGACGATTCCCGTGTCGAGCCTGCGCTACTGGGCGCTCGGCATCCCGGATCCCGATCGAGCGGCAACAACGGCACTGGATGACGACGGCCGACTGGCGAGTCTCGAACAAGGCAACTGGCAGGTAACGATTTCTCGCTACAAAGAAAGCGCCGGACAGTCGTTGCCACACACCCTGACCGCAATCAACCCGGATACCCGCGTCCGCATGGTGATCGATACCTGGTCCTTCTTCGACTAAGCACGCCGCCCCTCCAAAGGGGTCAGAGCCCTTTTCCAAACGAGCCCTGCAAAGGGGTCAGAGCCCTTTTCGAAAAAGGGCTCTGACCCCTTTGCAGGGGATGGCGCATCGGGTTTGACAGCGGCGGGGTGTGACAGCACACTACGCCCGAATTATTTTGACGCCACACAGTTGGGGAGTAGCCAAGCGGTAAGGCATCGGGTTTTGATCCCGTGTACCGCAGGTTCGAATCCTGCCTCCCCAGCCATCTCTCACCGAAGGAGGCAACGTGGATCTGGCAACTACCGCGGTTTTTACGGGCAATGCCCACCCGCAACTTGCACAGGACATCGCACGCTGCTTGCGACTGCCACTGGCGCGAGCGCACGTAGGTCGATTCTCTGACGGCGAGTTCAACGTCGAAATTCTTGAGAATATCCGTGGTCGCGAGACCTTTATCATTCAACCGACCTGCCCTCCGGCGGCTGAAAACCTCATGGAATTGCTGGTGATGGTCGACGCGGTCAAGCGCGCCTCGGCCGCACGCATCACGGCTGTCGTGCCGTATTTCGGATTCGCGCGGCAGGATCGTCGTCCGCGGTCATCGCGTGTGCCCATTACGGCCAAGCTGGTTGCGAAGATGTTCGGTACGGCGGGCGTGGACCGTGTACTCACGGTCGATTTGCACGCCGATCAGATCACAGGATTTTTCGATGTCGCGGTGGACAATGTCTATGCCTCACCGCTGTTACTGGGCGACGTCTGGAAGCAGAAGTACAAGAACATGGTGGTTGTATCTCCGGATGTCGGCGGCGTTGTTCGTGCACGCGCCCTGGCAAAGCGCCTCGGCGATGCCGAACTCGTGATCATCGACAAACGTCGTGACAAGGCCAACCAGTCCGAAGTCATGAATATCATCGGCAACGTCAAGGGCAAGAACTGCGTCATGATCGATGACATGGTCGATACCGCCGGCACCTTGTGCCATGCGGCGGGTGCCCTGAAAGATCACGGCGCTGCCAGCGTCTCGGCCTACATCACTCACGCGGTCCTGTCCGGGCCGGCCGTCAGCCGAATCGCGCAGTCGGCACTGAATGAGGTCGTCGTCACTGACACGATCCCGTTGAACGAGGAAGCCCAGGCCTGCACAAAGATCCGCCAGCTCTCAACCGCCGAACTCCTGGCGGAAACCATGCGGCGTATCTCCGACGACGAGTCGGTCAGCTCGCTCTACGTCGACTAGCCCACCAAAGGGGTCAGAGCCCTTTTCGTCAAAAGGGGCCAGCGTCAAAAGGGGTCAGAGCCCTTTTCCTTGAAAAGGGCTCTGACCCCGGTTACTATGCGCGGCCTCGCGTGGATTGGTCGCGATCCGCGCGTTTTGTTTTCTGCCTCCTTCGCAGAAAAATATAAAATAAATCAATCAGTTATTGGAGATCAGTCATGAAAGACCAATTCGATCTGATTGCGGAATTCCGGGAAGATCAGGGGAAAGGTGCGAGCCGCCGCCTGCGTCAAACGGGTAAAGTTCCAGCAATCATCTACGGTGGCGGACGTCCGCCACGCGCGCTCATGTTTGAACAGCACAAGGTGCTGAAGAAGCTCGAAAACGAAGCATTCTACTCAAGCATTCTGAACATCCAGGTGGGTGACAAGAGCCAGGCGGCGATCCTCAAGGATCTGCAACGCCATCCCGCGAAGCCCATCATCATGCACATGGATTTCCAAAGGGTCGTTGACGACGTGGAAATCAGGATGAACGTACCGCTGCACTTTATTAACGAAACTATCGCAGTCGGCGTAAAGCAGGGCGGTGGCGCAGTATCTCACCTGATGAATGACGTCGAAGTTTCCTGTCTGCCGAAATACCTTCCGGAATTCCTCGAAGTCGATATCGCCGAACTGGAACTTGACCAGATGATGTACCTCTCGGATATCAAGTTGCCGGAAGGCGTCGAGATTCCGATGTTGGCGCAGGGCGAGGAGCACGACCACGCTATCGTTTCGATCCATGTGATCAAAGCGGCGCCGGTCGAAGAAGAAGCAGCTGCAGCTCCTGAGGCAGCGGCCGAAGTTGCGCCAGAAGCGCCCGAGAAAGACTAGTATCAGTCGATGCCTGATGAAAAGACCGCCACCTGGCGGTCTTTTTGTTTAAGATTGCCACGCCATGTCGAACTCGATCCGAATTATTGCTGGCCTCGGAAACCCGGGGGAGAAATACGAGCGTACATTGCACAACGCCGGGTTCTGGTTCGTCGATGCGCTGGCGAAAGAATACGGCGGCAGCTTTCGCTACGACAAAAAGTTCGATGCGGATTGCTGCAAAATTGATTTGCAGGGCGAGGAAATCTGGCTCGTCAAACCGCAGAGCTTCATGAATCTCAGCGGTGGCCCGATACGCAGCGTCATCGACTACTACAGGCTGGGCGTCGGGAACCTGCTGGTGGCTCATGACGAAATCGATCTGCCGCCGGGAACCACGCGGCTGAAAATGGGCGGTGGCCACGGAGGGCACAACGGCCTCCGCGACATCATCCAGCACTGCGGACCGGATTTCGTTCGCCTGCGACTCGGCGTCGGGCACCCCGGTGACAAGAACCTGGTTACTGATTACGTATTGAAACGCGGTTCGGCCGATGTCGAGCGTGCGATCGAAGAGAATATTAGTGAGGCCGTCAAGATCATGCCTATGCTGATCGACGAAGGCCTCAACGCAGCAACCAAAGCGCTGCATACAAAAGAGTAAGCAAGCATGGCAATTACCTGTGGCATCGTCGGCCTGCCGAACGTTGGCAAATCCACCCTGTTTAATGCATTGACCGCAGCGGAGATCGCGGCCGAAAACTATCCGTTCTGCACGATCGAACCGAATGTTGGAATCGTACCGGTGCCGGATCCGCGGCTGCAGGTACTTGCGGACATTGTGAAACCGCAGAAGATACTGCCAACGACGATGGAGTTCGTTGACATCGCCGGGCTTGTTGCTGGTGCGTCGAAAGGCGAGGGACTTGGCAACCAGTTCCTGGCCAATATTCGCGAGACCAATGCAATTGCACACGTCGTGCGTTGTTTTGAGAATGATGACGTTACGCACGTCGCCGGCAAGATTGATCCGCTCGACGATATTGAGACGATCAACACCGAGCTGGCTCTCGCGGATCTTGAGTCCATCGAAAAGCAGTACGACAAGGCATCACGCGCGGCCAAGACCGGGCAGAAGGACGCGATCGCATTTCGCGATGCACTGGCCGGTATCAAGGCGCAGCTCGACGAGGGGCTGCCGGTTCGCGCCATGCAAAAGACGGACCTGCAAGCGAAGATCCTGCAGGGCGTTCATCTGATTACGGATAAGCCGGTCATGTACATCGCGAATGTCGATGAAGGCGGATTCGAGAATAATCCGCACCTCGATGCAGTGCGAAAATACGCAGCGAGCGAAGGCGCCGAGGTGGTCGCCATCTGCGCCGCGATCGAAGCTGAAATCGCGCTGCTCGACGACGCGGATAAAGCCGAGTTTTTAGCCGACCTCGGTTTTAAAGAGCCGGGACTGGATCGCGTCATCCGTCATGGTTATTCGCTGCTCGGCCTGCAGACCTATTTCACGGCGGGCGTGAAAGAAGTGCGTGCCTGGACGACCAAGGTCGGTGCGACCGCGCCGCAGGCAGCGGGCGAAATTCACACCGATTTCGAGAAGGGTTTCATCCGGGCCGAAGTGATCGCTTATGACGATTTCGTGGCCGGCAAAGGCGAGCAGGGCGCAAAAGAAGCCGGACGGCTGAGGCTCGAAGGCAAGGAATATATTGTCCAGGAAGGCGACGTCATGCATTTCCGCTTCAACGTCTAGACCTGCCGCCGCAATCCTTGACACCCGGCAGGTGCGTAAGGACAATCTGCGGCCCACCAAAGGTGATGTAGCTCAGCTGGTTAGAGCGACGGACTCATAACCCGTAGGTCGGTGGTTCAAGTCCACCCTTCACCACCAATTCAATATCCAGAGCCGTCCCGGGAAATCCAGGACGGCTTTTGTTATTGATGCAGCGCTCTGGCTCAGGCCGCGCGCTTTAGCCGCGCTCATCAACAAGCTGCACGCTGTG
>JAOUNH010000050.1 GCA_029881055.1 Gammaproteobacteria bacterium
TGCCATCGAAGGCCATGGTCTCGGAGTCGATTGTCCACGGCAGTCGATCGAGATCGACTACCTGCGCTTCGGCACTCGGTGTCAGCAGCAGGGCCGTCACTGCGAGACCGAAAATATTCAGGTAGGAAAATCTGAGCATGCCCGCGACTCTTTGTTGCATTCTACGGTGCGATCTTGCCGCGAACATTGGATTTGAGTTCGATTTTGTCATCGTACAGCGATGCTAGCATGCCTGTCGCGGTCAGGCTGCGGTGCCCAATTCGAATCTGCACCCGGGAATCCGTATCAGCAATGAATCGCTCGGGGTCGAGTTCGAGGTACTGTGTCCGGATCTCCGTGTCGTCTTCTCTCCCGGAGTTGATAATCTGAACATGCCCCCGCAGAGCAATCTTTGGGTCGTCGTTTTTTATCGTGGCTTTGTCCGCGTTGACAACCCAGGGGACGGAACTCTGCGGCGAGTAGCGAATACGTACGTCGGTAAATTCAATGCGATTGTCAGCTTGCTGTTCCGCCAGTTCCGCGTCAATTTCGTAGAGCAATGAACCGCTTTCGCCAGTACCCAGGATGCGCGCCTGCTTGAGGTAGTACCCTTGGTACGCGGCATCGCCTGGCGGCGCACCTTCGTCTCCGGACTTGTGGCTGCCCGCCAGGTACCAGCTGGCTATTGCACCGGCGAAAAGTACGACGATGAAAATGATCGCGCGCGGGTTCATCAATCGCTCTGGCTCCGGGCACTCAAGATCAGGTCGCACACTTCGCGCACGGCTCCAAAACCCCCTGCCGCCGATGTCGAAAAATCGCATTGCCTGTGCACGGCGGGTACCGCGTTCGCGACAGCAATGGCATAGCCAACGTGACCAAGCAGTGCGAGGTCCGGAATATCGTCGCCCACGTAAGCACATTCTTCGCGTGCAATACCAAGCCCGGATATGATTTTGTCGAAGGCGGCGACCTTGTCCTTGCAGCCCTGTACGACGTGGCGTACGCCCAATTCCGCCATGCGCTTTTCGACGGCGACGGATTTGCGGCCGCTGATTACTGCAATGGTAATGCCAGCGTCAATCAGACTGCGGACACCGAATCCGTCCTGGGTGTGAAAAGCCTTGGACTCGATTCCTTCGTCAGAAAGGTGGATACGACCGTCAGTAAATACTCCGTCGACATCGAAAGCGACGAGACGAATATCGCCTGGAGTGCGACCGCTCACAGCAGACCCTCACGAAACAGGTCGTGAATGTTCAATGCACCAATGAGCCGGCGATTTTCATCGGTAACCAGCAAAGACGTAATCTTGTTTTCCTCAAGAATCCGCATTGCTTCCGCCGCCAGGACGTTGGCTGATGTTGTTTTGCAATTCTTGTGCATGACGTCGCTGATCCTGGTTTTATGAATGTCGGCACCGCTATCGAGCGCACGGCGCAAATCACCGTCCGTGAATATGCCTTCCAGCAGCAGGCCTTCGCCGACGATCGCCGTCATACCGAGGCCCTTGTCCGTCATTTCCATCAGGCCATCGCGCAGGCTGACGTCGGCCTTAACCGCGGGAACCCTGTCACCACTGCGCATGACATCGGATACCCGGAGCAACAGCCGTTTGCCGAGGCTGCCGCTCGGGTGGGAGCGGGCGAAATCCTCGGCTGTAAAGCCGCGGCTTTTGAGCAATGCGACGGCCAGCGCGTCGCCCATGGCGAGGGTCGCCGTCGTGCTCGCTGTGGGTGCAAGATTGAGTGGGCAGGCCTCCTCACTGACACTGACATCCAGGTGCACATCAGCAGCCAGTGCCAGCGTTGACCTGGGGTTGCCGGTCATCGTCAGGAGCCTCGCTCCCAGGCGTTTAACGACGGGCAGGATAGTCACGACCTCAGCCGTCTCCCCCGAGTAAGAAACGGCAAGCAAGGTGTCCTGGCTGGTGATCATGCCCAGATCGCCGTGGCTTGCCTCTGCGGGATGCATGAAGAAAGCAGGCGTACCTGTAGATGCAAGTGTCGCGGCGATCTTGTTACTGATGTGCCCCGATTTCCCCATGCCACTGACAACAACGCGACCGGGGGTGGCAAGACATAACTCGCAGGCGGCGATGAAGTCATCGTTAAGCCGGTCGCGCATAGTATCCACGGCGCGAGACTCGATCGTAAGGACATTGCGAGCGAGCGCGAGAATTTCGTCTTTATTCAGTTTGTCGGGCAAGGGACATTCTCGGCGGTGAATCAGGACCCCATTCTAACCGTTTTGCCTACAGGTTTTGTGATACGACATACGAATCGTAGGCGATGTAGGCGATCAGTAGCGCGATGCCTTCCAGTCGCGACAATTCGGCTTTGTTGTCGTAGTCGTAAGTCATCGCAAAAAGGACCAGCGTAAAAGCCACCATCACGAAAATGTGCAGCGAGAGCACACTTGGGTGAACGGCCGCAGGATGTATGGCCGCCGCCGCGCCCAGCACGGCCAGCAGGTTGAAAATGTTGGAGCCAACGATATTGCCCAGCGCCAGACCGTATTCGCCTTTCAGAGCACTGACAATAGTCACCGCCAGTTCGGGCAGGCTGGTGCCGATGGCAACTACCGTGATACCGATAACAACCTCACTGACACCCAGAGCCTCCGCAATGCTAATGGAGCCATCGACCAGCCAATTGGCGCCGACCAGCAAGGTGATAAGGCCGATAACCATCCAGACAATGGCAGCGGTAGTACCGACGTTGTCCGGAATCTCGGCTTCGTAGTCGAGCTTTATCGGATCGTTGGCGGCCGAACGCATGCCCAGTCGAGCGAGCCATGTCATGACTATGACCAGCCCGGCCAGCAGGACAAGGCCATCGGGCCGGCTGAGGCGCGTATCGAGGAACAGTGAAACGGTAAGAAGGGAAACGGCAAGTAGCGCAGGCATTTCACGTCGCAGCGTCGCCGATTTCAAGGGTATGGGCCGTACTATCGCGGTGACGCCGAGCACCAGGCCGATATTGACGATATTCGACCCGACCGCATTGCCGATGGCGAGCCCGGTTTCCCCTCGGGCCGCCGCCACGACCGAGATCAGCAATTCCGGAGCCGATGTCGCAAAGGCGACAATGGTCATGCCAATCATCAGCGGCGCCACGCCGAGATTGCGAGCTGTAGCTGCGGCACCATGCACGAATCGGTCTGCGCCCCAGACAAGGATTGTCAAACCGACAAGGATGAGACCGATATCCCAAAGTTCAATATTGACTAGCATCAAATAGGTAAGTGGCTTGTTGTCGGTCTGCAGCAAGCTGCGGGCTGGCTATCATACACAATCCTGCACAAGCGTTAGAATAGGTTCGTCGAATTACGGTGGGACCCGCCGCGGTTTGTCGTTACACTGCGCGCCCCTGTACATCCCTTTTGTATCAGCAGACGGTCTGCGCATTTCAAATCTGGCGAAATTCATGAATCCCTCGGAAATTACTCAACTAATCAAGGCCGGCTTTGGCGATGCGATCGTCAAAGTTGAATCGGATGACAACACGCATTATGGAGCGCTGGTGGTGGCGGAAGAGTTCGCCGGGAAGCGACTGCTTGCGCGACACCAGATGATCTACAAGTGCCTCGGGCCTTTGGTCGGGAATGAAATTCATGCGCTTTCAATCACGGCGCTGACGCCGGACGAATGGCGCGAAAAGACCGGCGGAGCCTGAGCCTGTGGACAAACTACTGATTACCGGCGGCGCCACTTTGTCAGGAACCGTCAAGATTTCAGGTGCCAAGAACGCGGCCCTGCCAATTCTGGCCGCTACCTTGCTGGCACAGGAAAAGGTAACCATACGGAACGTCCCGCACCTCAAGGATGTCACCACGATGCTGTCATTACTGCAGATGATGGGCGTCGAGGTGACTGTTGACGACAACCTGACGGTCGAGATTGATGCTGGCAATGTCAACAAATTCGAAGCGCCCTACGATCTCGTCAAGACGATGCGGGCATCGATACTTGTACTCGGGCCACTCCTGGCTCGATTTGGCGCGGCGGACGTGTCCTTGCCCGGCGGTTGTGCTATCGGCGCGCGTCCGGTCAATTTGCACGTCGCCGGTCTGCAAGCGATGGGAGCCGAAGTCATCGTTGAGGACGGTTTTATCAAAGCACGTGCCGATCGTTTGCAGGGCGCGCACATCGTTTTTGACACTGTCACGGTTACCGGTACTGAAAACCTGCTCATGGCTGCGGTGCTGGCGGAGGGCGAGACGGTCCTCGAAAATGCTGCGCGTGAGCCCGAAGTGCTGGACCTCGCGAACTTCCTGATCGGCATGGGCGCCCAAATTCAAGGCGCAGGCAGCAGCACTATTGTTGTCCAGGGCGTCGAGAGCCTGAGTGGTACGGAATACTCGGTTCTCCCGGATCGCATTGAAACCGGGACGTATCTTGTGGCAGCGGCGATGACCGGCGGCCATATCCGGGCGGTCAATGCGGCGCCGGACACGCTGGAGGCCGTGCTTATCAAGCTCAAGGAAGCGGGGGCCGCTATCGAAACCGGCGCTGACTGGATCGATATCAACATGCGTGGCAGGCGACCCAAATCCGTCAATATCCGGACGGCCCCTTACCCTGCGTTTCCGACTGACATGCAGGCGCAGTTTTGCGCCCTGAACACCATTGCGAGCGGCGTGGCTACGGTTACCGAAACTATCTTCGAAAATCGATTTCAGCACCTGCTCGAAATGCAGCGCATGGGCGCAGATATCAAGATCGAAGGGCACACGGCGATATGTACCGGGGTAAGGAGACTAACGGCGGCACCCGTGATGGCGACGGACCTTCGAGCCTCGGCCGGACTGGTGCTGGCCGGCCTCGCGGCAAAAGGAGAGACGCTGGTCGATCGCATTTATCACGTCGACCGGGGCTATGAGCGCATTGAGGAAAAACTCGGTCAGCTCGGAGCGGTAATACGCCGGGTGGTTTGAACGACTATCTTGGGTCTTCCGGCCGCTCGACGGCCGTGACTGTAGCCGTGAAGCGCTCGCCGTCCCTCATACCCGCGACCTCTACTGTGTCTCCCGGGCGCGTGCTGGCGGAAATGAGCAAGGCCTGGCGCTGCGAGTAAACGGCTTCGCCGTTGAGTTCGAGGATCACATCGCCAGCGCGCAAACCAGCCGTTGCCGCCGGACCCCCCTCATAGACCTGGGTCAGCAGGATGCCATTGCCCGTTTCGATGCCCATTGAGGCACGCTCGGAATTGGTCAGGTCGTCCGGGAGCAAGCCCATATAACCCCGCACTACACGGCCGTTCTGCTTGATCTGGTCAACAACTCCCCGCACCAGGTCTACGGGGATGGCAAAACCGATGCCTTCGGTCCCTATATCCTGGGCAAGTACCGCGGTATTGATGCCGACGAGTTCGCCCAGGCTGTTGACCAGCGCGCCGCCCGAATTACCGGCGTTAATGGCGGCATCGGTTTGAATGAAGTTTTCGAAAGTGACGAGATTCAGAAGTCCGCGTCCGGTCGCGCTCACAATTCCCTGTGTAACCGAAGTCGTCAGTCCGTAGGGATTGCCGATGGCCAGGACCACATCGCCGATACGCAAAGTATCCGATCGGCCCAGCTGGATGGCGGGCAGGGTCCCAAGGTCGATCTTCAGCAGAGCCAGGTCCGTTTCTGCGTCGACACCCACGGTCTCCGGTTCGGTGATGCGGCCGTCACTCAGCTGGACTCGAATTTCTGCAGCGGTGGCAACCACATGGTAGTTCGTGACCAGGTAACCTTCCGGGTCAATGATCACCGCTGAGGCAAAACTCGTTTCTACCCGGAATCGGGTCCTTTCAGTGCCGGAAACCTGGTCCTGGACGAGGCGTTTGGTGTAAATATTGGCAACCGAAGCGGAACTCTGGTCCACGGCGTCGGCAAAACTGGCAGGCTGAAGCGGGGCCGTAACGCCCGGCATCAGGTCGGGGCGCAGCAAAACCACGATAAAAGCGACCGCCAGCCCGACAATGATCGACTGGAATAGAAATACGAGCGCTGATTTCAATCCGGACAAGCGATGCCCCCGTAATTTGCCCTGACAATTGCTGGCGGCTAGCCACAAACGACCGCCCCCGTGTATAATGCGCCGTGGTTCCGCATCGAGTCCCGGGGTTACCGTCATCCTGACGGCAAACCGAGTCGGCTGCAAATCTACCAGTATCGATATTAAGCAACAAAGCGCTAAAAAAAACAGGCCGTGACAAGTACGGCGTATGGGAGTGCCTGATGACTGAAGACGACCTTGATCGCAATAGGCGTCATTTCCTTACTGTAGCCACAGCTGTTACCGGTGTAGCCGGAGCAGGTGTTGCTGCAATTCCTTTCATTTCTTCACTCAAGCCGAGCGCACGAGCGCAGGCCCTGGGTGCGCCGGTTGAAGTGCCCATAGGGTCACTGCAACCCGGAGAAATGCTGCGAGTGTTATGGCGTGGCAAGCTCGTATTCGTATTGCGGCGCAGCAAAGAGATGCTGGCCAATTTGAGCGATGACGCGGGCCTATTGAGGGATCCGAATTCGGAAGAGAAAGACCAGCAGCCGGATTATGCGGCCAACGGGACACGCTCGTTGCGGCCCGAGTACCTGGTCGTTGAGGGCTCATGCACCCATCTGGGCTGCGCGCCGCTGCAGGATTTTGATGTGCGCCCGGCGGAAGGCTGGGGCGGCGGTTTCTTCTGCCCTTGCCATGGCTCGAAATTTGACCTGGCGGGCCGCGTCTACAAAGGTGTGCCGGCGCCGACAAACTTGCGCGTGCCACCGCACCGATTTGTCAGGGATGACCTGATTTTGATCGGCCAGGATACGGGAGCAGCGTAATGGCAAGAATCGAAGCAGAAGTCGGCAAGCCGCAGGGTGGATTCATGAAATGGATCGACGATCGTTTTCCTTTCACGTCGACGATGAAATACCACGCGACAGAATATTATGCGTCCAAGAATTTCAACGTCTGGTATGTGTTTGGCGTGCTTGCATTCGTAGTGCTGTTCATCCAGCTCTTTACCGGTATTTTCCTCACCATGAATTACAAACCGTCGGCGGCTGAGGCCTTCGCGTCGGTTGAGTACATCATGCGTGACGTCGAATGGGGCTGGTTGATCCGCTACATGCATTCAACGGGTGCTTCGTTCTTTTTCATCATTGTTTATCTGCACATGTTCCGGGCGATGCTCTACGGTTCGTACAAGAAGCCGCGGGAGTTGATCTGGATCATCGGCATGCTGATATTCCTGGTGTTGATGGCAGAGGCCTTTGCCGGCTACCTGTTGCCCTGGGGGCAAATGTCCTACTGGGGTGCGCAGGTCATCATCTCTTTGTTCGGCGCGATCCCCTGGGTCGGAGATGCTCTCGTTGAGATTATTCGCGGTGATTACTCCATTTCCGATATCACGTTGAATCGTTTCTTCGCTTTGCACGTGATCGCTTTGCCACTGGCGCTTATCGGCCTGGTCTTTGTACATATCGTTGCTTTGCATGAGGTTGGCTCGAACAACCCGGACGGCATCGAGATCAAGAATAACAAGGGCCCCGATGGCGTGCCGCTGGACGGCGTTGCTTTTCATCCTTACCACACGTCCAAAGACCTGGTCGCAATTATCATCTTCCTGATGATCTTCTGTTCGGTTGTATTTTTCGCGCCGGACATGGGCGGTTATTTCCTGGAGCACGCAAATTTTGAACCGGCCAACCTCACGGCAACGCCTGAGCATATTGCGCCGGTGTGGTACTTCACGCCTTTCTACGCAATATTGAGAGCGGTGCCCGACAAACTTTGGGGATTCATCCTGTTTGGCTTGTCGGTATTATTGCCGCTGTTCCTGCCCTGGCTCGACAGGTCAAGGGTCAAATCGATACGTTACCGTGGCTGGATTTACAAATCGGCGCTATCGACATTCGTCGTGACTTTCCTGGTGCTGGGTTGGTTGGGAACGATGCCTGCTGAGCCCGTGTACGTCCTTATCGCGCGCGTGTTCTCCGTCATCTACTTCGCATTCTTCATACTGATGCCGTACTACACGACGATCGATAAAACGAAGCCCGTCCCGGAGAGGGTTGTCTACCATGGATAAATTCCTTCGCTACGCCAAAGTGACTCTGTTGGCTGCCTTCCTCGTAACGACACCGGTCTTCGCGGCCGGTGGTGGTGCGAAGCTCGCATCAGCCAACATCGATCCTGACAATGTCAATTCCCTGCAGCGCGGGGCGGCCAATTTCATGAACTACTGTTCGGGTTGTCATTCGGCGCGCTACGTTCGATACAAGACTATTGGCAAGGATCTGGATCTGTCCGAAGAGATGCTGGTCAACAACCTGATGTTCAATGCCGAGAAGACCTTTGAAACGATCCAGGCCTCGATGCCGGCGGCCGACGCTGCTCGCTGGTACGGGACAGCGCCGCCGGACCTGTCTTTGATGGCGCGGGCGAGGGGCGCGGACTATATCTACAATTTCCTGAAGGGCTTTTATGTCGATAAGGAAAGTCCGACAGGTGTGGATAACCTGGTACTCGCTGGCACCAGCATGCCGAACGTTTTGTGGGAGCTGCAGGGCTACCAGACCGCTCATTTTGACAGGCATGACAATGCGGATGGCTCGGTTACGACGACATTTGAGGGTTTTGAACAAATAGCGGCTGGCACGATGGATTCAGAGGATTTCGACGAATTTGTCCGCGATACAGTCAATTTTCTTGCCTACATGGCGGAGCCCGTTCGTGGGTTTCGTGTGGATCTGGGTAAGTGGGTAATCATCTATCTCATCTTTTTCCTACTCATCGCACGGATGCTGAAGAAGCAGATTTGGAAGGACGTAAAGTAATGGCAGTTGTAGCCAATCGGCGATCAGTAATGACCTTGTTCTCGCGACCGACTGATATTCACAGTCATCGTACTCGGCTAGTTTTGGCTGAGAAGAACATCAATATGGAAATTGTCAATATCCCGGGTCCGGATTTGCCCGAGGATCTGATGGATCTCAATCCTTACCACACGGTGCCCACGCTCGTGGATCGCGACCTGACCTTGTACGATTCACGGGTTATCGTGGAATATCTCGACGAGCGGTTTCCACATCCGCCGCTGATGCCCGTGGACCCCGTAACGCGTGCACAGTTTCGCCTTGCGCTGTTTCGCATTGAGTCGGACTGGTATTCGATCGCAGAGGAAGCTGAAACCAGCGCTGACGGTAAACTCGGCAGCAAGGCTCGCAAGATGCTGCGTGAAAGTATTCTGCAAAGTGCCGAACTGTTTGGCGCGCGGCCATTTTTCCTGAGTGAGGAGTTTTCCCTCGTGGATTGCACCATCGCGCCGTTGCTGTGGCGTCTTCCGGTATATGGGATTGAGCTAGGGAAGGGCGCAGAGCCGATCGAGGCCTACATGCAACGCGTGTTTGCTCGCCGTTCATTCCGGCAGAGCTTGACCGAGCTGGAACAGGAAATGCGTTTATAGCTTTTCTGGGGTTAAGTTAAGTTTGAAGCGAGTGGTCAGATTGGTGGTAAGCTAGCTGCACCGAACGAGACCTTCAGAATAAGATTCGTGAATAAATCCAGTCGCTCAAAACGTCCTTATCTGATTCGCGCAATGCACGAATGGATGGGAGACAACTCACACACGCCGCATATTGTCGTTGATACGTCGATCGATGGTGTTCATGTTCCGACAGAGCACATCAAAGATGGCAAGATCATCCTGAATATCAGCGAGTCTGCCGCACACAATCTCAAGTTGACGAATGACGCTGTAAGTTTTCGCGCGCGATTCAGTGGTGTGCCTTTCGACGTCTGGGTACCGATGCAATCGGTACTGGGTATTTACGCACGCGAAACCGGCCAGGGAATGATCTTTTCCCAGGATACCGAATCGGCCGAACATGTTGGGCGGCCAGAAGAGCAAGCTGATCTCGAAGAGACACGCTCCCGGCCACACCTGACGATAGTCAAGTAACAATCGTCAGGCAGACGAGACGGTCACTCCCCCAGCAGCGTGGCGTCGATCAAATCACAGAGGCAGTGAATCACTACCAGGTGCACTTCCTGGATGCGGGCTGTTCGGGTAGCGGGTACCCGGATTTCCACATCACCCGGCTCAAAAATGTCCGCCATCCTGCCGCCATCCCGTCCAGTCAGGGCGACGACCTTCATACCGCGCTCGTGGGCAGCGGCAATCGCGCGGATAACGTTCTCGGAGTTACCCGAGGTCGAAATCGCCAGCAGCACGTCCTGGGCCTTGCCGAGGGCGCGCACCTGTTTTGAAAATATTTCTTCGTAGGCGTAATCGTTCGAAATCGATGTCAGCGTTGAGCTGTCAGTGGTCAACGCAATGGCAGGGAGTCCCGGACGTTCCATCTCGAACCGATTGAGGAGCTCAGACGAAAAGTGCTGTGAATCCGCCGCGGAACCACCATTGCCGCAGCTCAGAATCTTGCCGTCGTCGAGGAGTGCATCGCTCATTAGCTGGCCAGCCGCAGCGATGCTGTCTGCAATCTGGTCCACAGCGGTTTGTTTGGTTGCGATGCTTTCCGCGAAGTGATCGCGAACACGGGTTACAGGATCCATGGCTACTCCGCTCTATCTGCCTCTTGGCAAGTCTATCAGCAGTCGGCTACAGGGATGAATTATTCGGGCGAAATGCGTCCTTGATCCAGGTGACGCTCGGCATTTCCGCACCCTGGATCGCGACCACATCAAAGCGCATGGTGTGCGCAGCATAGCGCCTGTTTTTTGCTACGAACATCGCCGCCGTTCGGATGATTTTACGTTGCTTGTGGTATTCCACGGTTTCGACCGGCGCGACGAAGTCAGTCGATGCGCGGTATCGAACCTCGATAAAGGTAAGGCAGCCGTCGTCCAGCATGATCAGATCGATCTCGCCGCCACGGCGATGAAAGTTTCGGGCTACGGGCTGAAGACTGTGTTGCCGAAGGTAGTCGAACGCGAACTGCTCCGCGCGTTGCCCTACAAGTCCTGTGTTTCGTCGTCCCACGGGGCATCGTCAGCGGCGTCTGGCCTGATCAGCTCGCCTTCGTTACTAAGGTCCTGAATAGGCCCACCGATGTCTTCCTTGCGTGGCAAAGCGGTGACCTCACCTCGCTGGAACTGCGCCCAGGCAAGACGCCTGTGCACACGGCCGTTCTGGTCCAGGAATAGCTGGCCTGTGGCACCGTCAAGTTCGATGCTTTCAAGACCGCGATTGGCGTACAGAGCGGCGATCAGGTTGTAGGCGTCAAAACCCATTGCGTGCAGGCGGCCCAGCTGGCGTTCCTGCGGCCAATATTTCGCGTAGCTTGCTGGCAGGAAGCGGATCCAGGGTTGCGGGTCGACCAGCCATGGCGTGTCGGCAAACATGATGCCGTTCAGATCGGCATTGGAGCGGCCGTCGAGCGAATGGATAGACGAGGTTGAGTAAGTTGGCAGGTCGCCGGAATAGTGAAACTTGAGCTGTGACTTTAGCAATCGAGCGGGCCCGGCGGCTGCGGCCAGGAAGATAAACTCGGCGTCCTGACGTCGGCGCGGATCGAACTGTAAATTGGTACCAAGATTGGCGCGCATTCTTTGGTATCGCTGCGCGCTGCCGCTAAGACCCATCAGGGTTTCAATTTCGACCGAGAAATCCTGCTTGTCGGGTGCATAGGTTCTGTAGTCGAGCAGGGTTCCGCCCAGGCCTTCGAATTCGGTGGCAAAACTTTGCAGGACACGTCGGCCCCAGTCATTGCTCGGTACGAGAGCAACAGCACGAGTATAGCCGTCGTCCAGGGCACGTATCGCAGCGGATGCAGCCTCATCCTCGGGCGCAAGCGCGAACTGGTACAGGCCAGGTGGCGGGAGCGTTTCGTCGGGGAGGTAATTCAGCGTCAGGACCGGAACCGGCACGAGAATGTTATTCGCGAGCTCAATCACGCTCTCCCGAAGCAAGGGCCCGACGACGAACTCGGCACCGTCCGATACAGCCGCCTGGTAGGCGGCACTCGCGCCACCTTCGTTGTTGACGTCATAAATACGCACGGACTGTCGATCATCGAGTGCGCTGGCAGTTGCAAAATACGCGCCAAGGAAACCATTCTGAATTGCGTTGCCAGCGGCGGCGGACCGACCTGTCAGCGGCAGCAGCAGGGCGACCTGGCGCGGGTAACTGAGCGATTCCTGATCGACGCTGCTGATCTCGCCGATGACGTCGAGCGCCGGGTGGCCCGGATAGGTGCTGCGCCAGCGAGCGACGCCATTGTTCCAGCCGACGCCCTGTTGCCCGGTAGTCGTCGCCAGCGAGCCCAGGGTGAGCCAGCCACGCGTTTCCTCATTTCTGACACTCTGGGCAGATTCGCGTAGAACTTCAGGGTTGCTGAACAGAAGTCCTGCCCAGAGGCGTTTACGATTTTGTTCGATTGCCCGGGAGTCGCTGAGCCAGGATTCGCGCTGCATCATCAATTCGACGGCCCGCGCCGGATCCTGTTTCTGAATCCACGCATCGGCTCGCAGCGCCTCAACGCGCAGGCGATCTCGCAGGGACAGCGATTGCCGGCTCATCGGTTCCAGAACGGAGAGTGCGGCGTCCGGGTCTCCGCGATACAGGGACAATGCCGCCGTATTGGTATTCCATATGGCGAGCAAGGCGCCCGAAGCGGGCTTCTGGATGCTGGCCATCGCCTGGCGGGCGCGCGCTACATCGCCGGCGTCCAGCCATTGTTCTGCGGCCAACAAGGTCAGACGATCATGCTCAGGTCCCGACGCAGTGGTCGCGAGACCGATGTAGGCGCCCGCGGCTGCGCTGTGCTGACCGTCTCGCGCCATTTGCTCGGCATGTCGCTCGACCGACCCCGTAAAACCGCCGATACTCGTCGTTTCGCAAGCGCTCAGTAGAAGCAAGCTTGCGAGCAACGCAGCAATGCTTGCCAGTTGGCGTAAATTGGCGGCAGGATGGTGTGAATTCGTCATACAGTCATATCGCAAATCATCAATCGTCGAACACTCATTTTTCAGATTTAAAGGGTCGAAAGCCAGTGAGCGGTACACTTTTCATTGTTGCAACGCCGATCGGAAATCTTGAAGACCTGTCACCGCGAGCACGCCAGACACTCGCTGATGTGAGTCTCATTGCCGCCGAGGATACCCGGCACACCGGGCGATTGCTAATGCATATCGGCTGTAAAACGCGACTAATGGCCTTGCATGATCACAATGAAGAGAAGGCGGTCGCCGGCGTTCTGGCGGTCCTTCTCAATGGCGAGTCAGTCGCGCTGGTCAGCGACGCCGGCACGCCGCTGGTCAGCGATCCTGGATTTCGACTCGTTCGAGCGGCGCACGAGCACGGCGTTACCGTGTCGCCGATTCCGGGAGCAAGCGCATTGACGGCAGCACTGTCGGCGGCCGGGATTCCGACCGATCGTTTTTGCTTTGAGGGCTTTGCACCTGCGAAACAGGCAGCCCGCAAGAATTGGCTGGAGAACCTCAGGAGCGAGCGACACACGCTGGTTATTTATGAATCAGTACATCGCATCGCCGAGTGTCTGGCTGATATGGTTGACGTATTTGGAGCAACAAGAGCGGCGTTCATTGGTCGGGAACTAACCAAGATTCACGAACAGTGCGTTCACGCTACGCTGGGGGAATTGCAGGCACAGGTTGCGAACAAAACCATTGTGGAAAAGGGTGAGTTCGTCATTGTGGTAGCGGGTTGTGCCGACGACCACGAGTCTCCGCTCGAAATTGATCGACTATTGCGAGCACTTGCCGACCGACTGTCGGCGAAGGATGCGGCGAAAGTAGCGGCCGAAGCAACCGGGCTGAAGCGCAATGCGTTGTACGAAAGACTGCTCGAACTAAAGGACTGAACGCTGCGCAAAGCTGATGACTGAAGCGGACGAAAAAGCGAAACGGAAAAGCAAAGCTTCGTGGCGACCGGATCTTCTCTATTCCCTGGTGCTGTTTCTGGTTGCTGTGTTTGCTATTGGGTTTGCAATCCAAAAAGTCGGGGTGCTGTCCGGCGACTACAGTTGGGGAACGGCGATTTTCTTCTTGGGATTTGGCCTGTTTACGATCACTACAGGGTTCCCGCACCCCGGTTTCGGCCACATTTCCTTCGATCGTGTCGCGCAGGTCGCGTGCATTCTGGTTCTCGGTCCTGTCGACGCCGCCTGGATCAATGGTCTGGCGTCATTCATTTATCCCTGGCACAGGATGCTTGGAGGCACTTCGGGCCGTACGGTTCTGACCGCGGCCTGTAACAATTCGGGACTGATGTCGCTCCTCATTTTGTTGTGTGGCTCCCTGTATCAATATCTCGGCGGCCCGGTGCCCTTGTTTGCACTGGATCTTCGCACTGCCGGATTGCTGCTATTGCTCATGCTGAGCATGCAGTTCCTCAACGACCTCGGAATGATGGTTATATTCTACCTTCGTAACCTGCACCCTACGTCGTTGTTTAATGCATTCAGCTCCGCGGTGGAGTCGGTGTCGGTGTTGCTGGCAATAATCGTCGCTATCGCCTATACGACAGCAGACCCCGAATACTTTGCGTTGCTGGTCGTTGTGCTGTGTATCTTGATGTCGGTGCTAAGACAGTACGCACTGATGCGCTTCCGACTTGAAGCACTGGTAGAAGAGCGCACCGAGGAATTACGTGTTCAATCTATTGAGTTCGAGCGCCAGGCAACGCACGACAATCTCACGGGCCTCGTCAATCGGCGCTACGCTGACGATTATCTGCAACGAGAAATCGAGGTAGCACATCGCCATGGTCGCGAGTTTACGATTGCACTGGCGGACATAGATCATTTCAAGGAAATAAACGATCGTCATTCACACGCCGTGGGCGATGAAGTACTCAGGCGGGTCGCTAAAATTCTCGTTGATCGTTGTCGCAAGACAGATGTGGTTGCGCGTTACGGTGGCGAGGAGTTTCTTCTTTGTTTTCCTGATGCGGATGCCACATTCGCAGAGCATATCTGCAACCAGGTTCGGATCGCTGTACAGAATGCCAATTGGTCTGACATAGAATCACCGACAGGTGAGGCGTTGCGGGTGACGATCAGCATTGGAATAGCGGAATCGCTGGATGAGTCGCGCCGGACGACCGTGTTGAATGAAGCCGACACGCGACTCTATCGAGCAAAAAACGAGGGTCGCAATCGTGTTGTTTCATAAGGAGTCAGAA
>JAOUNH010000215.1 GCA_029881055.1 Gammaproteobacteria bacterium
TCGGAATCCCGATTACGGCCATCATGTTGCCGCTCGCGTGGCTGGTGCTCACACGCCTGGTATTCAAGGTGAATATTCCTGCCAGTGACGCGGTGGAAAAGCACCTGCACGACATGCGAGTGGCACTGGGGTCGATAAGCACGCCGGAGAGGCGGGTGGCGTTTGTTTTTGCGGCAGTAATCTTTAGCTGGATGCTGTTGGGGCCGCTTCTGAAATGGGCTGGCCTGAATGGCTTGTCCGACGCCGGGATCGCCATGACGGCCGCCGTGGTTTTGTTCATGCTCCCCAGTGGCGATCTTGAGAAACCCCAATTAATGACCTGGGACGACACCTTACGGCTGCCGTGGGGCGTATTGATCCTCTTTGGCGGCGGCTTGAGTCTTGCTGCAGCGGTCAAAGATTCCGGCCTTGCGCTCTGGCTTGGCCAGGGACTGGCGCCGTTAAATGTCTTCGGTACTGTAGCGCTCGTTGTGGCGGCAGTGGCGCTCGTTATATTCCTGACCGAACTGACCAGTAATCTCGCTACAGCGGCGACCTTGCTCCCGGTCGTCGGAGCGATTGCCTATCAGGCCGGGGTGCCGCCTATCGTGCTGACGGTCCCGATTACGATCGCTGCCAGCTGTGCTTTCATGCTGCCGGTCGCGACGCCGCCAAACGCGATTGTGTTTGCAACAGGTGCCATCAGTATTCCACAAATGGTCCGCGCAGGATTCGTGCTCAATATTCTGGGCATCATCATGGTGACCCTGATTTCACTCTTTGTCGCGCCCTGGTTGTTGGCCTAGTTTCGCGGAATCAGGATCCGTCCGGCGTTACGGCAGCGGGAAGCTTGTACCAGCCTTCGCTGAGCCCGCCCCGGTATTGCCAGCCTTCTTCCTGCATCCAGTCGCAGTTGAGTACCCGCGTCCACATCCTGTCATCGTCCGGATCCCAAAAGCAGGAGCCGTCGTCTTTCTCAAAAGAATAGCGCACGCGAGTTGCACGATTAATTACAGTAGTTTCGCCGCGCCGGCGTTCCTTTTTCGAAGCCGCGCGGCCCAGGGAAATTTCAACGACGTCGCCAACAGCAACGCGAAAATCAGTCGGAACATAGAAGCCGAACGCTGTGTCCCTGCTTATTTTTCCGTTGCAACAATAGACTATGCCGAAAGCGATGCTGCCGTCCGACACCTCATCGTCGGTGATGCCGTTGGCGTGCGTCACGCTAGCATAAATGTGGGGAATACGGCACGCAAAAGCGCCCTGTGACCGGTAGAATCTGTTCGGATGAATATCCTGAGAGCAATTCTCGTCGCGTGCCTGCTGGGTGCGGTGACTACGTCACCTGCCACTGCGGCAGGCGAAGACTCCTACCTCAAGAAAATCGGTGAACGCGTAACCGTATTCGAGAGCGCTGCAAACAATTACCGGCTCGAGCTTGGCGATGAGGCTTACACCTACGTCGACTTCTCCAGCCAGGTGCCGGAGGCAAGTTTCGCGGCCGTGCGTTTCAAGCCGAATGCGTTTTCTCTGGTTGTGGCGGAGAAGCTCGGTGCGGGTCCCGATACTGAGCAATACGCCGAAATGGTGCAGCTTGCGATGATCGAGCAGATCGGAAACCGGGAAGGCGCTGAATACAAGGGGCATAAGGACCTCGGATATGTCGAGGTACGCGGACACCGCTACTTCCAGAAGGCTATCTATGCCGAAGTGGCCGATTTGCCGATTACCTATATTGTCTCGGCGTTTGTGGATGGCGAGCGCGCGTACCAGCTTTTGACCTTCGCCACGAACGAAACAGAAGATGCTGTCAGGGGTGAGGCCGCGAAACTGATGGCGGCATTTTCCATTCCGGACCGTGCGGCGAATATTGGTATTGAGGCTGACCCCAGATCGATCCGGGACTACCGTTCGGAGGTGTTTGGATATCGATTCAGGGCGCGGGCGAATACCTGGTTTGAGTGGTCTGACCTCCGCAAGAACAATGATACCGCCGACATCGGCGTGCTGTCGTCTCGTGGATATGGCGCGGTGGTCATGCCGGTGTGCTGGCAGGGCGATCGGCCCACGGACGTCGCTGTTTACCGGATCATGATGCAACAGTTTGGCGAAGACTATCCGTCCGCGTTCATCAGCGAAGAGAAGGAAATAAAAAAAGATGGTGCGACCGGAAAGCTGTTCATCGGCAACGAAGAATCAGAGGGCCAGGACTTTTTGTATCATCACTGGATAGTCGTGAATGATCGCTGTGCCTACACGCTGGCAGCCTGGGGCCCGTCGAAAGACAGCAAAACGAAATCCAGTATTGCGAAGCTCTGGTCTGACTTTGAGGTTCTCGCACAGTCCACGGCGAGCAAGCATGAATACGACAGCGCTGACGAACGGCTGATCAACGCGAATCTGTTAAATGCAATCGGCCTGCATTACTACGAAGCGCGTAGTTTTCGCGACGCGCATCGATATTTCGCCAATGCCAGTGATCTGGTGCCCTCGGATGAGGCCTTTGTTACTAACACGCTACGATCGTTAGTCGAGGTCGACGCATATCATGAGGCTCGGGACTGGCTGCTACCGCGACTCGGACCGTTCACAGAGAACCACAACGTGCGCAGCTGGGATGCCTGGCTCGCCTACCAGACGGACGATCGTGAAAAGGCGATTCGTATTTATCGTGATCTGTTTGCTGCGGGTTACCGCGAAGACGACGATTTTTCGGCCTTTGCCGGCATGCTGGCCGACGCGGAGCTTTGGGACGAATTGGATCGCACCTATTCTGCTTATACGGCTGGCGGCGTTAATGACAAAACCCGACTACTGCAGGTGCAGTTACTGAGTCGCCGCGAACGTCATGATGAGGCGTTGTCGCTCCTCGACGAAATGACAAAAGGGCGGCCATATAACGCGGATCTCGTGTACGAGCGCATGTCGATACTTGACGACATGGGTCATCCGGCAGAAGTGCTCGAACTTGCAGAGTCACTCATTGAAAATGGCTACCGCTCATTGCAGAGCTATTACTACAAGGGTGACGCTGAATATCAGATGCGCTCCTATCGCGCGGCAAAAGAGTCGTTCGAACAGGCACTGAAGTTCTCGCCCGGCAATGCGAAACTTCGGGAATATCTCGAAGTCATCGATCAGATGCTGGGTCAGGGCGATATTTCGGCAATCAGCGCGTCTATAGACGCCGTACCTTTGCCAAAGGACATGCGGAAAATATTCGCTGCTGACGATACCGTGTCCCCGGAACGCGAATACGGCGCCGAGTATCTCAGCCGCATCAATGGCTACGACTTTGCGGGCGGCGGCATACTAAGAGAAACCCAGTACCGAAAAATTCGAGTCGTCGACGACAACGGCATTTCGCAGTTCAGTACGCTGGAATTCGCCTTCAACCCAGCCTATGAGCAACTGTTTGTCAATTCCCTCATCGTGCGCAATGCGGCGGGCGAAATAGTTGGTGAAGGCGATATCAACAGCTATTACATCACCAATGACGAAGACAGTTACGAAGCGAGTAACGACAAGACCGTGCACCTGCCCGTTCCCAGTCTCGCACCCGGCGTCATCATAGAGGCCGTCGTTACCAAAAAGACCTCGGTTGAGGACGGCACGTTTCCGTTGGAAACCATCTACATGGCTACCGACAGGCCCATTGCTTACAG
The DNA here is from genome assembly GCA_029881055.1 of Gammaproteobacteria bacterium. Lineage (GTDB taxonomy): Bacteria > Pseudomonadota > Gammaproteobacteria > Steroidobacterales > Woeseiaceae > UBA1847. Next base: position 3,645 of record JAOUNH010000215.1, read on the forward strand.
CGCATTGTTCGTCACGGGCAAGACCGGAGGCATTCGTTACAAGGCGAAGAGTGTTCCTGATCCTGTCAGGCGAGGCGGCGCGCTGGTATGGGAGATGCAATCGCCGCTGCCTTTTCGCTGGGAACCCCTGCAGCCGTACTTTGACCAGATCCTTCCGTGGGTGCAGGTGGGGACTGTGGGCGAGGACTGGCAATCTGTCGGCACGGAATACCTCGCGAAGATCAAGGACAAGCTGGATATCACCTCGGTGAGTGACCGCGCCAGCCGTCTCGTCGAAGGTGTCGACAGTGACGCGCGAAAGATCGAGATCCTGAGCGCTTATGTCCAGGACGAAATTCACTATGAGGCGATCGAGTTCGGGCGTCGCGCCTATATACCGAAGTCCGCGCGCGAAACG
>JAOUNH010000216.1 GCA_029881055.1 Gammaproteobacteria bacterium
GGGTGTGTTTGTTCGTTGAGTAGAAAGTTGAGACCTTTCAGATAGTCGATATTGAGTGGCGGCGGCTGATCTTGCTCATCGCGTTCGCCGAACCGCCCCATTGCCCAACCGGCCGCAGCCAGTAAGAGGAACAAGCCAGCGAGCAGGAAAGTGGATTCAGTCGGCATCGCTTAGCGGCAGGTTTCGCAAACTGCTGACTTCGTTTTCAGACATGCGCAGGGAGCGGCGCAACATCCGGCGTTCGCTGGCAATCTTCAATGCGTACAAACCCATGCAAGCGACACCGAAAAGCCACCCGATGGCGAAAGCAACGGTGAAGGCCAGCGATACCGGGGAGCTGATTTCCCAGTGAAGTAACTTGATACTGACATCATCCGGATTGCCGGCCGTGAAAACGACCATCGCCAGAAATATCAGGAGGATCAGTAAGGCGAGCCCGATACGCTTGAGAATAATCAATTCTTGATGGGGAAGTCTTGGCTCGCGTTCACTCGTTCACGCAGATCTTTCCCGGGCTTGAAGTGCGGCACGTATTTGCCCGATAACGAAACGGCTTCACCTGTCTTCGGGTTACGCCCGATACGAGGCGGTCGAAAGTGCAAGGAGAAACTTCCGAATCCTCTGATCTCGATGCGCTCACCCTTGGCGAGTGCGTCACTCATAAGATCAAGAAGGTGCTTTACTGCAAGCTCGACGTCTTTCGACGGCAGGTGTTTCTGCTTGCGAGAAATTGCTTCAATAAGTTCTGATTTTGTCATTTTACCTATCGCCGTACCGTTTGATTATCGTAACCTACGGATAGTAAAGGTAATAATAGCCCGGACTTATAGGTCCGGGCTAGCTTTTTTACTTATTATTTACTGTCGCCGGACATCTTTTCCTTCAGAAGCTCACCCAACGTAGTGCCCGCAGGGGCTGCGGACGAGTCAGACTTGTAACTGCTGACGGCTTCCTGCTCCTCATGGACTTCTTTGGCTTTAATGGACAACGCTATGGTTCGCGTCTTGCGGTCGACATTGGTGAACTTGGCTTCAATCTCCTCACCCACCTTGATCATGGTGCGCGCATCTTCAACCCGCTCCCTGCCAAGCTCGGAAGCCCGCAGCGAACCGTAGACACCATCACCCAGGTCAATGACCGCGCCACGTGCGTCAACTTCCGTAACCGTGCCTTTGACAATGGAGTTCTTCGGGTGGGCAGCAAGCCAGCCGGAGAACGGATCTTTCTCAAGCTGTTTAATACCCAACGAAATGCGCTCTCGTTCGGCGTCAATCGCAAGAACTGCTGCCTCGAGTTCCTGGCCCTTCTTGTAATTGCGCACGGCTTCTTCACCCGGGATGTCCCAGGAGATATCGGAGAGGTGCACCAGACCGTCGATACCGCCGTCCAGGCCGATAAAGATACCGAAATCGGTAATGGACTTGATCTGACCAGACACTTTGTCGCCACGATTAAAGGTTGCGGCAAATTCAGCCCAAGGATTCGACTTGCACTGCTTGACACCCAACGAGATTCGACGACGTTCTTCGTCGATCTCGATGACCATAACTTCAACTTCCTGGCCGATCTGTACAACGCGTGCCGGATTGACGTTCTTGTTGGTCCAATCCATCTCGGAAACGTGCACCAGACCTTCGACACCATCCTCGATCTCAACGAAACAGCCGTAGTCTGCAATGTTCGTCACTTTACCGAACATGCGAGTTTGCGGCGGATAGCGACGTGCCAAATCCTGCCACGGATCATCTCCAAGTTGTTTCATGCCTAAAGAAACACGCTGGCGTTCGCGATCAAATTTCAGGATCTTGACTTCGATTTCCTGACCAACATCGACTATCTCGGACGGATGCTTAACGCGCTTCCAGGCCATATCGGTGATGTGCAGGAGACCGTCGATTCCACCGAGGTCTACAAACGCGCCGTAGTCTGTGAGGTTCTTGATGACGCCCTTGACCATATTGCCTTCCTGAAGGTCTTTCAGGAGTTCCTCGCGCTCAGCTGAGAATTCTTTCTCTACAACTGCGCGACGTGACACAACAACGTTGTTGCGGCGCTGGTCCAGCTTGATGACTTTGAATTCGAGTTCCTTGCCTTCCAGGTAGCCCGGGTCACGAACCGGACGTACATCCACCAGGGAACCGGGCAGGAACGCACGAACCTGGTCGATTTCGACCGTAAAGCCGCCTTTGACGCGACCATTGATGACGCCCTGAACGATGGCACCTTCTTCGTAGGCTTTCTCAAGATCGATCCAGGTTCGCGCACGAATGGCTTTCTCGCGGGAGAGTTTGGTCTCACCGAAGCCGTCTTCAACGGCGTCCAGTGCAACTTCGACTTCATCACCAACGGCCATCTCAGCGAAGCGCTTGTCGCTCTTGAACTGTTCTTTGGGGATAACGGCCTCAGACTTGAGGCCTGCGCTGACGATGACGACATCGTCATTAATGCCGACGATGGTGCCAGTGATAATGGCGCCCGGCTTTATTTGTCGGCTGGCAAAACTTTCTTCAAATAACTCTGCAAAATTTTCTGACATGTTAGAAAAACCCAAGGGGAACATTGTTTCCCCACCCAATCGCCGACATGCATCCTGCAACCGACGGTCATTACAAAAAAGGAACGAACATCCTGTCCGGTCCTATCCATTTACCTGTTCATGAAATTTAGAGTTCTGCGACCCACTCAAGGACTGTTTTGGTAACAGCCTCGATCGACATCCCGGAAGAATCCAGAATTCTGGCATCCGGCGCCGGTGTCAGCGGAGCTACCGATCGCTCGGAATCTCTGCGGTCACGGACCTCTATGTCCCGTGAAAGGGCGGCAAGGCTAACATCCAGTCCCTTGTCTTTCAACTGCTTATGGCGCCTTTGGGCCCGTTCCGCCGGACTGGCTGTCAGGAAGATTTTGAGTGCCGCGGACGGAAAAACCTGCGTACCCATATCGCGCCCGTCGGCCACCAGTCCCGGCGCCCTTTGGAAGGCCCTTTGACGCTCCAGCAGCGCGGCGCGGACAGCCGGTATGGCGGCTACGGTCGATGCGCCCGCCCCCGTGGATTCCTTGCGTACCTCGAGCGTTACATCCTCGTCGGCGAGCCAAATGCGCTCGCTTCCGTCCTTATTACTGTCAAACCGGATATCCAGTTTGCGCGCGATCGTCGCTACCGCTGCGGCATCGTCGAGCGGAATGCCGCTTCTTTGTGCCGAAAGCGCCGTCAGCCGGTACAGGGCGCCGCTATCGAGCAGGTGGTAACCCAGGGCGTCGGCCACGCGCCTTGCAACAGTGCCCTTCCCCGAGCCACTCGGCCCATCGATTGCTATGACTGGGACAGTTGTGGTCACTCTTGCCCTAACTCTCACACAGCAGTTTGATTTCCGCACCCAGGCTCCGCATAAGCTCACGGAAGCCCGGAAACGACGTATCGACGGCGGCGACATCTTCCACGCGCACTTCGTCGGTGGCAACGGTGCCCGCTACGGCCAGGGACATCGCCACGCGATGATCGCCGCAACTTTGCACGACGCCACCCGTGAAACGGCCACCCTGGACAACGGCCCCATCCGCAGTTTCGTTAACCGTGATGCCGAGATTTCGCATCCCTGTGGCCATCGTGGCGATACGGTCGCTTTCCTTGACGCGCAATTCCTCGAGTCCGGAAAACACGGTTTCGCCTTGCGCGGAAGCGGCCGCAACGAACAGCACCGGAAACTCGTCGATCGCGAGAGAAACGAGTGAAGGATCCACCCTGCCACCGTGCAGTTCCGAAGAGCGTACCCGAATGTCAGCGACCGGCTCCTCTCCCAGCTGGCGCGAATTCTCGAGAGCGATATCCGCTCCCATCCCGCGCAGAATATCGATAACACCAGTACGGGTCGGGTTGATTCCCACATTCCTGATCAGGATGTCCGCATTTTCGGCGAGCAGCGCCGCCAGCAAGACGAACGATGCCGACGACAAATCGGCCGGAACCTCGACATTGCAACCGCGCAGGTGCTGGCCACCCTCGACAGCGATCACGCCCTTATTCGAGTGCACCGTGAC
>JAOUNH010000051.1 GCA_029881055.1 Gammaproteobacteria bacterium
TTTTATTGGCTGTTTCGCGAGTTTTCGATGCAACATGAGCGACTGCGTGGCGTGCGAACCGTGTTCACGATACACAACCTGGCCTACCAGGGAACGCGGCCATTGGCAGGCGACCCGTCCTCGCTGGAGGCCTGGTTTCCCGATCTCGACTACAACCTTGATTCGGTGCGCGACCCTTTTCTGGACCACTGCCTGAATCCCATGGCTACCGCGATTCGACTGGCAGACAGGATCAGTACCGTTTCGCCTGCCTATGCGCGGGAGATCTGCCTGCCGAGTAATGCCGCGACGAGTTTCGTCGGCGGTGAGGGCCTTGAAGGATTGTTACAAGACGCACTCAACGAAGCGAAGCTGGTGGGCGTCCTCAACGGTTGTTATTACGACATGCCACCCGACACATCGACCTGGTCTAAATTCCTGAGCGCGATGCGGGCACAGGTCGCGAACTGGGCCGAGGCGCAGCCGTCGAACCCGGCGCACGCGCTGGCCGCCGAGCGGCTCAGGGCCCTGCCTAAGAAAAAGCCGGCAACCATTCTGACGAGTGTCGGACGCCTGGTCGCACAAAAAGCCACCCTGTTCGAAGCGCAAGGGAGTCGCGGCAAGCCCGCGCTAGAGGAAATCGCAGAGCTGCTCGGCGGCAAGGATTTGCTGCTGATACTCGGTAGCGGCGAAGCAAAGTTCGAACAGGTCGTATTGGAAATCGCCGAGCGGAACGCCAATGTCGTGTTCCTATGCGGCTATTCCGAAACACTGGCAGATCCTTTATACGCCCTGGGCGACCTGTTCCTGATGCCCTCCAGTTTCGAACCCTGCGGGATCAGCCAGATGCTGGCGATGCGGGCCGGGCAGCCCTGCGTCGTGCACGGCGTTGGCGGATTGCGCGATACCGTCGTCGATGGCGTCAGCGGTTTCGTCTTCGAGGGCAAGGACTTGCGTAGCCAGGCAGCCGCCTTCGTCGCAAGCACGAGCCGTGCGCTTGAGCTCCGTCGCACGCAGCCCAAGGACTGGAACAGGATCTGTTCTGTCGCGAGAAGTCTGCGCTTCGAATGGCGCGATTCCGCACAGCAGACGGTCAGTACTTTGTACGGGATGAGCGATGATTGACAGTAAGGTACTTTCCGCCCTCGTTGCGGGCCATCATCGTGACCCGTTTGCCGTGCTCGGGCCGCATCGCTCGGGAAAATCTCGTTTGGTTCGAACCCTGCAACCCGACGCAAAATCCTGTGCGCTGATCAATAAACAGGGCGACGTTATTGGGGCGATGAAAAAAATCCATCCAGGTGGCGTCTTTGAATGCGAGTTACCGGCACGGCTGCGCCATTACTCCTTTCGTGTCACCGCGGAAAACGGCGTGAAGTTCGACGCGGAAGACCCCTACCGGTTTCCATCAACACTGGGGGAGCTCGATCTTTACCTGCTTGGCGAAGGTTCGGACCAGCACATTTTCAGGAAGCTCGGTGCGCACGTGTGCAAGGTTGCCGGCGTTGACGGGACGCGATTCGCCGTCTGGGCGCCGAACGCGTCACGCGTCAGCGTCGTCGGTGATTTCAATTTCTGGGATGGCCGACGACACGTCATGCGCCTGCACCCGGGCAACGGCATCTGGGAAATCTTCGTGCCGGGCGCGGCTCACGGCGCAAACTACAAATATGAAATCCAGGATCGTTACGGCAAGTTGTTGCCGCTGAAGTCAGACCCTTATGCGGCTTACCACGAAGCGCCGCCCGGCAATTCGTCGATCGTATTCCAGAGCCGGCACCGCTGGCAGGATGACGCGTGGATGAAGCGGCGATCGGCGACACCGCAAATGAATCGGCCTATCGCTATTTACGAAGTCCATCCCGGCTCCTGGCGCCGCGCGCCGCATGGACACTACCTGAGTTACCGGGATCTTGCTGACCAACTCGTTGATTACGTTAAGAAAATGGGGTTCACTCATATTGAGCTGCTGCCCGTGTCGGAGCATCCTTTTGACGGCTCGTGGGGCTACCAGCCGGTGGGCCTGTTTGCGCCGACGCAACGTTTCGGCACACCGGATGACTTTCGCTATTTCATCGATCGCTGCCATGCCGCCGATATCAGCGTCATCGTTGACTGGGTCCCGGCGCATTTTCCAAAAGACGAACACGGTCTCGCCCGGTTCGATGGCACCGCGTTGTACGAGCATGCCGATCCCCGCAAGGGTGAGCATGCCGACTGGGGCACACTGATTTTCAATTATGGCCGGCGCGAAGTCGTCAATTACCTGATCGGCAGTGCCCTGTACTGGATCCAGGAATTGCACATCGATGCGATCCGTGTCGATGCGGTGGCCTCGATGTTGTACCTCGACTACTCGCGCAAAGACGGCGAGTGGATTCCGAATGTGCACGGCGGCAGGGAGAATCTCGAAGCGGTGGAGTTCCTGAAGCGCTTCAATCGCGAGATACATGCTGAAGGCGCTTGCACCTTCGCCGAAGAATCCACCGCATGGCCCGGCGTGTCACGCCCGGTGGACGTCGGTGGCCTCGGGTTCACTTACAAATGGAACATGGGCTGGATGAATGACACCTTGTCCTACATGGCCGAGGACCCGGTGCACCGTAAATTCCATCACGACAAAATGACCTTCGGGCTGGTATACGCCTTCGATGAAAATTTCGTTCTGCCGCTGTCACACGACGAAGTCGTGCACGGCAAACGCTCGATTATTGGCCGTATGCCGGGAGACGAATGGCAACAGTTTGCAAACCTGCGCGCCTATTACGCGTTCATGTATGCACACCCGGGCAAGAAACTGTTGTTCATGGGTAACGAGATTGGACAGCGCAACGAATGGAACCACGACCAGTCGCTGGACTGGCATTTGCTGGAGTACCCATTGCATGCCGGCGTACAAACGCTGATCCGCGAGTTGAACGAGGTGTACCGCAACACGCCTGCCCTCTACGAGATTGATTTCGATTCACGCGGCTTTGAGTGGATCGACTGGAACGACCGCGACAGCAGCGTACTTTCCTGGCTGCGCCGTGACGCCTCAGGTGGCATCGTCATCGCCGTGACAAACCTGACGCCGATCGTTCGCGAGCACTATCGCATCGGCGTTCCGGTGGCTGGCGAATACCAGGAAATATTCAATTCCGACGGCAGCCAATACGGCGGCAGTGGCGTGGCGAACACACACTTGCGCTCGACAGCCCGACCACATCACGGTCGGGCCGATTCAATTGAGTTACGATTGCCAGCACTCGCAACGCTGTACTTGAAACCCGTAGACGGAGCCTGATGCATGTCCGCAAAACCCGATGAGCCAACCATTACCACGGAGTTGTTGCAGACGACCAAGCTGCCAATGACCGCGGACGCCATCCTGCACGACTTCACTCATTATTTCGGTCGCACGCTCGGACGCCGCAGCGTGAGCGCCAAAGCGCCGTTCGTATACCAGGCCATTGTGTTCGCAGCCCGCGACCGCCTCATGGAACGCTGGAGGAAGACCCACGACACGATAGAGGCGCAGGACTATCGTCGCGTCTCCTATTTATCGCTCGAGTTCCTGATGGGGCGCTTGTTGCGCAACGCCCTGCTCAGCCTCGATATCGAAGACGAGACTGCGGAGGCACTGAATCGCCTTGGTCTGAATCTCGAGGATGTGTATGAGCGGGAAAAAGATGCGGGACTGGGTAACGGCGGTCTTGGTCGGCTTGCGGCCTGTTTCCTCGACAGTTGCGCTACGCTTGCGCTGCCGGTCGTAGGCTACGGGATTCGTTATCAGTACGGCATGTTTCATCAGCGCCTTGAAAACGGACACCAGGTTGAATATCCGGATTCCTGGCTGCGCGAAGGCTTTCCCTGGGAGATCGAACGCGTCGAGTACACGCAGACGGTGCATTTTGGCGGCCGCAGCAACAGCTACACGGAGAAAGGCGTAACACACTATCAATGGGTGGACACGCACGACGTCCTGGCCATTCCTTATGACATACCGGTACCGGGCTACCAGAACGACATCGTCAACACTTTGCGCCTGTGGTCCGCCAGCGCGACCGACGGTTTTGATCTCGAGGAGTTCAATTCAGGCAGCTATGTCGATGCGGTTGCCGCTAAAAACGCCGCCGAAAACATCACGATGGTCCTGTACCCGAACGCGGCGACCGAAAACGGCCAGGAACTTCGACTGCGACAGCAATATTTTCTGGCATCAGCCAGTTTGCAGGACACGATACGCTTCTGGCGCGCGCATCATGGCGATGACTTCAGCGGCTTTGCAGAGAAAAACTGTTTTCAACTGAACGACACGCACCCTGCCGTCGCCGTGGCGGAGTTGATGCGACTGCTAATGGACGAACACGGCGTGCCCTGGAACAAGGCCTGGGACATCACTCGCAAAACCATGGCCTATACCAACCACACCTTGTTGCCGGAAGCGCTGGAGATGTGGCCGGTGTCGATGTTCCGCCGTTTGTTGCCGCGGATCCTCGACATCATTTACGAGATCAACGCTCGCTTCATCGATGAAATCAGCCGGCGCTGGCCCGGTGATAACGAGCGCATTCGCCGTATGTCCCTGATCCAGGAAGGCGGCGAGCCGATGCTGCGCATGGCTTACCTCGCGATTGTCGGCAGTTATTCCGTCAACGGCGTCGCCGCACTGCATTCAAAATTATTGCGCGAAGGTCTCTTCAGGGACTTCGCTGAATTATGGCCCGAGAAATTCAACAACAAGACCAACGGTGTCACACAACGCCGTTGGCTGGCCGCCTGCAACAAAGGTCTCGCGCGATTGATCGACGAGACTATCGGCACGCAATGGACCAAAGACCTCACGCAGCTCAAGCGACTGGCCGAACTCGCCGATGATGCTCCGTTCCAGAAAAAGTGGCGTACGGTCAAACAACAGAACAAGGTTCGCCTCGCGGCAGATATCAGCGAGAAGACGGGGCTTCTGGTCTCGGCTGACACGCTATTCGATGTGCAGGTCAAGCGGATCCATGAATACAAACGACAACTACTGAATCTGCTGCATGCCGTGCATCTGTACGACCGCATTCGTCGCGGCGAGGGCGACGCCGTAGTCCCGCGCACGATCATCATCGGCGGCAAAGCGGCACCCGGCTACGCAATGGCCAAGAACATTATCAAATGCATCAATAACGTCGCGCGTGTTATCAACTCCGATCCTGTGATGGCCGGCCGCTTGCAGCTGGTGTTCTATCCCGATTACAACGTCTCGGCGATGGAGCTCATCTGCCCCGCGGCCGACCTGTCCGAGCAGATTTCGACCGCGGGCAAGGAGGCATCGGGCACCGGCAACATGAAGTTCATGATGAACGGCGCGCTGACCATCGGTACGCTCGACGGCGCCAACGTCGAAATTCGTGAGGCAGTGGGCGCGGATAATTTCTTCCTGTTCGGGCTGACGGTCGACGAGATTGAGAAACTGCGAGGTCAGTACGACCCGCAGGCCATCATCGCGGCAGACGACGATTTCCAGCGCGTCATGCATTTACTCGAGAGCGGCCACTTCAATCGTTTCGAGCCCGGCCTGATGGATGGCGTGTCGCGCTCCATCCGCGAACCGGCCGACGCCTGGATGACCGCTGCGGATTTTCGCAGTTTCATCGATGCGCAGGTACTGGCCGCAGCGGCTTATACGGACACAGATCGCTGGACGAAGATGAGCATCCTGAATACCGCGGCCTCAGGGCAATTTTCCACCGATCGCACGATGCGTGACTACAATGACGACATCTGGCGGCTTGAACCCATCAAACTCAACGGCAACTAGGGCCTGTTAGCACTAATGCAGCTCGGCGCCACGCCGTCTTCTGACGGTACGCAATTCGCCATCTACTCGTCCGTTGCCGAGCGCGTCGAACTGTGCCTGTTTGATGCTGGCGGAAACCAGTACGCGACGCACGATCTTGCGAATTGCGACGATGGTGTCTGGCACGATTTGATACCGGGCTGCCGTGCAGGCCAGCACTACGGATACCGGGTCCACGGGCCGTGGGCGCCGGAACAGGGTTTGCGATGTAACCCGGCCAAATTATTGCTCGACCCCTATGCCAGATCCATCGTTGGTGATTTCACCTGGCATCCCGCGGTCTTCGATTACCAACACACTGGCGAACGCGTGCTTGCAAAGCCAAGCTCCGAAGACAGTGCTGCTTTCGTGCCGCGCTCCGTCGTTTGCGATGTCGGCGAAGTGCCGGTGCATCGTCGTCCCCGCGTGCCCTGGAAAGACACCATTTTTTACGAGTGCAATGTTCGCGGATTCACGATGCAGCATCCCGCCGTCGCCGAAGCGGACAGGGGAAAGTTCAGCGGTATGCGGAACGCGGAAGTGATCGCGTATATCAAGGCGCTCGGTGTCACTTCGATCGAACTGATGCCCATTCAGACTTTCATTGACGAACATCATCTCGCGAATAAGAAGCTGAGAAATTTCTGGGGTTACAACACTGTCGGATTCTTTGCACCGATGCCGCGCTATGGAAATGACAGGCCTCTTGACGAGCTGAGAGAAATGGTTCGCTGCATTCATGATGCCGGACTGGAGGTGATACTCGACGTTGCCTACAACCACACGGGCGAAGGTGATGCTTTTGGCCCGAGCCTGTTTTTTCGCGGCATCGACAATCTCGCCTACTACCGCGTCGAAGCCGAGCAGCCCGCGGTATACATCAACGACACGGGCTGCGGAAATACCGTGAACGTCGATCACCCGCGCGTGCGACAGCTCGTCGTTGAGAGTCTTGCCTACTTCGCAGAAAATGTTGGCGTCGACGGCTTCCGGTTTGATCTCGCGACCATCCTGGGCCGCCACGACAACGGTTACTCCGCAGAGCATCCGCTACTCCGGGAGATCGCCAGCGACCCAAGGCTAAGCGACGTCAAGCTGGTTGCAGAGCCCTGGGACCCCGGTCCCGGCGGTTACCAGCTCGGTCAGTTTCCACCGCGCTGGGCAGAGTGGAACGACAAATACAGGGATACGATTCGTCGCTTCTGGCGCGGTGATCACGGCATGAGCGGCGCGACCGCTCAGCGCATGCACGGCTCGGCGGATATTTTTGATGGCAGCGGCCGCCCGCCGTTTGCCAGTGTCAATCTGATCACCAGTCACGACGGCTATACGCTGCAGGATGTGGTCAGCTACGAACTGCGGCATAACGAGGCCAATGGCGAGGACAATCGCGACGGGCACAGCCACAACTACAGTTGCAACTACGGCGAGGAAGGCGAAACCAGCGACGAGAATCGCAATGCATTACGCCGCCGGCAACGACTGAATATGCTGGCGTGCCTGTTTTTCTCGCAAGGTACCCCGCTGTTGCTGGCCGGCGATGAATTCGGAAACTCCCAGCAGGGCAACAACAATGCCTATGCGCAGGACAACCCGACCGGTTGGCTCGACTGGTCGGGGCTCCTGGATGACCCGGAGTTCACGGACCTGGTTCGCGACCTGATCTGGCTGCGCCGTGAAACACCGTTGCTGCGCATCGAAGACTATGTGCACGACAACCTGCCTACCGGCAGCGGCAGCATCGAACTTCGCTGGATCAACGCAGAAGGTGAAATCAAGCGTGACCACGAATGGTCGGAAAGCAGGGTCTTCACTCTGCTGATCACTGCGAAACACACCGACGATTCCGAGACCTCGCTCGCGATCGCGATCAACAGCTACCACGAGCCGGTTACTTTGCGCCTCCCGGTGACCGCACAAGCCTGGCGGATATCCTTTTCGAGCAGCGGCCACACCGATCTCTTGAAAAATGCCCGGACGCTGACGCTCGCCGGTCGTTCGATCGCCCTGTTACAACGGTAACTCGGTCGAATACTTGACGCGTCGCAGCACGAAGGTCGAACTGGCCGACCGGACGGCGGCATGTTTCAGAATCTCTGCATTCAGAAACTCGTTATAGGATTCCATGTCCTTCACAACGACATGCAGGACGTAATCGCGATCGCCGGATACCGAGAAACACTCCGTTACCTCCGGCAACAGGGACACGTGACGTTCGAAACTCTGGCGATTCTTGTCGGTGTGCTCGGTCATCGCGACCAGTAGCAATACCTGGATATTGAAGCCGGCGATTTTTGGGTTGAGCAAGGCAACCTGCCGTTCGATCAGCCCGGCCTCTTCGAATTCGCGGATGCGCCGCCAGCAGGATGTTCTCGACATGCCCACTTGCTCGGCGAGCTCGCTCTGGTTGCGCGTGACATCGCGTTGCAGCTCTATGAGCAGCCGCCGATCCGTTCTTGAGAGCTCCATTGCACAATTTTCCTATTTATTGGGAATATATTGAAACAGTTGTTTCCAATATCTTACACTGACGCGTAGTTTTGGGCCCCTTTTTTTCAAAAATCGCGCATACTGTCGAAAATCTTTGTAAGCGGTGAGGGCCGTACCATGACCGACTTGTTTGAAAACCCCATGGGCCTGGATGGCTTTGAGTTCGTCGAATTCGCAGCCCCGGATTCCGCGGTCCTGGAATCCGCCTTTCGCCTGCTCGGCTTCACGGAAGTGGCTAAGCACCGCTCGAAAGACGTTACGTTGTGGCGCCAGGGCGGCATCAATTTCATCATTAATAATGAAAAGCGCAGTCACGCCTATTACTTTGCCCAGGAGCACGGCCCGTCTGCCTGCGGCATGGCGTTTCGCGTGCGCAATGCGCACAAAGCTTATGCACTCGCGCTCAAAAACGGCGCGCAGCCGATCGAAATTCCGACCGGGCCGATGGAGCTGCGCCTGCCCGCAATCAAGGGCATCGGCGGTGCGACCGTTTACCTGATCGATCGTTACCAGCCCGGGTCATCGATCTATGACATCGACTTCGACTTTATCGAGGGTGTCGACCCGAACCCGGTTGGCTGCGGATTCAAGGAGATCGATCACCTGACACACAACGTCTATCGCGGGCGCATGCAGTTCTGGGCCGACTACTACACGAAGCTTTTCAACTTCCGCGAAATTCGCTACTTCGATATCAAGGGTGAATACACGGGGCTGCTATCGAAAGCCATGACCGCGCCCGATGGAAAAATCCGGATACCACTGAACGAGGAAGCCTCACAGGGCGTCGGCCAGATCGAGGAATACCTCATGGCATTCAATGGGGAAGGCATTCAGCACATTGCATTCAGCTGCGACAATCTTTTTGAGTGCTGGGACCGCCTGCAAAAACAGGGCATAGAATTCATGACGGCTCCGCCCCCGGCCTATTACGAAATGCTGGATGAGCGCCTGCCTGGCCACGGCGAGCCGATGGACGAACTACAATCGCGTGGCATTCTGCTCGATGGCACGACGGAGGGTGGAGAGCCACGTTTGTTGTTGCAGATCTTTTCGGCGAATATGATCGGACCCACGTTTTTCGAATTTATCCAGCGCAAGCAGGACGAAGGATTTGGCGAAGGTAACTTCAAGGCCTTATTCGAGTCCATTGAACGCGATCAGGTTGCGCGCGGCATTGTCGCAGCGAAGTCCTGACAGGAGCGAAACATGAATCTGAAACGCATCCACCACGTCGCGTACCGTTGCAGGGACGCAAAGGAAACCGTCGAGTTTTACCAGCGCGTATTGAACATGGAATTCACGGTCGCATTCGCCGAAGACCGCGTTCCATCGACGAAGGAGCCCGATCCATACATGCACGTGTTTCTCGACGCGGGCATGGGCAATGTGCTGGCCTTCTTCGAATTACCGACGCAGGCGCCGATGGACCGCGATCACAATACGCCCACCTGGGTGCAGCACATCGCCTTTGAGGTTGAAGACTACAAGGCGCTGATCGCTGCCAAGGAACATATCGAGGCGCAGGGACTCGACGTGATCGGCCCAACGAATCACGGCATATTTCAGTCCATCTATTTCTTCGATCCCAACGGCCATCGTCTCGAACTCGTGGCGAATACCCAGACACAAGAGCAAATCGATGAATTGAAGCGCGTCGCGCCTGCAATGCTTGAAGAATGGAGCAAAACGAAGAAGGCGCCGCGCCATGCCGCCTGGCTGCACGAACTGGAATTCCGGGGCGACGAACGATGAAGCTCGCATCCCTGAAAGCGGGCCGCGATGGCCGCCTGGTCGTCGTGTCCAGAGACCTCACTCGTTGTGTTTCCGCCGCGAGTGTCGCCGCAACCATGCAGGACGCGCTGGACAACTGGGCGCTTGCGCGCCCCGCCCTGCAAGCGATCGCTGACGAGCTGGAGAACGGCGGCGGCGACGCTTTCGATCAATCGACCTGCGCATCGCCCTTACCGCGTGCCTACCAATGGGCGGATGGATCGGCTTACGTCAATCACGTCGAACTCGTTCGCAAAGCGCGCGGTGCGGAATTGCCGGAATCGTTCTGGACCGATCCCCTGATGTACCAGGGCGGCTCGGACTCATTCATAGCGCCGCGAGATGACATACCGTTGGCCGATGAGGCCTGGGGTATCGACTTCGAAGCGGAAGTCACTGTCGTTACCGACGATGTACCGATGGGCGTGTCGGCTACCGATGCTGTCGGCCACATACAGTTGCTCATGCTCGTTAACGATGTCTCATTGCGCGGGCTGATCCCGGGAGAGCTGGCAAAAGGATTCGGATTCTTTCAGTCGAAGCCGTCCAGCGCGTTTTCGCCGGTCGCTGTGACGCCGGATGAACTTGGCAGCAGTTGGCGGAATGCAAAGCTGCACTTGCCGTTGCTGTCATTCCTGAATAACGAGCCTTTTGGCAAGCCCGAGGCTGGCGTGGATATGACTTTCGACTTTGGGCAACTCGTTGCGCATGCGGCGAAGACGCGTCCCCTCGGCGCCGGCGCCATCATTGGCTCGGGTACGGTTTCCAACCTGCTGGACGGCGGCCCCGGAAAGCCGATAAACGAGGGTGGCGTAG
This sequence comes from Gammaproteobacteria bacterium, assembly GCA_029881055.1. Taxonomy (GTDB): domain Bacteria; phylum Pseudomonadota; class Gammaproteobacteria; order Steroidobacterales; family Woeseiaceae; genus UBA1847. Next base: position 10,865 of record JAOUNH010000051.1, read on the forward strand.
GGTATTCCTGCATCGCCGAGATCAGGACCATCGAGACGATCAACAGCGGCAAGGCCAGTACGCCCTTCATGAAGTTCGGTGATCGCATCCGGATCGAAATGAATGACAAAAACGGCGCATCGATATTCGGTACGATCGACCAGGTCGTCACTAAATACGAAGCCTGATGTCCATCAAACTTTATAGTTACTGGCGATCATCCGCTGCTTATCGCGTGCGCATCGCGCTGAACCTGAAAGGTCTCGTGCACGAGATCGTGCCCGTGTCGCTGGCACCGGGCCAGTCGGAGCATCGAAAAGACGCGTATCGCCGCAAAAATCCGCAGATGCTGGTTCCCTTTTTGGAAGATGGCGACTTCGGGACCGGTCAGACGATGGCGATAGTCGAATACCTGGAAGAAACCTACCCTGCCGTGAAGTTATTGCCGGACGAGCAACCCATGCGCAGCCAGGTGCGCGCGTTCTGCAACATGATCGCCTGTGACATCCATCCGATTCTGAACTTAAGAATTCTGAATTACATTCGGGACGAGTTTAAGGCCGACCCGATGGCAGACTGGTACGGGCACTGGATACACGAAGGATTCAGGGCGCTCGAACAATTTGCGGGAGATGGCCCGTTCATACTGGGCAACTCGGTGACTGTCGCCGACGCATTCATGGTTCCGCAGATGTACAACGCAAGGCGTTTCGGGATTGAGCTGGGTGACTATCCCAAGCTCGTCGCCGCCGTGGATCACTGCAATACGCTTGACGCGTTCAGAGCAGCGACGCCCGAAGCGCAGCCGGACGCCGTTTGAAGAAAATTCGGGTCCCTATTGTTTCGACGCGATCAATCGCGCGTTTTTATCGGACCACTGGTCGACCTGAGCATTGGCCTGCGCCACTTGCTCAGCACTTAAGTCTGCCGCAAGCTCGTCACCCTTGGGCCCGGCTTCCAGGTCACCCATCAATTGTGCGAGGCTGTACCATTTGTAAGCCTGCACGGGATCGTAGTCTGGCGCGAAATCCATTGCGTAGAACCGACCCAGCGCCATCATCGCCTCGACAATGCCCTGTTCCGCTGAAAGCGTATAGAGCCGCACCGCTTCCGCATCGCTCTGCGGCACACCCCAGCCATTCTGATGCATGACGGCGAGGTTGCACTGCGCCTGGGCGTGACCCTGTTCGGCCGCGAGCGAATACCACTTGATCGCCTGTGCGTCGTCCATGTCAACGCCAAATCCGTTACCGTACATCATGCCAAGTCCGAACTGGCCACCGGCGTCGCCGGCTTCGGCCAGGGGTTGCCACTCGGCGAGCGCCGTGGCGTAGTCGGAAGAATTGTAGGCATTCAGGCCTTTTTGATAATCGCCGCCGAAAGCCAGGGGCGCGAAAAGAATAAGTGCTGCTGCGAGCATCGCATGTGTGTAGCGCATTGCGGACCCTCCCTTAACCGTGCCTGTGGCACCAGAGTCAACACCGTGAATATACTCTCAGTTCGCAATGGCAGCTCGCCATTCGGAGTTTTACCTAGCCTCGTGCCCCCCCCAAAGGGGTCGGAGCCCTTTTTCGCTGACTTCGCAATGGCAGCTCGTCATTCGGGGATTTATCTGGCTTCACGCCCGCAAAGGGGTCAGAGCCCTTTTTCGGCAACCGGAACGTATTCTGCCGACCCCAGTAACCGGGCGCCCAAATCCTCAACCACTTCTCGCGTTGAGTGACTCCTGGCATACGCGTCCAACTGCCGTGCGTAGCCAGGTTTTTCGATCAGGACCTGTCTCACCAGCGCAAGGCCTCGACTCTCGCCAATTTCCCTCGCAACCGGCTCGCAGAAGTCGATCAAAGTCTCGATTTGCCCGCGCATCGGCCGCTGCTCGCCGCATTTGTCGTAGATGAATGAGGCGTCGAGACCAAGGTGACTGGCGCGATAGCAATTCTCTTTCTGGATCCAGGCTGGCAGCTCAAGCGGAAGTATTCGGCTCACCTCCTCCCGTGTTGAACGTGACATGCACACCACCAGCGCGCGAGCGAATGCAACCAGGGCATGCAGGGTCCGCATATCAGACGCCGCATCCATGGCACGTATTTCAATGGTTCCGAAATCGGGATGCGGGCGAATATCCCAGTGAATGTCGCTGAAGTGCCGGATCGCCCCGGCCTTCGTCGAGATGCTGTAGAAGTTGTCAAAATCCGCCCAGTCCTGAAAAGCGACCGGCAAGCCATAGTTGGGTGCCGCGGCGAGGATCCGATGCCGGTAGGCGGCATGTCCCGTTTCGTGGCCGCGCCAGAACGGCGAGTTGGCGGACAGCGAGATGAGCGCTGGCAACGCGGGGATTAGATTTGACATCGCGTGAATCGCCTCATCACCGGAGCGCATACCAACGTGCACATGCGTGCTGAACGTTATTTGTGTGTGCACCAGGTGGCCAGCCCTTTTTTCAAGCTGCATGTAGCGCGGCTTCGGCGTTATCAACGCCAGTCGTCGGCAAAGCGGGTGAGTTCCGGCACCACAGACAGCCATTTCAAGTGCGTTGCAGCGCTGCAGCACATTCGCCAGCGTCTGCTGGATGTGTGCGACGGCTTCAGTGCTGTTCTCTGCGATACAGCTTGTTAGTTCGACACAAGACTGGATGTACTCCGGCTTGACGTAGTTGGTAGCCGGGAAGAACTCCATCAACGGCAAGATCCCGTCGATCAGATCCAGCGTCAACGGGTCGATGAGTTGTAACTCCCATTCGACGCCGACGGTCGGGCAAGCGCAAGCGCTGAACTCAATTGACATGAGTGGCTAAACGGTCATGCGCCAACCTGGCGACGCGATCGTAGAAACGCGCACCAATGGCGAGAACGTTCTCGTCGATATCAAATGCGGGGCTGTGCAGCGGGATCGGCTCCCAGTCGGGTTGTCGTGCACCAAAGCGAACGAAGGCGCCGCGCACATGCTCGAGGTAGAACGAAAAGTCCTCGGAACCCATGCTTGGGAATTCGGCAGCGACGACATTCCCGTCACCGATAAGGTCAATCGCCGCTGCACGTGCAACACCGGTCGCCGCCGTCTCATTGACTACTGGTGGATAGCCGGCCGCAAAGCTGATTTCGATCTTGGCGTTATGAAGCTCGGCGGCCGCGCCGATCATTCGCTCCAGGCCGTGGAGGATGTGCTTCCTGACTTCCGGCTTCGATGAACGTATCGAGCCCTCCAGTTCCGCTTCCTCGGCGATTACATTGGCCGCTGAGCCGGCGCGAACCTTGCCAATGGTCACGACAACTGGATGGAACGGATTGGTCTCGCGAGACACCAGGGTCTGCAAGGCAGTTATAAGGAATCCGCTCACAACGATTGCGTCAATTGCCTCGTGCGGGCGTGCGCCGTGCCCCCCTTTGCCGCGAATTCGAATCACGAAACGGTCGGATTGTGCCGTAACCAAGCCGTCGCGCACCATGATCTGGCCGGTTACATATTCATGTGTGACATGACCGGCGAATATCGCCGCCATATTTCCCAGTGCGCCATCGGCGATCGCAGTTCTTGCTCCGCCACCGCGCTCTTCTGCTGGTTGGAAGATGAGCGTCACTGGTCCCGGGGGTGAATCCCTGACCAGCAGGTTCGCCGCGCCGATCAACATAGCCATGTGCGCGCAGTGCCCGCAAGCATGCATTTTTCCAGGGTTAACGGACGCGTAGACTGCACCCGTGCTTTCGTTGCCCGGCAGACCGTCCATCTCCGCACGCAAACCAATCGCCATTCGGCCTGCATCCTGCCCCGCTATTCGGCCTATGACGGCATGGCCGACGCCTGCATAGTCATATGCAACACCGAGACGATCGAGCTCGGCGATGATTCGCCCGGCGGTGTTGGCTTCCTCAAATGCGATTTCGGGATGCTGGTGAAACCACCGTCTCAGCGAGACCAGTCGATTGAACAGACCATCTTGCAGAATGTACGGGTGCGTCGAACTAACCCTTTCTCTCTGTTCGTTCATGACTGGTGGCCGAGCAGCAATTTGCGACAATCAGCTTCCCGTCCCCGGACGACTCGTTGTCCTTGCAGCGGCCCGTGCGTCTCGGTAACGACGGTAACCTGGCCTTCGCTGTGATCGCCGTCATGGAAGTAGAGCACAACCCAGTCGTCTGTCCGGTGGAGTTCATGTGCCCTGGCCGTGTTTGAGAAC
>JAOUNH010000052.1 GCA_029881055.1 Gammaproteobacteria bacterium
CACGAGCGGCTGCTTTGGGTCATTTGCGGAAATCAATGATACACCCAAAGGAGCCGTTCGAGCGTCTCCTATCGAAGGTGAAGCAGACCTCGCCATTCAGCAAAAGCGGCCATTCGCGAGCGGCAAGTTTCAGGAAATCGCTCTGGGAGCTCAAGCGGTAAGTATTGGCCGACGGCCACCCTTGCCTCCTAGACTGTGGACTTGACGGTCCGACACATTGAATTGTTGGAGGACACTTTGCGTCGGCCATCAGGGCCGCGAGTCGCGATCCGACTTTACGTGGGGGGCCAGGCGATCCATCAGCCCGGCTAATTCAGGGCGGTTCTCGCGCAGTTCATCCAGTGTGAATCCCGACATTTCGTAGGGCAGCACCAGCCACTGATCTGTCTTGTGGACAAAATATTCGGGCGTACGCAGGGTTTTTTCAGTGGGCCGAAACCAGACGGTTGCGATGCGTATATCCTGCGGGAGATTGCGCCGTGTCCTGGTTGCAAGTTGCTTGATCACGGCGTTGACGCTCGACCCGGTGCTGTAAACATCATCCACGATCAACAGCGAGTGGTGCGCACAGAGATTCTCGAGCAGGTATTGCAGCCCATGGACCCGAATCGAGTCAGCCTTGCTCACCATCTGCGAGTAACTCGCCGCGCCGGTGTAGGACGTACGGATCGCGATGTGATCCGTTTTCGTGCCGAAATACTCGAGGCCTTCCTGGACTGCAATACCGACGGCACTGCCGCCGCGCCACAGTCCGACCAGGAAATCAGGCTCGAATCCGGCCTCGTGGATATTGGCCGCCAGCTGAAAAGAATCCCGGAGCAACTCGTCCGCGTCGATAAATCGCTCGTTCATTGTTAATCCCGGGTTCGGCTGCGTTAGAATCGAAGTCGGCCATTATAACGCCACCCCACCGTCCGCACAGTAAGAGAATAAATATGGACAAGACCGTATTGTCAGCCAAAGACCTGCTCCGTGATTCAGTTGAGCTCGGCATCAAGGTGCTTGAGAGTGGCTTCAGGCCAACCATGGTCATTGCAGTCTGGCGCGGCGGTACGCCGGTCGGGATGGCCCTGCAGGAGACGCTGTCCTATTGCGGCATAGAGTCCGACCACATTGCCATTCGCACCTCGTCGTATACCGGTGTCGACAAACGCGGCAAGGTGGCCGTGCACGGGCTCAATTACATCATCAAGAAAATATGCCACGACGATCGCGTTCTGATCGTCGACGATGTCTTCGATACCGGCAACACGATAGTTGCTGTCATCGAAGAATTAAACCGCCTTGCGCGTGGCAATACGCCGGAGGATATTCGGGTGGCTGTGCCGTGGTTCAAGCCCAGTCGCAACGAGACGAATATCGTTCCGGACTATTACCTGCGCGAGACCGCCGAGTGGCTGGTGTTTCCACACGAGCTGGACGCATTGACGCCGGAGGAGCTTCGCGAGGCGCGACCGGAAATCGCACGCATCGTGCAGGGCGTCAAGCCACGGGCAAAAAGCGCATAGCGCCGTCGCATGCTGCGAGTTTGCGTCTACTGCGGGTCCAATTCAGGCAGTCGGCCGATCTATGCCGAGGTGGCGCGCGACCTCGCCGATACCCTGGTACGACACGAACTGGAGCTCGTCTATGGCGGCGCGGACAAGGGCATCATGGGAGTTCTTGCTAACGCGGTCCTGGAACGGGGCGGCGTCGTGCACGGCGTCATACCCAAGATGCTGTGTGATAAAGAACTCGCCCACCAGAACCTGACGAAGCTGCACGTGGTAGCGTCCATGCACGAGCGCAAAATGCTGATGGCCGCACTGTCGGATGGCTTCATCGCGATGCCCGGCGGCTACGGCACGCTCGAAGAGATCGTCGAAATCATTACCTGGGGTCAGCTCAGGTTTCACGACAAGCCTTGTGGTCTATTGAACATCGACGGCTATTTCGATCACCTGCTGGCTTACTTTGACAATGCCGTGACGGAAGGATTTCTGCGCCCCGAAAACAGACGCATGCTGATGTGTGAGAAAACGGCGGCCGCCCTGATTCGCAAGTTCGAGAAATACACAGCCCCGCGAGTTGAAAAATGGACGAGTTAGGCGCAGGGCCCTAGCGAAAAATGAGGCGCAGATTGCCCTTCGCTGGGGAGCGCAGATTCTGGCCATGCAAAGCGTATCGAATGCCGAACCGCTTACCGCTCAAATCCTTGCCGACGCATATTCGCAACGGTGACGCGAAAACATCCACCGGCGCGCCGACTTCGATGTCGCCGATCTTGCTGGTCACCTGCACCGCATCGTCCTTCAGTGTGACCGACGGATAGCTGGCGATTTCGTCGGCGGTGCGGCTCGCTAGCGCGTCGTCACGAAGAATTTTCGGTAGAGTTTCTGCAACGTAGAAAGCATTGTGATTCGGCATGATCAGTGACAGCGAGGCATCGATGATTGGTTCTTCACCCTGGTTGTAGACAACCATCTGCACGCGCTCGGCGCGCGATTCGAACAGGAAGTGATCGTCCTGGTCACGATACTTGCGACGCAACTCTCCGATTTCTTCCATGAGCTCATCGGGTGATCGATCGACGTAAGGATTGTCCGGGCCGAACAGCCGGGCATGCGTCAGTCTCGCCATCACGGTCGTCGAGCCCGAGCGCTTCGCCTTCTGCCGGATGTCGATGAGTTGATTGAGTTTCTTGCTGGCTTCGGCGGAAGGTAGTTTTGACAGATCGCAACAGTCCAGCGTCAGGTCCTTGTGAATAATCTCGCCCGGGAAACCGATCTCGATGTCGCCGGCGGAAACGGAGTCCCGAAACTTGCGTTCGAATAATTCACTGAGCTGCCGACGTCCCATTTTCATGGTGCTGGACCTGGAGCGAACGTAGGCGTCGCCGCGACGCAATTGCTCGGAGTAGTCGATACGCATCATGTAGGGTCGATCCTGGCTGTCGCCAATCTCGAAAACGCCAACACGCTTACCCTCGATTGACACCGCCTTGTAGCTGATGCGAAGTGGTGGTTCGATGTATTCGTTGGCGAGGGCCTGGTACGAAGGCTTGCCCGAGAAATCCGCCGCGTCGATCGAGTAGAAATGCCTTTGATCGCGGCTGTCGATTTCGGCACCCACAATGATATAGCGCGGCCCGTCTACGGAAGCGTTCGCCAGCGCGAGCACGTCACGGAGGAAGCTTTGGATGCCGCCCCTACCGTAGCTGTGCTTGCGAAACTGTACGCCGCTTCCGGCGGTCGCAGTTTGCGCTATTTTGAATAATCGATTCATTGAGCTGGGGATTTTGACCGATTATGTTCAACAGGTCGGGAACCAATCGACATTTCTGAGAACGGGGGCAGTTATAAGGCGTCATCGGGTACTTCCGCGCTATCATCGCGGCCAGATACGCCCGCGGAGCCAGCATGACCCTGATCAGCCCGGACAACCACTTCAGCCTGATGGCTGTGCTGTTCCTGATCGCCGGCGCCGCATTCCTGGGCGAAAAAACCCGGATAGGCTCGCACCTGACCGGTGCGGTCATCGCCATTTTGATGGCCATTGCGGCTGCGAACCTGCGACTGATTCCGCATGCGGCACTGGCCTACGATTTCGTGTTTGCCTACTTCGTGCCGATAATCATTCCGCTGTTTCTCTTCAAGGCGAATTTGCGCCACATGTTGTTCGAGACGACGCGGATGACAGCGGCCTTTCTGCTTGCAAGCGTCGGTACGATCGCCGGTGTGATCGTCGCTGTTGGGTTGCTGGATCTCTCATCGCTCGCGCCGATGGCCGACACAGATCCGGCGTTACGCGAGGCTGGCATCGCAGGCTTGTTCGCGTCGACCTATATTGGCGGCACGGTCAACTATGCTGCGCTCGGCGAAATCACCGGACTCAGCTCTGACGCCTCGTTCTTTTCGGCGGCGACGGCAACGGACAATCTGTTCAGTGCGGTTTTTCTCGGTTTGCTTGCCTTGTTGCCTGGCTGGAACTGGTTGGCGCGACGCTACAAGCCGCACGAACATGGTGAGCGGCAGGAGGGGAGTGTCGTGGGTGAGCGGATTACTGCGATGACACTGACACTGGCGGTGGCGACGGCCATCAGCTTTGTGGCCATTGGCGATGCAGTCGTCAACGCCATCGGCATGCCAAGCCTTCGCTACGCAATCATCACGGCGCTGGTCGTGCTGGCGGCAACGGTTTTCCCGCGCTGGATGGCAAAGCTGCATGGCGGCTTCGAGCTTGGGGTCGGACTCGCGTTTGTCTTCTTCGCCGCGATCGCAGCGGGTGCCGACATCATTGCGATGGTGAATATTGCTCCGATCCTGATCGTGCTGGTCGTGATCCTGCTTAGCGTACATTTGCTCGTGCTGCTTGGCGTCGGCCAGCTCCTCGGTCTGACGCTGCCGGAACTCATAATTGCGTCCAATGCGGCGGTACTCGGCGCAACGACGGCGCCCGCACTGGCAGCGGCTCGCGGCTGGCATGACCTGGTGACGCCGGGCGTGCTGGTAGGCGTGCTCGGTTACGCGCTGGGGACGTTTGCAGGCACAGCGCTGTTCTATCTCTGGGGTTAGCATTAGCATCGTCATATGCAGATACCCAGCGCACTAAACTCCGTTGCAGCGGATCCACCCAGTCTTCCAGAGGCTGCCGTAGCCGATGCTGTTGCACAGCAATACGGATTACGCGGTGATTATCGAGAGCTGGTCAGTGAGCGCGATCAGAATTTCAAGCTGACGACGACCAGTGGCGAGCACTTCGTCGTGAAAGCGACGAGTTTTGTGCAGGATCCTGTCGTCACGGATTTTCAGATCGCTGTACTGCTCCATCTCGAAAAGCTGTGGGTTCCCGGAGTGCCGCGAATCGTACGCACCTCGTCCGGTGCCGAGCATGGCGAGATCGTGCTTAGTGACGGGGCGAAGATTTGCCTCAGAATCGTGACCTTTCTGCACGGTCGTTTGCTGGAGGACTGCGTGCCGACTCCGGCAATCGCAGAGCAACTGGGACGCCGGCTCGCGGAGCTCGATATTGCATTGCAGGATTTTTCCCATGCCGGCGACAGCCAGGTGTTGCTATGGGATACGCAGCGGGCAGGTGAGCTGCGCAGTTTGCTCATCCACGTTGAGGACGCCTCGATGCGCCAGCATCTCGAAGCCGTTCTGGACGCTTTCGATCAGCACGTGACGCCGGCATTGCCGGGCCTGCCGCGCCAGGTAATTCACAATGACGCTCATAACGAAAACATCCTGATCGGTGATAACGGCGACATCGCCGGCATCATCGATTTTGGTGACATGCTGATGGCGCCGCGAATTCAGGATCTTTCAACAGCGGCAGCGTACTTGCGTGCGGACGGTGACGATCCTATGCAACTCATCGCGCCACTGGTCAGGGGTTACCATGAAAAAAACCCGCTGCAAGCGTCGGAACTGGCGGTGTTGTTCGACATGGTTCGGACGCGCTTGTCCATGACCCTGATCCTGTTTTACTGGCGTTTGTCGGCTCGCGAAAAAGGGGATCCCTACCGGCAAAAACTGATCGAAGGCGAGCGGGATGCCTATGGATTTCTGCAAAAACTGTCGCTTCTCGGGCAGGCTGCCTTCCTTGCGCGCCTTTTTCAAAAATAACCATTCAAAACGATTAGTTATTATTATTTCGGTGGGGTTCATGTGTGCCGGCTGCGATATTATGTGAAAAATTGACCACCGGTGGCTGCAGATAGGACCCAATCCTGAGAAGCAGGTCCACGAATCCCTTGCCGTGCCTGAGTAGTATCGTTGTCCGGTTATCGTTAAGTCGAGTTGGTAAAGGATGGACCTGGACGTCGCATTGTCCGTATTGCTGATCTTCAGCGCTGCCTGCTATTTGTCGATGGGCATGCGGCTGGTTTTAAGCAAACGCGAAGTTGGCACGATGCCGATCGGAATACTGTTTGTGGTTATCAGCGTCTGGGTGATGGGCGGTGCCATTGAACTCATGTCCAGCAGTTTCGCCGTGTTCTCGATCGGCCGCACGGGTCACTTTGTTGGTACTGCGCTGGTACCTGTCATCGCTTATGTCTGTTTTCGCGAGTACACCGGCTCCGAAACGCCGCCGCGAAGACTCGCGCTGTTGTTGATCATCCCGATACTGTCCATCGTCCTCGCGGCTACGAATTACTATCACGAAACCATGTGGTACCCGCCATTTGTCGATGAGGCCGGTCAATTTCTGACACGGCCGGAACGTTGGGGACCCTGGTTCTTGATTGTGCATTTGCCTTACAGCTACGCGGTTATTGGCGCCGCGATATTGACACTTTTCATGCACAGCTCAGCCGTTACGCGCGCCCAACGCCGCGGACTCTTCCTGTTGATTGCTGCGTGTATTGGCCCGTTGGTGACGACAGCGGCATACGATCTCGGATTCGGCCCACAGACGATCTCGTACGTGCCGATAGCGTTTGCCGCGATGTTGCCAATCTATGCGTGGTTGATTCTTGGCGAGCAAATCATTGAATTTACGCCGTTGGCCTACGAGACGGTTTTCCAGAACATGCAGGACCCGGTCGTGGTGATTGACGAGCAGTGCCGGGTGATCGGCTTGAATCACACTGCCGAGGCCATGCTGAAGGTCACCGAAACGCAGGCCTTGCGTGCGCCGCTCGAGAACCTGTTCGGGGATGACTCACCGGAAGTATTTCTCGCGCTGAATTCCGGCGAACCGCAGAAAATGATGACCTCGACCGGCCGCTTCCTGCACGTACAGGTTTCAAAGATAGCCAACAAACGCGCGTCTGCGCGTGGCGGGCAAGTACTCATGTTCCGCGACGTGAGTGATGTCGAGAAAGCCCAATCGGAGGTGCGCAAGAGTGAGAAGCTGTTGCGTACACTGATCGATCACTCGGTAAACGGCATAGTCCGGCTGCACTGGGAAATGCATGACGACGGTAGCAGGGAACTCAAAAGCATTTTCGCCAACGCGGCTGCCGGGCGGTTCCTCGGCAGGAGCGCGGACGACCTGGTCAACAAACAGGCCCGGGAGATTATTGACCTCGCAACTTGCGGTATGGAAAGGTCGGACGCAGACGACATCTTCATGCATTTCGAGCGAGCCGCGAAGGCGGGAGCGAGCCTGGATGTTGAAGTGCGGCACCGGCATAAAGGGGCCAGTCGCTGGCTGCGAATGATTTGCGAGCCGGTCGGCGATGACATCGCCGCGACCTTTGTCGACATCACCGACAGCAAAGCGAAGGAGCGCCAGATGGAGTCCATTGCGACGTCGGATCCCCTGACGGGCGTGCTCAATCGGCGTGGCTTCGAGCGTGATGCGGCACGCCGCCTGACCGACAGTGCGGATGACGCGACTGGCGCATTGCTGTTCATAGACCTGAACGACTTCAAGCGCGTCAATGACGAATTCGGTCATGAGATTGGCGATCAATTGCTGACCATCGCGTCGGAGCGGCTGCGCAAGAGCCTGCGCTCCTGCGACATCATCGGCCGGCCGGGCGGTGATGAGTTCGTGGCCCTGGTTCCCGATGTTGATGCCGAGGTGGCCGACAAGCTGGCCACGCGACTGACGAGCGCCCTTGAGGAGCCTTACATCATCGGCCGCAAAAAACTGAAATGTGCAGCGAGTATCGGCCTCGCACTTTACCCAAAGAATGCCAACACTCTGACGGGCCTGCTGCGTGAGGCGGACCAGGCCATGTATCGTGCGAAGGCACGGTCTCGCGGCGTGACGGATGTCGGCGGCAGCGAACTGCTCGAAAGGGCGATGTAAAAGAGCTGCAGCCTGCGCGGCAAAAATGGTGTAATTGGCGGCCACCTTCCTGCGGGTCGCGCGTTGAACCTACCACTGACAAACCATCAAGCAGATCACTCTGCCGTTATCCGTCTGCACGGACTGCAACGACGTTACGTCATGGGTACGCAGTTTATAGACGCACTGCGCTGTGTCGATCTGGAGGTCGCGAGTAACGAATACCTCGCCATCATGGGACAGTCAGGCTCCGGCAAATCGACCCTGATGAATATCATCGGTTGTCTTGACCGACCAACGGCGGGCGAATACTGGCTGGACGGCGAGCCGGTTTCGAAAATGAATGATCGACAACTTGCGCGTATCCGAAACAAGGCGATCGGTTTCGTTTTCCAGACCTTCAATTTGTTGCCGCGGATGACGGCGCTCGCTAATGTCGAGGTACCGTTGATCTACAGTGGCATGAAGCGCAAGGCGCGCTCGGAACGCGCGAGCGCAGCCCTCGAAACTGTCGGCCTCGGCGACCGTATGTTGCATCGTCCCTCGGAGATGTCCGGTGGCCAGCGGCAGCGCGTGGCGATTGCACGGGCCCTGGTCAGCGATCCCAGTATACTGCTGGCCGACGAGCCGACCGGCAACCTGGACTCCGCGACCGGCGACGAGATCATGAAACTGTTCGACAACCTGCACGAGCAGGGCAACACCCTGATCGTAGTGACCCACGAACAACATATCGCAAACCATGCGCGGCGAATTGTGCGCCTGTCCGATGGCAATGTTGTCGCCGACACAGCAACCTGAGAAACATGAAGTGATACGAAAGATGGCACGCTACGCAACACTACTTTTGCCCCTTATCCTGGCCGCCTGTGCCGAGGAAGAAACATCCGGTCCCGTCTATGACACGGCGGGAGTGGAGCGACGCACGATCGAGGTTGCCGTGAGTTCGGCAGGCGTAGTTGAGCCGCTGGCAACGGTGGAAGTGAAGTCGAAGGCGTCCGGCGAAGTGCTCGAGCTCATGGTCGAAACCGGGGACCAGGTCGAGGCCGGTACGCTCATGGTCAGGATTGATCCGCGGACGGTGCGTAACCGGCTCGCGCAATCCGAGGCGGAACTGAAAGCGGCCATGTCCCGGCTGGAGATCGCCGAAACGCAGAAAGCACGGGTCGAATCACTGGTAAAGGCCGGCACGCTGACACGATCGGATCTCGAACAGTCAGTCCTCGACCTCGCGAATGCGGAAGCGCAGGTCGTTACGTCCCGGGTGAGTGTCGAGAACGCGAGAATTGCTGTCGACGATACCGACATTCGTGCGCCGATTACGGGCACTATCATATTCAAACCGGTTGAGAAGGGTCAGGTGATTACCTCACCGACACAGGACTTCTCGGGTGGCACGATGTTGATGCAGATGGCGGACCTGAGTGCCGTACAGATTCGATCACTCGTGGATGAAACCGATATCGGCAAAATCCGGCCCGGCATGACGGCGCGTGTCATGGTGGCGGCTTATCCGAACCAGCCCTTCCCCGGCGAAGTGGTGAAAATCGAGCCGCAGGCGGTTCTCGAGCAGAATGTCACGATGTTTGCCGTCCTGATATCGATCCGGAATCCGGACGGCTTACTGATGCCGGGAATGAATGCCGAAGTCGAGGTGTCCATCGTGCGACGTGAGGATGCGATGACAATACCCGTGATGGCCTTGCGCACGAATCGCGACCTGGCGTCCACGGCACTGATACTCGACCGCTCGGAAGAAGACATCAAGAACGCGCTCGCCGAAGCCCCGACGGACGCGACGACACCAGCCACCGGCGAGACGCAGAGCAAAGACGCGGCGACCGGGCAATCGGGGCCGGACGGCCGGCCACGTCGCCAGTCCGGCGCACGCGAAAAAGTCGACTATCGATTTGGCGGTGACTTCTGGGTTGTCATTGACTCGCCGTCGCGGGAGATTCGGAAGGTTCGCACCGGCGTGACCGACCTCAACAATGTGGAAATTGTCAGCGGTCTGGACGAATCCGAGCGGGTCCTCGTACTGCCAAGCAGCCACCTGCTGGAAACTCAGCAGGATCTGCAAAACTTTATTAACCGGCGCATGGGAGGCGTACCCGGCATCAGTCGATAATCATGTTGATCGTGGAAACAATTCGTATATCGCTGTCGTCGATTCGCAGCAACCTGTTTCGGGCTCTTTTAACGATGCTCGGAATTATCATCGGTGTTGCAGCGGTGATCACGATGGTTGCGCTGGGGACAGGAGCGCAGCGCGAGATCGACAACCAGATGGCAGCGCTGGGCGGCGACATCCTCTCGATCCAGTCGTCTGCGTGGTTCAGTCGCGGAGTCGCCAGGGACCAGCAAACCTTAACGAGTGACGATGCGGCAGCGCTGGCTACCGGCTCGGAGCACGTCGCTGAAGTGGTGCCAGAGATTAACGCACGCTTTCAAATCAAGTTCGGCAACAAGAACCTCAACGTGGCAACCGTCGGAACGACGCCGAATTACCCGGCCGTGCACGGATTCAAAATCGAACACGGCCGTTTCTTTTCGGCGGCCGATGACGCCGCACGTCGACGTGTCGTTGTGCTTGGCTCCGAGATCCCGGGGATGCTGGAGGTTGATGCGGCGGCACTGGTCGGCCAGAAAATGCAGATTCGCTCCATCTCCTTCGACATCATCGGCATTTTCGAATCGAAAGGCGGTTCAGGTTGGCGAAATCCGGACGACGATATCTGGATTCCTTTATCAACGGCGCAATTTCGCGTCACGGGCGACGAGTTCGTCCAGACCATCAGCGCAAAAGTCAGCGATACCTCGACCCTGCCGATGGCGATGCTCGAGATCGAACGTGTGTTGCGACGGGAGCACGGCATCCTCCCTGGCAGGGACAACGATTTCGCGATCATGAATCGCAAGCAGTTTGCAGAGTCCCGGCAGGAAGCCACGCAGGTGTTCACCTACCTGTTGGCCGGAATTGCGGGCGTCAGTCTCGTCGTTGGTGGCATCGGCATCATGAACATCATGCTGGTGACGGTCACCGAGAGGACCCGGGAAATCGGTGTCCGCAAAGCGCTCGGCGCGACCAAAGGAAACATCCTGCTGCAGTTCCTGGTTGAGTCAACCATCCTCTGCCTGCTCGGCGGAATGCTCGGTCTCGCGCTCGGCGCCGGCGTGTCGGCACTGCTGGCGAAATACGCGGGCTGGCAGACGGTAATAACGTCGGGTTCGGCCATGATGGCCTTCGGTTTCAGTGCCGCTGTTGGCATGATATTTGGCATCTGGCCCGCGAAACGTGCGGCGTCGCTCGATCCAATCGATGCGCTTCGTCATGAGTAAATGATAGTCTTCGTGCACTTACATTGAGACGCGCGGAGAACCCGATGGTCACAGCGATCGTACTAATCAAGGCCGAAACCCGACAGATTCCGGAACTTGCTGTTCAAATTGCGGAGACGCCCGGAGTCTCGGAAGTTTTTTCGGTGGCTGGCCGCTACGATCTGGTCGCGGTGGTCCGCGTTTCCAAAAATGAAGACCTGGCTGACGTTATTAGCGACAAGATGCGGCACCTCAAGGGCATTGTTGAAACGGAAACGATGATCGCGTTCAGGGCTTATTCAAAACAGGATCTCGAAGCCGGCTTCGAGTTGGGCCTGGACTAGAAATACGGGACCAAAAATTTAGGAGGCGTTATGGGACTCAAAAATACAAGCACGGAGTACGGAACACTCGCGAAGGCGCTGCATTGGCTGGTCGCGATCGGATTGTTCGCACTGATCTACCTGGGTCTCCAGCAGGCTGAGATGGAGCGCGGTGACGAGCGGTCCTATATTCGCTTCGTGCACGCCTCCATTGCGGCTGTCGTGCTGATGTTGATGACGGTCCGGATTATCTGGCGGTTCATGAATGACGTTCCCGCGCATCCGGAAGGCATGCCGGCGTGGCAGCGGACGGTGGCTACGCTGGTGCACTGGGGTTTGTATATCACCGTATTCGTGCAACTGATTGCCGGTGCAATCATGAACGGCACGGGCGGCAGGGGTATTCCCGTGTTCGGCTTGTTCACGATTCCGGTACCGGTAGCCGAAAGCGGCGATGCGCATGAGTGGTGGGAAGAGGTGCACGAGTTTGCGTGGCGGCCGATCGCGGTGCTGATTACCCTGCACGTACTCGCGGCCCTGTACAACCATTTCATCGCGAAGAACGATGTTCTCCGGCGCATGACGGTCGGCGTCAAGTAGAGCATGTCGGACGCGTTCATCTGCGATGCGGTGCGTACGCCGATAGGGCGATACGGCGGCGCGTTGTCTTCGATTCGCACCGACGATCTGGGCGCCATACCCATCGCCGCCTTGCTGCAACGCAATACTGCTTTGGATCCCGAGGCCATCGACGACCTTGTCTTTGGCTGCGCCAATCAGGCCGGCGAAGACAATCGTAATGTTGCACGTATGTCCGCCCTGCTCGCAGGACTACCGGTCGTTGTGCCGGCCGCCACCGTCAACAGGCTGTGTGGTTCGGGGATGAACGCAATCGGCAACGTCGCCGACAACATTCGAAGTGGCGGCAGCCAGCTCGCGATCGCCGGTGGTGTTGAGTCCATGTCGCGCGCACCTTTCGTGATGCCGAAGCAAAGCACCGCGTTTGGCCGTAACGTCGAGCTCTACGATACGACGCTCGGCTGGCGATTCATTAACCGGAAGCTCGAAGCACAATACGGCAGTGACTCGATGGCCGAGACCGCCGAAAACGTCGCGGCCGAATTCAAGGTCAGTCGCGAAGATCAGGATGCGATGGCGCTCAACAGCCAGTTGCGCGCGGAAGCGGCGGCGCAAGCCGGGCGCTTCGACGATGAACTCATCCCGGTCACGATTCCAGGCGGTCGCGGTGACCCGGTTGTGGTCGCTGCTGATGAACATCCTCGCGCCGGATCCACGATCGAGGCGCTCGCGAAATTGCGGCCGATCGTCCGGGCCGATGGCACAGTGACGGCCGGCAACGCATCGGGCATCAATGACGGTGCGTGCGCATTGCTGATTGCGAATGCGGCCGCGGCCAAAGCTCACAATCTCAATCCACTCGCGCGCGTTGTCGGGTGGGCGGTTGCTGGTGTAGCACCTCGTATCATGGGTATTGGCCCCGCGCCTGCGTCGGAAAAAGTATTGCGGCTTTGCGGGCTGCGTATCGGACAAATGGACGTCATCGAACTCAATGAAGCTTTCGCGGCGCAAGGTCTGGCGACATTAAGGCGACTCGGCGTCAGTGACGACGCGGAGCATGTGAATCCGAACGGCGGCGCGATCGCACTGGGTCACCCGCTGGGAATGTCTGGCGCGAGGTTAGTGACCACGGCCGCTTACCAGCTGCGGCGAACGAATGGACGTTACGCACTTTGCACGATGTGCATCGGGGTTGGGCAGGGCATTGCGATGATCATCGAGCGCGTTTGATGAAAAACGATTCGCCGAGCTATGAGACCCAGGAGTTACGCGACTTCGCCGAAACCCTGCAGAGTCGGCGAACCATCGAATTATTTTTGCAGACACCGGTTCCGGACAGGCTGATCAATGACGCGATCGAGGCGGCAGTGTGGGCGCCCAATCATCATGTCACCGAGCCCTGGCATTTTTACACGCTGGGCGACGAAACGAAGGAACGTTGCCTCGATCTCTGCCAGGACATCGTGACGCATAAGGTCAACGAGAAAGCCGGAGAATTTAAACGGCAGAGCTGGTCGGAGAAACCGGGCTGGCTGGTGGTGACCTGTCGTCGTTCGGAGGATGACTTACTGCAACGCGAAGACTACGCGGCATGCTGCGCCGCGATACAGAACCTGATGCTGTTCCTCTGGAAAGCCGGCGTCGGTTGCAAGTGGAGTACCGGTGACATCACGCGCGATTCACGTTTCCTTGAGATCGTTGGCGTCGATGCGGCAACCGAAAACGTCGTTGGGCTGATCTGGTATGGCTATCCCAAGCTGACACCGACGCAGTCGCGCAGGGCGCGGGCCGAGGTACACACGAAAACGCCCTGAGCGTGCTTCGTATCACTCGCCCGTGATCAGGTCCTTGAGTTGCGGCGTTCCGACCCAGTACGCAAGCTCACGCGGATGCGAAATATCCCACACCGCAATATCGGCACGTTTGCCGATCTCGAGTGTGCCGCGATCGTCGCCCAGGGCGAGCGCCTCTGCCGCCACTCGCGTTGCACCGGCCAGGCATTCTTCTGGTGTCAATTTGAATAACCGGCACGCCAGCATCATCGCGGTTCGTAACGAACAGATCGGCGAGGTTCCGGGATTACAGTCGGAAGCGACGGCGATGGGCACGTTCCCCGCGCGCAGCTCGGCCACGGGCGGCACTCTAGTTTCGCCGAGTGTCAGGAATGCCCCGGGCAACAGCACGGCAACGGAACCGGAGCCCGAAAGGGCTCTGACCCCTTTGGGGGAGGTGTATTCGAGGTGGTCGGCGGAAAGTGCGTTGAAGCGGGCGGCGAGTTCGGCGCCGCCGCCGTCGCTGAGCTGGTCGGCGTGCAGTTTGACGCGCAGGCCGAGTTTCGTTGCCGCGGTAAACAGTCGCGCGATCTGCGCACTGCTGAAGGCGATGGATTCGCAATAGGCATCGACCGCGTCCGCGAGTTTTCGCGCGGCGAGCCCCGGCAGGAGTTGCTCGCAAATCAGGTCGATATAGGCATCGGCTTTGCCTTTGTATTCGGGTGGCACGGTGTGCGCGGCAAGGCAGGTAGTCCTGATATCGACCGACGATTCCGTGCCCAGCCGTCGCGCGACTTCGAGCATGCGGATCTCGGTTTCGTAGTCGAGGCCGTAGCCTGATTTGATCTCGATCGTGGCGACGCCTTCGCGGGCCAGCGCCTCTACGCGGGGCAGGGCAGCCGCAAAAAGTTCATCCGCTGACGCAGCCCGGGTAGCTGTCACGGTCGAGATGATGCCGCCGCCGGCGCGCGCGATGTCCTCGTAACTCGCTCCCTTCAGGCGTTGCTCAAACTCTGCGGCCCGGTCGCCGCCGAAAACGAGGTGTGTGTGACAGTCGATCAGTGCAGGGGTTATCCAGCGGTCGCCGAGGGAGCGCGTTTCCCTGGCTGTCCGGTTCCCGATCCCGGCCACGCTGCCCATCCAGGCGATACGCCCCGCGCGCACCGCCAGCGCCGTCGCCCCAGCGGCGACACCGTAATCCGGTACGCTCGCCTGCATCGTTGCAATGCGGG
>JAOUNH010000217.1 GCA_029881055.1 Gammaproteobacteria bacterium
CGCCGGCGGCGCCGCCTTTCATACCAAAACAGGGCCCCAGGCTCGGCTCCCGCAAGCAAATTACTGCCTTCTTGCCAATGAGGTTAAGTCCGTCGCCGAGGCCCACTGTGGTCGTAGTCTTACCCTCGCCTGCGGGTGTCGGCGACACCGCTGTGACAAGTATCAGCTTGCCGTTTTTTGCTTTGCTATTGCTCTTGATGAACTCGGCACTGATCTTGGCCTTGTCATGTCCGTAGGGAATTAACGCGTCAACCGGAATCTTAAGTTTCCCGGCAATTTCCTGAATCGGGCGGACGTTTGCCGCCTGTGCAATTTCGATATCACTTTTTACAGCCACACGGCACCTGTTGAGTTTGCGAGAGTATTGGCAGCGGATTCTAACCATACTTTGACGCGCAGCGCATGCGGGACTTTACGGACCGCGTCGTGAAATCGGCGGATTTTCGACGCGTGTCACGAACCTGTCGATCGAATCGACCTATACTCCGGACGTGTCGAAATTTCACCTAAATTTCGACATATCTCTCGGACAGGTCGATGATATCGACACAATAGCGAGATATGTCGATTTTTTCGGTTTTTATCGACATGTTAGCGCCTCATGTCGATTTGCTCGACATGATCGAGCGATATGTCGATTTTTCCTGCTTTTTTCGACATGTCCTCAGTATAGGTCGATACAAACGACACAGATGAGTTCCGCCTGGAGGTAGATTAAGTGACTGATTTTAATCCGGAAGTTCCCTATAACACGCTGCCACTGCTGCCGCCGCCCACGGATCAGATTGAGACCACCGACATTCTCAAGCGCTGCATCAAGGCCCGGGTGGCCCTGGCGGAACTCAAGCAGGCGGCCGAACTCATCCCCAATTCAGCCGTGCTCGTGAATGCCCTGCCTCTGCTCGAAGCCCGCGCGAGTTCCGAAATCGAAAACATCGTCACGACAACGGACAAGTTGTTTGAGTACGCCGATATCGCCGAGGACCGCGCCGACGCCGCGACAAAAGAAGCATTGCGCTACCGGACAGCGCTGTATGAAGGCACAAAGATGGTGCAGCGGCGCATGTTGTCAACCGACATGGCAATCCAGATTTGCAGCACGATCAAGGGCCAGGAACTCGATATCCGCGCCGAACCCGGTACGACGCTGAAGAATCGCCTGTCCGGAGAAACTATTTACACGCCTCCCGTGGGCCAACGCCTGTTGATAGAAAAACTCGACAACTGGGCCGAGTTCATGCAGCGCAACACCGATATCGATCCACTGGTCAAAATGGCCGTGCAACACTACCAGTTCGAAGCGATTCATCCGTTCTCGGACGGCAACGGCCGCACCGGACGAATCCTCAACATTCTGTTTCTCGTTGAACACGGCCTGCTCGACTCGCCGATACTCTACCTCAGCCGCTACATTATCCAGAACAAAGCTGCTTACTACCGTTTACTTTCGAAAGTGACTACGGATCAGGACTGGACGTCGTGGATACTTTTTATTCTCGACGGTGTCGAGGAGACGTGCACCTGGACCACGGACAAGATCAAGTCGATTCGCGAATTGATGCAACACACCGGCCAGTTCGTGCAAAAAAGACTGCCAAAACTTTATTCCTGGGAGCTCGTCGAGATGCTTTTCCGGCAGCCGTACTGTCGCATCAGCAATCTTGTCGACAGTGACATTGCCAAGCGCCAGACCGCATCCGTGTATCTCAAACAACTTTGCGACCTCGGCGTACTTCGCGAGATCAAGTCCGGACGCGAGAACATTTTCGTGCACCCGAAGTACATCGAGTTATTGAGTGGCGAAGAGAATGTTTGGGTGTACTACTCCGGAGTCGAAACCGACAATGCGGAACAGGCTTGATTGACTAGCTGACTCAATATCAATGAGAATCCGGGTTCCGGCGTGCGGAGCCAGAAATTGAGTATCAGTGGTAACCGGCTGTTTCAGCTGTTCAAGTACTCTGTGTACGCCTTGCTCGCATTCAATGTTTACGCATTCTGGAGCGAGGAAGTACTTGCTGCTGCCATGCTGTACCCTGCCGGAATCTCGCTCAGCGAGATCATAGGATCTTTCCCGGCGACGATCGACACAGCCGCCTGGGTTGTTCTGCTGCTCATGTTCGAGCTGGAAACCTATGTCCTGGAGGATCACCACTACAACAGGACCGTTACCCTGTCATTACATGCAGTCAGGATTTTCTGCTACACGTTCATTGTGTATGCGTTATATGGCTATGTCGTCAAACTGCTGCTTCACTACGACGTCGTGCCGATTGTCGGCTTGTCTGACCTGTGTTCATTGACCCTGGACGGCTGGTCCTATGCCATCGATCTGGATGACTTCGCGACGATAACGGCAGCCAATTGCGAATCGTTTTCCACGGCGAGCAGCTTTCTTCGATTCGAAAGCATGCAAGCGGCTATCGACGAATCCGGGCTAACAGACATCCGGGTACTCGCATGGGTCGATGTCATCAATGCCGCGGTTTGGTTATTAGTGGTCGTGGTGCTCGAGATTGACGTAAGACTCCAGGAGCATGATCGCCTCAAGGGAACCGCGCTCAGGATCAGCAACGCCGCCAAGTTCGTCTTGTATGGAATGCTGCTGCTTGCGGCGATCTATTGGGGCATTAAGGGAGATTTCATCGACTTTTGGGATGCCTTCCTGTGGCTGGTCGCTTTCGCCTTTATTGAGCTCAATGTTTTCGAGTGGCTGCATGAGACCAATGAATCCGAGGCTTTGAGCCAATCATGATAGTCATCAGCTAACGGTCACTAAATGATCATGGTACGGTCAGGTAGTCTTGTCGCCGGTCGTTGAATATTCAGTCTCACAAATCACAGACTGGAAGAACGCCATGAACTACGACGAACAATTCCTGGATATCGATCCCGCGACCATTCTTTTGGGCTTCGGCTACGCTAGCTTGCTGCTGACTGTCGTCGGCTGGGTTGCGACACTCTAGGGAGAGTCTCCCTAGGGACCGATCTCGAGCCTCGGGTCGCGCGCGGCCCGCTCGGCCAGGTCCCTGGCGCCATCCCTCACTTTCAATTGCATGAGGTCCTGGTCTGCGCCAAGCGTCATCAGGTAAGGATGCCAGGGATCGTCCGCATTGCGACGGTAATACCCGGAAATAGCCCATCCCTGGGATTCGGGATAAATATAGACCTTGCCAACCTTGTTGTTCGGTGACACGGGGTCAACAATCTCCAGCGAGTCTGCTTCGACAATAGCCGCGAGGTGCAAACGAGATGTTGCAACGGCGGAGACCTGAATCGCCCTTTCCTCGCGCCCGGCAGGACTACTGATCCACTGGTAGGAGACTGTCGCCACCAACAACCCAACGACGATAGCGAATACGGTTCGTCCGATGCGATGGTCCATTTTCAATCGATTCCGAGATACTTGTGTGTCTGAACGCTGAGATGCCAGCGTGGATTCTGTTTGCAATAATCAATGGCCAGTCTCGTATTTTCAAGCAGAGCAGCGCCATCCATCGGCTGCAAATAAAAATGCCTGAATGCAAGATCTTCAAACGCACCCGGCTGTGCTTCGGCCTCGACCTGGGGAAATACGAGTTTCAATTCGTCGCCGGAACGCTGCGCGACCTTTGCATTGGCTTTCGGGCTGATGCAGAGCCAGTCGATTCCATCCGGGGCGACAATAGTCCCGTTGCTCTCCACGCCGATTTCGAAACCACTCTCATGGATCGCCGCTATCAAAGTATCGTCCAATTGCAGCAGGGGTTCGCCACCGGTGCAAACGACGTAAGGAATGCCGCCTTTTCCTGCCTGCCATGTCCTCACGACCGCCGCGGCGAGTTCCCGCGCCGACTCAAACTTGCCACCGCCGGGCCCATCAACGCCGACAAACTGCGTGTCACAGAAGCGGCATATAGCTTGATTGCGGTGTTCCTCTCGCCCCGACCACAGGTTGCAACCGGAAAAGCGCAGAAATACAGCAGGACGGCCGGTA
>JAOUNH010000053.1 GCA_029881055.1 Gammaproteobacteria bacterium
TTACCGGCTGAACATTCCAGAGCGCATCGCCGAGCTCGAAAAACTCGGCTACCTGTCGCCGCAGTCGGCCCGCGAATTGCGAGCGGGCCGCCAGGTTATTTCCGATGTGACGGCGGACAAAATGATAGAGAACGTCGTTGGCGTTTTCGGAATGCCGCTCGCGATTGCGCCCAACTTTATCGTGAACGGCCGCGAATGCATCGTGCCCCTGGTCGTCGAGGAGCCTTCTATCGTGGCCGCGCTGAGTGGTGCGGCGGCGCTCGCGAGACGCACAGGTGGATTCTCGGCGACGCAGAAGGAGTCACTGCTCGCCGGGCAAATTCACGTGCTGGACATCGCTGATGTCGAAGCGGGGCTGGAGTCTCTGCGCGGGGCCCGGGATGAGATCCGCGCGCTCGCGGATCGGGTTCACCCGCGTCTCAAGGCACGCGGCGGCGGCGTGAGCGAGGTCGAATTTCGCGACCTGTGTCTTGCCGACGGGAGTCCTTTGATCGTCGTGCACGTGCTGGTTGATACCTGCGATGCAATGGGCGCCAACCTGGTTAACACCGTGTGCGAAGCGATCGCACCGAGGATTGCGGAAATCACAGGCGGGCGTGTCGCGCTCAGAATTCTCTCGAATCTTGCGGACCGATCGATCGCGACGGCGACGGTTCGATTCGCTGTTAACGATTTGGTCAGTGGCGAGATTAGTGGTAGCGAAGTCCGGGATCGGATTGTACTGGCGTCCGAAATCGCCAGCGCCGATCCACATCGTGCTGTGACGCACAACAAGGGCGTGATGAATGGCATCGATGCGCTCGCGATTGCGACGGGCAACGACTGGCGTGCGATTGAAGCCGGTGCGCATGCCTGGGCTGCGCGAACCGGATCGTACGCGCCGCTGACCCGGTGGTCGGCCGATGCGCATGGCGACCTGCTGGGCAGTATCGAATTGCCGCTGAAGACAGGAATCGTCGGCGGCACCCTGGCATCGAATCCCGCTGCCGCTATTGGTCTGGAAATTGCTGGTGTGCAATCGGCAATGGAGTTGGCTGAGCTTATGGCCGCCGTTGGCCTCGCGCAAAATTTCGCGGCTTTGCGCGCCCTGGCGACTAGCGGTATTCAGCAGGGCCATATGCGATTGCATGCACGCAGCCTCGCCGCCGCCGCTGGTGCGCCGGACGGGTTGCTCGAAGAAGTGGTCGACAAGCTTGTCGCCAGCGGCGAGGTGAAAGACTGGAAGGCGGCGGAGATTCTTGCCGCAATTACCGATGTCGATGCGAAGAGCACCGAAAGTGTCGACGTGGCTACTGCAACGGCGGCCGGCAAAATAATCCTGCTCGGCGAACATGCCGTTGTGTATGGACGTCATGCAGTCGCGGTGCCGGTCCCGGATGCCGTTATGGCACTGGTCACAAGGTCAGACCACGGCACGACGCTCGCGGTGCCGGAATGGGGTCTGTCCACCATCATCGACAGGAGCAGCGATACAGGCATCGATGCAACCGTGAATCTGATTCGGGCGCAGCTCAAAGTCTCCGACTCCGACTTCACTATCCGTGTGAAGTCCTCCTTGCCCCGCGGCATGGGGCTCGGATCATCGGCTGCCATCGCAGTGGCGATCACTCGTGCGATCGCCCGCTGCATGAAGCTGACACTCAGCGACGCGGACTTGAACGCCATTGCCTACGCTTGCGAGCAACTTGCACACGGGAGCCCGTCGGGAATCGACAATACGGTTTCCTGCTATGGAAAAGCGGTGCTGTTCCAGAACAAGACAGCCCTGAACATGAAAGTGCTGCACCTGGACGAGGCTCCACCATTGGTCGTCGCGTTCAGTCATGAACCCGGATCCACGCTCGAGCAAGTGGCGGCAGTCCGTCGGCGACATGAGAAAAATCCCGCTGCTTACGGGGCATTGTTTGACCAGATAGACGCGCTGAGTCTCGCCGGCGCGGAGGCGCTCGAGGCAAAGCGGTACGATGTATTGGGAAGCTTGATGAATGTTTGTCACGGCCTCCTGAACGCGATCGAAGTGTCAACGCCGGACCTGGAGAACATGGTTGCCATAGCCCGGGAAAATGGTGCTGCTGGTGCCAAGCTGACGGGTGCCGGCGGCGGTGGATCGATCGTGGCGCTATGCCCCGGAAAAGAGGACGCGGTACGGACGGCGCTGCAAAGGTCGGGTTACCGGACCCTGCTATACACCAAGAGCGAAGGAGAGCAATGTGGGTGATGTGCATCGGACCGTGTCATCGGAACGCGAGGAACTCATACTCGTCGATGCCGATGACAACGAAACAGGGTATGGAACGAAGGCGGATTGTCATGACGGCAAAGGTGTTTTGCATCGCGCGTTTTCCCTGTTCCTCTTTAATAAGGCGGGTGAGCTGTTGTTGCAGCAGCGCAGCAGCCAAAAACGCCTGTGGCCGGGTTTCTGGTCGAACAGTTGTTGCAGTCATCCGCGGCGCGGCGAGACTCTTCTGGTCGCAACGCAGCGTCGCTTGCACGATGAACTCAATATTTCAGCAGAGCTCGAGCACGTTTACCGGTTCTGCTACCAGGCGGAATTCGGGGATGCGGGATCTGAGAATGAATCGTGCCATGTTTTCCTGGGCGCGCTGGATGGAGACGTCAGGCCCAATGACAGCGAGATAGAAAGTATCCGTTACGTGTCTGCCAGGAATCTGGATGAAGAGTTCGCAAAGCATCCGGAGCGATTCACGCCCTGGTTCAGGAAGGAATGGCGGACACTGCGCGAGGATTACGCCGGGATGTTAGCGCGTTACGCGATGTAGCGGTAATACTCGATACCGAGGTCGGAGAAATGTCGGCTGTCACTGTTGCCGACACGATCGATGACAAACTCGTTCCTGGCTATATAGTCGAGGCCTTGCGCGCGCCGACCGTCATGCAGCGCTTCATATTGCTGGCGGTCAAGATCGATCGTAAGTTCCATCGAATCCGCAAACTGGATTTTTTGGGTCGCCTCGCGCCAGCCTTCTGCCATGAAAAAAGGTATGACTTCGGCCGCATCGCCGCTGCCATAGCCCAGCGTAAGTACCTCTTCGCCTGCCGACAGTGAATTTTCTTCAAGTGCCTGTTCAAAGCCAGCGGCCATCCATGCGGGCAGAGCGGCCGTGTACAGATTGCCGAGGTCGAGCATCGTGTCGCTGCCAAGCCGCAGCTTGTCGAGTATCTCGTGGCGATAATGGCGTGATGCACGAAATGCGCTCAGTACTGCCATCGTCATAGGATAGGCCTCGGACTGATGTCTGTCGGGTCCGGCCAATTCCGAAACTTCAGGCTTGCTCACCATTTCTGCGAGCAATGCGTCGACGTTGATACCGGATTCGTAACAATACGACGCCAGTTCAGCGCGATCTTCCGACGTGCCTTTTGCCAATGCGAACAGGTAGCAGACGGCCATTCCCGTTTCGGGCATGCGCCGGTACGGGCGATGCAGGAATAGTGTGCTCAGTGAACGCAGATGCGCGATTGAGTTGAGCTTGCGCCTCTCGTACATGTCATTCAGGGCGTTCAGGGTCTCATCGATGTAGCAGGTGGTCGAGTACTTGCCGTTGAATACGGGAAAGTCCTGGACCTGGTGCGATTCGGTGCGGTCCTGGCCGCAGAAGCGCAGCATGGGTTTGCGAAAATCCATGATCCGGTAGTCTGAAGCCGAGCCCGAGCCGATCAGGTCGACGACAGCCAGCTTGGGGTCTTCTTCCAGCAGCATCGCAACGGCACCGGCACCCTGGGTCGGTTCTCCGGAGCTGCCGCGCGCGTATTCGGCGATATCAGCGCAGACCACGATAGCCTGGCTACCGGCGCCATCCAGTGCCAGGTGCCGAATAGCGCCTTTCATGCCGTAAACACCGCCGAGGCAGGCATGTTTGAATTCAGGGACTTCGCAGCGACGCGAAATGGGCGGCTTGCCGCGTGCCGTCAGGGCCTGGTCAACCATGCCCTTCACGATGATCGCCCCGGCCGAATTATCCGTGCTCGATTCAGTACCCAAACCGAGGAATCTCACGCGACCGGGGTCAACGTCGTATTGGTCGATCAGCCGGATGACAGCGTTGGCCGCCATCGTATAGACGCTCTGATGCGGGCCGCGCACGCGAAAACTGCGTCCAACGACCTCGCGAATCTTCGGCCACTGATTATCTGTCCAGTTGCACCAATCCTCCAGCCACACCCGGTACGGCGGTATGTAAGCGGCGAGTCCGCTGATTCCGATGGGCTTTCTTGGCATGGTTGAGTTCATGAATGGCGTCTGGTTAGCCCGGCGATTTTAGTGTCCCCGGCCTTTACTCTCAACTACTTATTCTACAGTCACCCGGATGACCTCAGACATTAATGGCGGATCGTGAGGGATATGCAGGTGATCGCCGAGCAACATTTGCAGGGAATGTTCGCCCGGCGGCAACGATATTTCCGTAGCTGTTCGGCCGTCGCCGAAGTGCACATGATGCTCGTCCGCCGGTATCGGCAGCCCCAGGTCTGGCAGGTCGGTATCGATCAATAGATGGTGGTGCCCCGAATGTGGCTGGTTAGTGCCAGCCTTGACGACTTCCATACCCTCGACCCCGAACTCGACACTGATCGGGTTCGTTACCGTCGCGCCGTCGGCCGGCGTTATGAAAAAGACGCGAGCGCCCTCGGCGGAGGCCGTACGTTGCATTGTGATGGGCGAAGGGGCAGCGGCCGGCTCAACCGCAGCGGTCGGTTCGTCAGCCGGTTTCTCGGTACAAGCACCCAGCCCGAGAATGACTATGCTCAGCATCAGTATTTGAATTTTCATGGATTAATCCTTTGATCAGGCGGACAACACGACGGTCAGTAACGCACCAAGCATGGTAAAGGTCGCACCGGTCAGATAGGCGACCAGCAAAATGACGTATTTGAATAGAGTAACCAGGTGACCTTGCCCGTAAACGTGGCGCATTGCCTTATAGAGGTACACGGGAATGTAAAACGAAGCAATCACTATGATGAGAGTACTGATGCTGTTGATGGCCCCGTCCTCGGGACCCAGCAAACCGGCGATTCCCGCGAGCAGAATTTGCAGGACCAGCATGAGGAAGAAGAATGCGTGAAAGTGTACGAAAAATAGCAGATGCTCGACGAAGTATCTTCTCGACAACGGGTACAGGAGCTTGAGAACCAACGCCATCAGTGGCAATAGTACGATCAGGGCTACCGGAATATTGTCGGCAATCGCGTCAACGAAGTTCTCGCTACCTCGGGCGTTATTCCTTTCACAGATTTGTTTAACTCGTTCATCCGTGAAGCGCTTCTCGATCCACTCCGGAACATCCTCGTCACCCGTGACGGAGGCGTCGTCACAGTTGCCGAAAAACTGACTGTCATCGTCTTTGTCAGACTCTCCGAAATTGATTGAGAAGCCGCTGTTGCCCGCAGCGAAATCCTCGACGACATCCGGCGAAACCTTTCCCTCGGCCTCAAGTGCTTCGAGTTTCTCTTTGGTTTTTTCCCGAATCAATGCTTCGTTTGCAGCGGCGGCTTCTGCGGATTCTTTTTTCTGCGCAATTTCTTCCGCAGTCGGCTGCGGATCAGGATCGATGATCTGCCTGAAGCTCTGCGGGTCGAAAAAGGCAACCAGGAAGAAAACGACACTCAGTACGAGATAGGTTCGAAATGGCGGCATGTAACGGGCACGCCGGCCCTCGAGATAATCCCGGGTCAGTTTGCCGGGCCGCGTCAGCAGCGGCAGTACCGTACGCCACAAGCGAGAGTCGAGCTCGAAGAGGTCGCCAAATGCCTCGCGAAGCAGCTGCCAGATACTGATCAGCCGACTTCGAGAACGCTGGCCGCAGCTGCCACAATACTGACCCCTGAGCCGGGTTCCACAGTTCAGGCAGGCAGGGCTTTCGTTGGGTGGTAAATCCTGCACGTGGTCTTCTCGCAAAGTGCGACTTTCCAGTCGAACCTGCTCGCCGAACCGTACTGCGAGGCCGGCATCGATCTCGGCGAAGTACCCGTCCAGAAGCTCATCAAGCGCGGCATCGTCGCGAACCAGGAACTGACAGGTGCGAATTGAATTGCCGCCGCTGTCAACGCCATGTTCAAACATACGGACATTGTCGATCCCTGTCCGGTCTAGCGCGGTTCTGCCAAGTTCCACCAGCCAGGGCTCGAAGTCCGGCGGCGTTTCACCGGCAATTACAAAATTGATTTCATAGAGGGGGCCGGCGTGATTCGTCATGGTCAACCGACTGCGGTTCAGGCTTGTTCTTGGTTTTCGTTAGTTTTGCCGGGTTTCTTTTTCTTGCTGGTCTTCCCGGTGCCGTTAGTCTGTGCTGAGGAAGTCTTCTTCCGTACCGGCTTTTTTCGCGCGGCCACTTTTACCGCCGGCGCCGGCGGCACGCCGCTGCGCGAAAGTTCCTCGGGCGCAAAGTCATCGACAGAGAGTAGTGCGAATACCTTGTCGTGATAAGTGCGCATGTTTCGGGCTTCGGCCTTGCTGATAACCTGCGCTTTTTCTGCTTCAGCTATTTGTGTGCCAAGGTAGTCAGAAGAGAGCAAGCCCTCTTTTCGCGCCTGTCGCAGACGGCGTTCGATAGGCTCATATTCCGTAGCGAGCTCCAGCGCTTCCTGCAGCAAACCAAGTGGGTTGCCAGGTTCGAGCGTCTTATATGCAAGCTGGCTAAGGCGTTCGCGTGCCTCGCCAGGCGTTGTGATCAGATCAACAACCTTCCTGGAAATTTCGTCTGATGGTGCCGAGTAAGTGCGGCCGCGCGGGAAGATGAACACGCGCAGCAGCGCGGCAACCCAGCGGTTCGGGAAGTTGCGAAGGAAAGAATGCAACGCTTCCTGAGCCTGATACATCAAGGTCCGGACAGACCACTCGACGAGAGGCAGGTCGGTCGCCCGGCGCCCCTGGTTTTCGAAGTGCTTCAGGACGGTCGATGCGAGATACATGGAGCTCAGAATGTCGCCGAGCCGTGCGGATAGCAGCTCTTTTTTCTTCAGTGCCCCGCCCAGGGTCAGCATTGCGAAATCGGAGGCCAGCGCGAATGCTGCGCTGTAGCGATTGATGTTCTGATAATAACGCCGGGTTGGTGTGTTCAACGGAACCGTGCTGAATTTCGCATGAGTGAGAGCGAGGAAAAACGAGCGGGCCATATTGCTGATTGCGTATCCGATGTGGCCGAACAGGGCAGCGTCAAACTCAATCAGTCCACGGTCCTGGTCTTCGTCACCTGCCGCATGCAATTCACGCAATACAAAGGGATGGCAACGAATCGCACCCTGACCGTAAATAATGAGACTGCGCGTAAGGATGTTCGCGCCTTCAACAGTAATCGCGATCGGCGTTGCCATGAAAGCGCGGCCAAGGTAATTGCTGGGTCCCAACATGACACCTTTGCCGCCATGAACATCCATTGAGTCATTGGCGACTTTTCGGCCGAGTTCGGTGCAGTGGTATTTCAGGATTGCGGAGGGCACGGCAGGCTTTTCACCCTGGTCAATCGCTCCCGCGGTTACAGCAACAGCGGCATTCATGATGTACGTATGCCCGGCGATTCGCGTTAGCGCCTCCCCAATCCCTTCGAAATTGGCGATAGAGGTATTGAACTGCTTGCGAATGGTGGCGTATGCACCCGCCGAATAACTTGCCGCCTGTCCGCCGCCCGCGGCCGTTGACGGCAATGTAATTGCGCGTCCGACAGACAGTAGTTCGACCAGCATCTTCCAGCCTTTGCCCGCCATCTCGGAGCCACCGATGATGAAGTCGAGCGGCACAAACACATCCTTGCCGTAGGTCGGACCGTTCTGGAATGGAATCGTCAACGGGTGGTGGCGGCGGCCGACTTCGACCCCGGGCGTGTCTGTCGGAATCAATGCGGCGGTGATGCCGTAGTCCTCAACATCGCCGATCAAATGATCGGGATCGTACAATTTGAAAGCCAGGCCAAGTACGGTCGCTATCGGAGCGAGCGTAATGTATCGCTTGTCCCAGTTGAGGCGGATACCGGTAATTGTCTTGCCCTGCCACGTGCCCTTACACACTACGCCGTTGTCGATCAGAGCAGCAGCATCCGATCCCGCCTGCGGTGATGTCAGGGCGAAGCAGGGAATCTCTGTCCCGGCCGCAAGACCCGGCAGGTAGTGTTGCTTCTGTTCTTCGGTTCCGTAATGCAGTAACAATTCCGCGGGACCCAGCGAATTGGGAACGCCGATGGTGGAAGAGGCCGTTGGGCTGCGACCCGCCAGTTTGGCGATGACGGCAGCGTTTGCATACGCCGAGAATTCGAGTCCACCGTACTGCTTGGGAATGATCATCGCGAAGAAACGGTTCTTGATGATGAAGTCCCAGACCTCTTTCGGCATATCGGCGCGATTGTGGCAAATATCCCAATCGTCGAGCATCGCGCACAGTTCTTCGCAAGGGCCATCAAGGAAGGCCTGCTCTTCTTCCGACAATTTCGGCGCCGGGTAGGACATGAGCCTGTCCCATTGCGGCATGCCCGAGAACAGTTCGCCATCCCACCAGACGTTGCCAGCCTCGAGCGCTTCGCGCTCCGTGTCCGACATTGAAGGCAGCATGGTCCGATAGATTGCGAGCAGCGGCTTGGTTAGCTTCTCGCGGCGGAATTCGATCAGGTTGGGGACGATCATCACGCCAAAAGCGGCGATCAGCAGCAGCTTCCAAAGCCAGTGGCCATCGCCAAAAACAACATAGGCGGCGACAGCAACACCCGCAGCTATGGTGGACGTAAGGAGGTCGATGCGCCGGTAAGCTAGGAAGATTCCACCGCCGAAAAACAGCAAGAACCAGAACAATCCTGTTGTCAGTCCAGACAAGACCCAATCCTCCGTCGTAAAAATCAGCTACACGATGTCAAAACACACCGGGTACTTTATAACAATTCTTCTATGGCGGCGCGTTCCTCCCGCAGCTCAGCCTCTGTGGCGTCCATGCGAGCGCGACTGAATTCGTCGATTCCGAGGCCTTGTACGATCTCGTAGCTCCCGCCGGCGCAGCGCACCGGGTAGGAGTAAATGATGCCGGGCTCTATGCCGTAACTGCCATCGGCAGGAATGGCCATGCTGACCCAGTCGCCGTCAGGTGTGCCCAGTGCCCAATCGCGCATGTGATCGATGGCCGCAGATGCTGCCGATGCGGCGGACGACGCGCCGCGCGCCTTGATAATGGCGGCACCGCGTTGCTGGACGACCGGAATGAATTCGTCCTTGAGCCAGTTCTGATCCACTGCGCCAGTGGCCTTTTTGCCAGAAATACTCGCATGACTGATATCCGGATATTGCGTGGCGGAATGGTTGCCCCAGATCGTCATACAAGTAATGTCATTGACGTGAGACCCGGTCTTGGTCGCCAGCTGTGCCAGCGCCCGGTTGTGATCAAGGCGCGTCATTGCCGTGAAATTTGCGGGGTTGATGTCTGGCGCATTGCTGCTCGCAATCAATGCGTTGGTATTCGCCGGATTGCCCACGACCAGCACCTTGATATTGCGACTGGCGTACTGATTTATCGCTTTACCCTGCACGGAAAAAATTGCCGCATTGGCCTGAAGCAGATCTTTCCTCTCCATGCCGGGGCCTCTCGGACGTGCGCCTACCAACAACGCATAATCGCTGTCCTTGAACGCGCGATCCGGGTCATCGGTCGCGACAATGCCGGCCAATGTACTGAAGGCGCAATCGCTGAGCTCCATTTCGACACCCTGCAACGCGGGCAGGGCCGGTGAAATCTCGAGCAGCTGGAGAATGACGGGTTGATCCGCCCCCAACATCTGGCCAGAAGCGATACGGAATGCGAGTTGATAGCCAATTTGGCCGGCGGCGCCAGTGATCGTGACGCGAACAGGTGCTTTCATCTTCATATTTCCTGCCAAGGGGTTTCGAAGTTACCAGGGGCGGCGATTCTAGCACCGGCGGCGCGAGCAGACACTGGTGTTCATTACTTATTCGTCTTTCATTCCCGCGGATGGTCGAGAAGAAAAGCTTCGTATTCCATGTCAGCCAGCTCCACGGCCCCCGATTCCCGAAGTTTCCGGATGCAGTCCATCCAGTCCTCCTGCGACGCCCGGGTCGCCTCATCGCAGCCAACCGGCGCCGCCACCCTTGCCTTCCGTGCCATGGGCTTTGCGATCGACTCTGACCGCTCCCTGACATCCGGCTGTTGCGCAGGCTGAATGCTGGGGAGTTCGCGACCCGCGCTAGGCTCCTCAGTTCGAAGCTCACTTTTGCTCGCCGCCGGGGACGCTGGTGTCACCGCGTCCGGGATCGACAATGTTTGTAACTCCGCGAGCTCCAGCACGACGGCCAGACTGAGCGCAATGACTGCTGTCCAGGCTACTTGTTTCCGCCAGCCAGCAAACATGTAGCTACGCTTCCGCGTTACCTCAACGGCCGCCTGTTTGAGAACCGCCTGGTTGAGATGCTCGGGCGCGCTCTCGGTGGATAGTTCGCGGTAGGTTTTGCTGACGAGCCGCTGCAACTCGCTTTCAGTATTCTCGGCGTTCATTGCGGCTCCTGAAGCGCGTCGCGAAGTTTTCTAACGGCATAGCGAAGACGACTCTTGGCGGTTTCGCGATTGCAGCCCGTCACGAACGCTATGTCGTCGAGACCGAGCCCCGCTTCTTCGTGGAGCAAAAATACGTCCCGTTGTTGCTCTGGCAGATGGAGCAAAGCCAGCGCCAGACGCTCTTTTGCCAGGCCGCGCTCAACCAGCATCTCGGGCGGTTCCGATGCATCGGCCTGGAGATCCGGGTCCAGGTCGCTGATATTGGAGTGGCGTTTATTACGACGAACATGATCGATGAAGCAGTTGTGGGCGACCCGGTAGATGAAGGTCGTGAATTTCGCCGTGGGCCGGTAATTCATCCGCGATTGGATGATTTTGCCCCATACCTCCTGGAAGACGTCTTCGGTGCTGGCCGGATGCCGGCAAAGCCGCAGCAAATAGCGATACAAGGCGTCATTATGGCGCCGGTACAGTGTCTCGAATGCGGCAGTATCACCATCTTTGTAGCGCAGCATCAGAGCACTATCGTCAGGAACATGACCCATAGGGGGAGCATAGGCGAGCGCGGATGCTGTGCAAAGTGGCGTCGCGGCGGCTGGTAGTGACAGCGCTGCGGCATCTCCGCTAAATTCCATGAAAATTCCCGAGGCCATGTCCTGCAAACGATACGCGCGCACCGCAGGGGTTAGCGCGAAAAAAAGCTTGCAATGAAAATAACTAGTGTTATAGTTGACTATAACACCACATCACTAAGGGGCCGAAGCGGGCCCGGGATAATGAAAATGTTGAAAATCGGCTTACGCTTTAACGAGTATGTCAG
Source organism: Gammaproteobacteria bacterium (assembly GCA_029881055.1). Lineage (GTDB taxonomy): Bacteria > Pseudomonadota > Gammaproteobacteria > Steroidobacterales > Woeseiaceae > UBA1847. The sequence goes on from JAOUNH010000053.1 coordinate 11,322, forward strand.
CCTCGCGGTCATGATTCTCATGGTCGTCGCACTGGTCGCAGGCCAGGCTGACGCGAGCACCGATAATGCCGAACCTGATCGGCCGGTGTCTCCGATTTCGGCATTGGTTGATCGCAGCAATGACGATCGCATTCATATTGATTTTGATGGCCAGCTAGGCGACTCAGTACTCAAGTTCAACATTGCAGTGGCCACCGATTTGAGTCATTTCCGTGGCGAAGACGAGTAAAGTAGCGACGGAATTCTGCACCGGTCCGGATCGTCGGACCGGTGTCTTTTCATGCGATCAAGTGCATGGATGTCGCATCAAACGGGATACGGAGAGGTAATGGATCCGAAGTGGAACGAAGACCAGCCGATCTACCGGCAGTTGCGAGACAGAGTCGTAGCAATGATCCTGGAAGAGGTGCTGACCGATGGTGACGCTTTGCCGTCAGTTCGGAACGTTGCGGCCGAGTATCGGCTCAATCCCCTGACCGTGCTCAAGGGTTATCAGGAGCTGGTTGACGAAGGCCTCGTCGAGAAAAAGCGTGGTCGGGGAATGTTTGTCAATGAGGGGGCGCGGATAAAGCTCCTCAAGGCAGAGCGGCAGCGATTTCTTGACAAGGAGTGGCCGCTGGTCCTTGCAACCATAGAGCGGCTGAACCTGAATGCCGCCGATTTGTTTAAGGAAGCAGAATCAAACAATTCATCCAAGGATTCTGGAGGGGAGAATGGCTAGCCTGGTTAGCGCTCGTGGCGTCACCAAACGGTTCGGTTCCTTTACCGCCGTCGACAACGTCAGTTTCGAAATTGAAGCCGGAAAAATTCTCGGCCTTATTGGCCCCAACGGTGCCGGAAAAACGACCTTACTCAAGGCGATGCTCGGGCTGACTGATTGCGAGGGAGAACTCTCCGTCATGGGGCTCGACCCGTTCCGGCAACGCAAGCAACTGATGCAGAACATTTGTTTTATTGCCGACGTTGCAGTATTGCCAAGGTGGATCAAGGTTTCGCAACTTCTCGACTATGTCGAAGCAATACATCCAAATTTCTCCCGAAAACGAGTAGAGGAGCTATTGCGCCAAACCAAGATCAAATCCGGATCGAAGGTGAAGGAGTTGTCGAAAGGCATGGTCACCCAATTGCATTTGTCGATCATCATGTCGATCAATGCGAAGTTGCTGGTTCTCGACGAACCGACGTTGGGACTGGATATCATTTTTCGTAAAGAATTCTACGCAAACTTGTTGAATGACTACTTCGATGAGGAGCGGACGATCCTGGTGACGACACATCAGGTCGAAGAAATTGAAAATCTTTTGACGGATGTCATGTTCATCAATGACGGCAGGATATTGCTGAATTCGCCAATGGACGCGCTCGCCGAACGTTACATGGAAATCGCGGCTTCCGGAGAAAAAGCGGATCGGGCAAGGGGACTGGGACCCATCGCGGAGGGTCAGATGTTTGGCAAGTCAGTAATGTTGTTCGAAGGCATTAGCCGCGAGCATCTGGAGGGGCTCGGCGAAATAAGAACGCCGTCTGTGGCAGATATATTCGTCGCAAAGGTCAAGGGGGCGCGGAAATGATCAATCATCAACTGGCGCTGGTGAAGCGAGAGATCTGGGAGCACCGCTCCATATACATGACGCCTGCGGTCATCGCGAGCATCGTTACGCTGGGTGTCCTCGCAATGCTGGCCTTTGCATCGGGTTTTGCCGCCGAACTCGATGTTGCAATTTTCGGCGCACAAAACCTCGCCGGCGAACCCGAACGCAAAGCGGTGCTCACCGGCTTCTTTCTGGGCACGTCCTGGGTATTCCTGGTCGCTTTAATGATTCTTACCGTCTTCTACAGTCTGGATTCGCTGTACGCGGAGCGCAAAGACAAGAGCATATTGTTTTGGCGCTCGCTGCCGATCACCGACGCCGAGACGGTGATTTCCAAACTGCTTACGGCAATTTTCGTTCTTCCGATAGCGACCGTCGCTGGAATCATCGTGACCCACCTGATTAATCTCATTGTATTGAGCGTCTGGGTTTCGATGAAAGGCGGCGATGGCGGAATGTTGGTGTGGGGTTCGGTTGCGCTGCTCGATAACTGGCTCGCGGCCTTTATTATTGTCGTAGCAAGTGGCATCTGGATGTCACCGTTCATCGGCTGGTTTTTGCTCGTCTCCGCATATACCAAGCGATCTCCGTTGCTTATGGCATTCATGCCATTAATCGTCATCGGTCTGCTCGAAGGGATAGTTCTTCGATCCCATGTTTTTGCCGAAAACGTCCTCGGCCGGGGAGATGGCATTCCTCTGTTTCGGAAGGCTAACATCGAGCAATTCTTCGAAGACGAACAATGGCGCATAGGCGAGAATGCGACCAGTTTGCTGACACATATCGATGTGGTGCAGTTTGTTACGACGCCTGCGACCTGGGCCGGTATCGTTGTTTGCGGATTGCTTTGCACCGGTGCCATATACGTTCGCCGGTTTCGAGACGAGAGCTAAACGGGTCCTTGATTGGCTGGTCGCGGGCTCACGGCTTGGCGCGAATTTTGAATTTCTTCAGCTTGCCGCGAAACTGATGGTAGCTCAGCCCCAGAAGTTCAGCCGCAAGGCTTTGGTTATATCGCGCTTTTTCGAGAGCGGCGTGTAGCAGGCTCACCTCGGTATCGATCATTCTTTGCGTCAGGTCCGCGGGTAACAGGGGCGCACGGCGTCCAGCTGTCGTGCTGCCCTTGATCGTCGGCGATTCGGCACTTACAAACGGTGTGTCAAACGGGTCAACCGCCAGGGTTGCGATAGGTTGGTTGGGATCGGCTGAGCGATACACGCTGCGTTCAATCGAATTCTTAAGCTCACGAACATTCCCGGGCCATTGATGCCGAAGCAGCGAAGACGAAATCTTCGGGCTGAAACCCGGGAAGTAGCTCCATTTGAGCTCACTTGCCATGTTGATTGCGAACGCATGTGCCAGAGGCAGGATATCCTCCACGCGCTCGCGCAGTGGTGGAACTGTGATGACGTCAAATGCAAGTCGATCAAGCAAATCCTCGCGAAACTTTCCTTCGCTGGACAATTGCCGCAGATCGGCATTGGTCGAGCCGACAATCCGTACATCAACATGCAGCGTTTCACTGCCACCCACTCTCTGTACTTCGCCATATTCGATCGTTCGCAGTATTTTCTCCTGCATACGCAGCGATATAGTCGCGAGCTCGTCCAAAATCAGCGTGCCACCGTCGGCGCGCTCGAAGTGGCCAATGTGGGTTTTAACGGCCCCGGTGAAAGCACCGGCCTCGTGACCGAATAGCTCTGACTCAAGGATGGACTCTGTCAGTGCCGCGCAATTGACCTTGACGACTTTGTGCTCCCACCGGCCGGACAGGAAGTGCAGGCGA
>JAOUNH010000054.1 GCA_029881055.1 Gammaproteobacteria bacterium
CGTCGATCTGGCCGGGAGTTTTCAGCTCAAATCCGACGGTTCATACCAGTTCACAGGCCAGGTCATGCCAACACCACAAACGCCGCAAGCTTTGCGCGAGCAAATGCGTTTCTTGCCGCCACCGAACGCGCGTGGCCAACAGGAAATCCGGTTTGAAGGTGTGCTTTAGACAGTTATTTCCACGAACGACTTCAGCAACGGAAAGTACAGCGCGCATTTGACTTTTTCACCCGACCACTCTTTATAAATGTCTGCGTACCGCGCGAGTTGGGCCTGGTAGCGGTCGGTTTCGGCTTTCAGGAAACCCTGTAGATTGCCGCCTTCGTGTGAACTCGTCTTGTAGTCGACTATCCAGTGCGTACCGTCCTCGTCAATGCGAACCCGATCGAGAATCACCGACACAATTTCGCCGTCAGCCAGACCCGTCAGGGCAAGCTCCGCATGTCCTTCGCCCGCCAGAATCCACCGACCCTTTTCATCAGCCAGGGTTGCAGTGACTGCAGCCTCGACTCTGTCAACAACGAGCGCAGCGGCATCGCCGACGATACCTGCTTCTTTCAGCCAACGCGCAGTCACGCTGCGAAGACGCCCTTCGAGACCCTCCGTTGTAGCGCGCCTGTTCGCCAACAGCAGCAGCCACCTGTGAACGAGAGTTCCTGCTATCCGTGCATCGGCGCCTACCCAATAGAATTCAACTTCGTCACCGGACTTCCCAACTTCATCGGGCCTCATCTGGCCTTCGAGCAGTTCTACATCAGGCAATGTCCACGGTGAAGAGAATCGACGCAGTTCAGGCATCGCCCAGATGGCTGCGCTGTTTTCGGACCGAAATTTATTACTGGCATCGAATCGGCTGCTGAAATCTTCCTCGACGGCAGGCCAAATGAGGTGCAGCAGGCTATCACTTCTTGCAGGTTTGAATGACTCTCCATCGGCTGCGATGGCCGTATTACCCATGATGTGCAACGATTTTCTGGCGCGGGTGCAGGCAACATATAGCAGGCGTGCTTGTTCGTGCTTGTCCTTCCGTGACTCAGTTAATTCGATGTAGCGATGTACTGGATCGTTACTTACTTCCGCGCGAGGGCCGACAGGGCTGATGATTTTTCGTTCTGCACCGTGTTGCACCGGCAAATCGAACCACGACATCATCCGGCGATCGCCATGGCCGGGCTGGCGACCCAGACCATACAACAGGACGTGATCGAACTGCAGTCCTTTGGCGCGATGCATAGTCATGATCTGCAACCGCGATGGATCGTTACTTGAGACCAGTTCAAGATCGAGGGTCGCCTCAAGCTCACCGACATCGATCAGGGTGCCGGCGTGCTCGATGCGAGCCAGCACCTCGAAGTAGCGATAGACGTTTTCGACCGCATAATGGTCGGACAAAATTCCCGGTCCGCCAAGCGCCAGCCAGACCTTCTCGACAAGGTCCCGAAGACTCTGGGCAGGTCGCGGTTTCGTCAACAATGCGAGAATCTGGAACACGTCCCGAATAGCGCGTCGGCCGTAATCTGACAGGGACGCCAGGCGTTCTTCATCCTGCAGGAGTTCCCAAACCGTACTGTTCCTATCGTTACGTACCAGCGCATGCAAATCACCCCACTGCAGGCCTATCCAGGGCGAACGCAACAATCCCAGCCAGGCGATGCGATCCCCCTGGTGAGCAGCCGCCCGAGTGACTGCAAGAACGTCGATAATCTCCGGCAGGTCGGTCAAACGGTCGATATCCACGGCCCGGTATGCAATTCCGAGTTGACGCAGCTGTGCAAGCAACTGAGGCAGTTGCGATCGGCCTCGAACCAGGACTGCGATATCGTCGTCGGGATTTTGCGTCAGTATGTCGGTGATGAGCTTGCTGCCCATATTGGCTTCGTCATCTGCAAGCGCGCCGAAGACCGGATGCACGACGCATTCGCCCTGCCCCTGCAAATGTGGAACAGGAACAGCCTCGGAATACGAAACAGCGCCCCGCAGTGGGTCGTCATTCCTGGCAAGTACATCCGGAAACACCTTATTGAACCAGTTCACCAGCCGCTCACCCGATCGGAAATTCCGGCGTAACAACAGCGGCTCAAGTTGTACGTTGCCAATGCCGAACTCGCGTGCCAGGAGGAACTGGCCGACCTCGGCGTTTCGAAAACGGTAGATCGACTGCATGGGGTCCCCAACGCAACAAAGACTCCGTCCGTCCCCGGGACTCCAACCGCCTGTCAGTGTTTCCAGCATGCGATACTGTGCCGCCGATGTATCCTGCATTTCATCAACCAGCAGGTGCTTGATCTGGTAGTCGAGGAGTAAGGCGATGTCGCCGGGGCTTTCAGGAGTGCCGAGCGTCCTGCCGGCCGCCAGTGCGATCTCTATGTGATCTGTTATTCCCTGCGCGGCAAAAATGCGCTGGAGTTCGGTAACGGCCAGTGGCAGCAAGCGAAACAACGACAATAAAACTCGCCACTGCTCGCTGGTGTAACGTACGGGCGGCAGGCTCATCACGCCATGCAACTCATCGGCGATCCCCGGGTTTGCGGCGAGCGAATGCAGCAAGCTTTGCATCGCCTCCTTTCTCGGTTTGTTGTCGGGCGGGAAACCCTGCCGCTTGTCGACCTGTTTTCGGAATTGCCCTTGCTGTGTCAATAACAGTTCTGCAATGCCTTTCCATTGCGATATGGAATCCGGTATGCCTGGCGGCAGTTCGGCCAGTCCCGCGAGCTCGACGATGCAACTGCCGTCAGAGCCGGCTTTAATCATGTTGGTCGCAGCATAGTCGCACAGGTCGGCGAGTGTTCGCCGCGCATCCGACTCAAAACTGCCGGCAACACGTTGCAGGTGCTCTGTTACTGCAAACTCAAGGCTCTCTTCAAATTTTTCTCGCAGCAAAACAGCGTCTGATGCGCTTAAACGCCCGCTGCCAACGAATGGTAACCACTGATCGCGCGTGGCCAGCATCTGCGACAGATAGGAGGTGTACAGCCACGTATTGTTATCCACATGCTGCAGTACCTCGACAGTGGCCTCATGAAACTCGCCCTCCTCCGCCAGCCAATCCAGCGTCGCGACAGCTGCCAGTTTAAATGCCGCCGATTGCTCGGCACCAACAACAATACGTGCACCTATGCCGTCACCGGTCAATGGCCTGGCGCGCGCAATTGAACCGTTTAACGCATCAAGCGTAAGAATGCGAAGCCTGCGCGGGTTGCCGAGCAAGTTCCACTGCAGGGATTCACTTCTCGCCAGTGCCACTCCTGCGAGTTCGTAGGTTCTTCGTTCGTGTTCCTCAATGGGAACGTCGTTGCTGTTCCGTCTGCGCAGTGCCTGCAACACTCTTAGTTGCATCTCCGCGGCAGCTTTACGCGTGAAAGTAATCGCGATGACTTCTTCGGGATTGGCTACGACTGCCAGCAAACTCAAATATCGCTGGATCAGCAACTCGGTTTTTCCCGAACCAGCAGGCGCCTGGATGATAAATGAACGTGTGACGTCCAGCGCCTCGAGTCGCGCATCAAAATCCGCCTGCAACAAACGCTCATCCATTGTCATGACGTAACTCGGTATAGCGCGTCAGGAGGTTTAATGGACGAGCAGAAGTGACGCCCTGCTCGATGTGGACGCGCACGTCGCCATTAGACATTTCGTCGCACGCCGCTGTGATCTGTGCGCTGGCACGTTGTATCAGGTCAGGCCACTCGTCGGCATGCGAATAGCCGCGACCGACACCATTGAATGCGATTTCCCGGCTATCCACGTTTACGAGCGCAAGCGCAGATACCATACCCTCCGCAGCCGCCGCATAAACGAATAACTGAATTTCCTGAATGTCGCCGGTTTTGCTTAGCAGGTGTTTGGCCGAGCCGGTCTTGTAATCAAGTATGGCTATGTGCCCATCATCAAACCGGTCAACCCGGTCAAATCGCAACGGCAGTCGAATGTGGCCGGATACGAACTCGAGATCGCCTTCGAGCGCGGCGACCGTGAAATCACCGCGGCCCGAATCCACGGCGACAAAACTGCGCAAGAGATCCGAAATTCTTGCGCGCTCAAGAAAAAGCAATTGCTGTAGTACCGCATCGGCATTCTTCTCATGCCGTGTGAATGCAAAATTAACGGCGCGCCCGATACGGGTTGACAATTCATCGCTACCCCAATCGCGAATCACGCCGCTCGCCGGCAGGTCGTTGTACAAATTGTAGAGCGCATCATGAATTAATTTGCCGCGCATCGGTGCAGGAATTCCCAACGCCTGCGGATTGACAACTCGTGCCCCCATTCGTCCACAAATAAAAGCGGAAATGGGGTCATTGATTTGACGTTGAACCGTTCCTGCCCCACCCGATATTTTCTCACCGGCTGCGACTGGCGGAATCCAATCAGGAACCGGCACAGCCACAACTCTGTCGATCATTTTGGTGGCAAGGAAACCGGGATCAAGCTGTTCTACCGTCGCGCCGGTCCATGACGGCGCAAGGAGATCGCTGAGCGTTTGTTCAGCGTCATCTTCGCTCAGTGCATAGCTGCAGATCACCTGCCCTGCGGACGCGATCAGGCTGTTCAAAATTCGCTGCGCGTGTTGCAGGGTGTCTCCCGGCGTGCAATGCGGCATACCTCTTTCTTCCTGCAATCGTTTGGAAACCAGGACTGAGGGCGTACCTGCCGGAGGCCAGTTTGCGGAGGTTACCCCGGTTACCCAGGTGCCATCGAACCTTAATCCTGAGGCTTCAAGCGGACCGATCAGTTGCACACATGCATGCAGCGTTTCCGGTTGAAAGATGACCTCACTGGCCATCGCGTCGAGTCTGGCGACCGCGGCTTGGGGACTCACGGACGAACTTACCAGACCCAGCTGAGCGAATTCATTCAGGAGCTCACGCCAACGGTTGATCAGCTGGAATTCGGCGCTATCGAGTGTGTCGGTTCCTGGCCACACAAACGAGCGCAATACATCATCGAATAACAAAGCCCAGGTTGCCGGTGAATCGAATTTCGGTAATTCCCGCCTCTGCTTGCTGAACGCTGCAAGCCTTCCCAGCCATGTGCTGACATATTTTGCGTCCCGCTGGCCACGTAACTCGGCAGTAATCATGGACGGCGTCCAACTCCGGTTCGGCAGTTCCCGGAAACGTAACTCGACGCGATGACGTCCCGCCAATTCCATCTCGCCGAGGAGCGGTGATTTCAGCAAGAGACCGACTTCCGTCGATGTCAATTCGCCCACCAGCCAGCGCAGCAGCAAAAGCGCACTGGCAATGGCCGGGTAGCTTGAGAGACGCTGCCCATGGGAGACATTGATGGCGTCGAATAGCGATGAATGACCGAATTGCCACCCGGGTGTTGCGCCTTCGCGAATGTGGCGAGCAATGATTTCCGCATCCTGATCCAGCTCGCCGGCAATGATCGCTATTCGTGCACCCGGATTTGTCTTTATGCATTTGCGCGCCCACGCACCGGCGGATCGCAACTCGGCAGCTCTCGTATCGAAACTTGTTACCGCGCATGATTTCCCGGGCTCGGGCTCTGCGGGAATTTCAACTGCCGATCCGCTTACAACGATGGCTTCGTGTATCGCCTTTAACAATGGCGACATGCGTTCGAAACCGACAAATGTATAAGGTCCCGTGATTTCAATCTTCTCTTCCGCGAGGAGCTGAAGCACAAGTGCACCGAGACCCGCATCGTCAACCCAGTGTTCGTGCTCCAGTAAGCCGAGGTAACGGCCCAGGACGGACGCAAACAGCCGATGATCTTCGCTTTGCGCCATGCGCGCCACGTCCCGTATGGGTATCTGCCAGTCGGCCAGTCGCTGGCGGGTCTCCCTGCAGAGCCGAACTAACGCTGCAAGGCCTGGGCCCTGGTACGACTCCTTCTGCAAGCATCGCTCCCAAAGTACCTGGCTTTGTTGCGCGTTAATTTGGGTCGGAAGATCCTCAGGATGGATGGCGCCATCGCAAAGTGAGACGAGCCAGTCTGACCAGGCGAGTATTGAAGGGGTTCGCCACGCTTTTGCACCGCTTGCGAGCTGGTCCTTAGCGAATTGATCGATTAACGCCCGCGCAAGCCGGCGATTGGCTGTGACTACCGTTCCGGAATTGCCGAGTGCTTCGGATAGCCAGGCGTACATCGATCAGCAAAAACTCTCCAGACACGTTTCGATTCGGTCGAACACGATATCGATCGTGGCTGTGTCGGGCAGTGTGGTGATTCGAAAATGATCGGCGTATGGCGTGTTGAAGCTACTGCCGGGTGCAACCAGGACATGGTGATTTTCCAAAAGAGTCCGAGCGAATGACTGGTCGTCGAGTTTGCCGCGGAAACGTTCGTCCAGCCGCAAAAAGGCATACATCGCGCCCATCGGCTTTTCGAGGTGCAGGTACTTGCTCGCGGCGGCACGTTCGATGACTGACTGCCTCGACTGGTACAGGCGACCACCCGGTGTCACCAGTTGCTGAATACTTTGAAATCCACCCAGGGCGGTCTGTACGGCCCATTGACCCGGCACATTGCTGCAGAGTCTGAGCGCCGACAATAACTCCATCCCCTGCATATAGTCCGACGCGCGATCGAGATCACCGCTAAATACGGCCCAACCGACACGATAACCACAGGCCCGATAGATTTTTGAGAGGCCCGAAAACGTGACGCAAATCGTATCCGCCGCCAGTGTCGCAAGCGGCACGAACTCCGCCTCGTCGTACACCATTTGATCGTAAATTTCGTCTGCGAGGACGACCAGGCTGTGTTTTGCCGCGAGCGCGACTATTTGCTCGAGCGTATTGCGACCATAGACCGCTCCACTCGGGTTGTTCGGATTGATAACAACAATCGCTTTACTGTGCTTCGTGATCAGACTCTCCATGTGTGCGATATCTGGCTGGAAGCCATTGTCGCTCGCGCACCGATAGTGAACGGCTTTGCCGCCGTTCAAAGCAACCGCGGCACTCCACAGGGGGTAGTCCGGACTCGGCACCAGGACTTCGTCGCCAGGATTCAGGAGCGCCCGCAGGGAGAGGTCAATGAGTTCGCTGACGCCATTGCCAATAAACACTTCGTCCGCCGTAACGGATCGTATGCCCCGGTTCTGCTGCTGCATGACGACAGCTTCCCGCGCCGGGAATATGCCCTTTTGATGGCAATAGGGTTCCGCCTGCGCAAGATTTTCGATCATTGCCAGGCGCATGGTCTCAGGCGTGCGAAAACCAAACAGGCCCGGGTTACCGATGTTCAGGGATATAATTTCGTAGCCACGCCGTTCGAGCTCAAGAGCGTGGTTCGCAAGTTGCCCGCGAATTTCGTATCGGACATCCTGCAATACTCTGCTGCGCTGTAACGGCTTTGCCAGGGAACTAGATAACTGCATTTTTCCTCAACGCGTCGATCCTGGCGTCAGAGTAACCCAACCATTCGCGCAAAACCTCATTCGTGTGTTCACCCAGCGCCGGTGGTGCATGCTCGTAACAAACCGGTGTCTCTGCAAACTCTACCGGGTTCGAAACCGTCGGAACCGAAATGTTTTCGCTGTTCCTGATTTGGCGTACAAGGTTGCGCTCCCGCGCATGCTGGTTGCTCAAAACCTCGGCTATGTCATTTACCGGACCGGCGGGCACGCCCTGTTCCAGCAGCAAAGCGAGCCACTCGCTGGACTCCCTCTCCTTTAATCTGGACTGAAGAATCGGAATCAGCAAATCGCGATTCTGAATGCGCTTTTTCATTGTCGCGAATCGCGGGTCAATCTTGATTTGTGGTAATTCGAAAACATCGCAACAGCTTCTGAATTGGCGGTCGTTGCCTACAGTCAACATCAGGTTGCCGTCACGCGTTTCGAACGCCTGGTAAGGCACGAGATTAGGATGCGCAGTGCCCATACGTGCGGGTGCCGTTCCGCTAATGAGGAAATTCATGTTCTGGTTGGCGAGCCAGGCCACCTGGCTATCGTATAGCGGCACGTCGATATGCTGTCCTCGACCGCTTTCAGCCCGCGCATTGAGCGCGGCCAGTATCGCCGTCGTCGCATACATGCCGGCCATGATGTCGCTGATTGCGACCCCCACCTTTTGTGGCCCGCCCGACTCTGATCCCGTGATACTCATGAGACCTGCGGACGCCTGGATCATTGCGTCATACCCAGGTTCTGATGCGCGCGAGCCCGTCTGACCAAAAGCGGATATCGAACAGTAGATAAGGCGCGGATTAAGCTTCAGCAGTTCGTCCGGCCCAAGTCCGTACCGCGCGAGGGTCCCGATCTTGTAGTTCTCCAGCAATACATCGGCTTCTGCTGCGAGCTCACGAATGAGCGCCTGGCCGGCGCCCGCAGCGATATTGACGGTAACGGATCTCTTATTGCGGTTGGCGGACAGGAAATAGGCGGACACACTCTCGGAATCATCCAGCCACGGTGGTCCCCACTGGCGCGTATCGTCGCCACATTCGGGACGCTCGATCTTGACGACATCTGCACCGTAGTCACCCAGTAACTGCCCGGCCCAAGGACCAGCCAGCACGCGGCTCATGTCCAGTACTCGAATATTTTCAAGTGGCGCCGACATCTACTTGCTCTTCAAAAAACCCGGCCAACCTCGCGGTTGGCCGGGCGGGTCCGCACGGAGATTGCGGATTGCGTGACTCAGTTGCCCGACTTGTCGTCAGTGTCAGCTGTGTCCAGCTCTTCTACCTCTGCGCCTTTTACTTCGGCCGGCGCAGGCGTTTGTTCTATTTCCCGCTTCTTCTTCCCGAAGCGGATAAGAAGATCCTCATGATCTTCCGGACTGAGTTCTCGAATCGAAGCTATCGCAATCGATTGACCACCCATGTGGTCGTCAAACACCACTTCACTAAATCCGGCGCAGACCGTGCTGGTCGGCGAATCGAACGTGATGCCCCAGGAAGAACTGATTCCGTAGGCGCGCTGTCTCAGAGTGACATGGTACTTGCGGCGTCCCGATCCATCGATGATGAGGTTCGCCTCATCAAGTACGGCATATCCTCGGATACTTGATCTGAAGATGCAATCCGTTCGGCCGCTGCCGGCGCCAGCTTTTGTCGGTTCCGTAGTGGCTTCATGGCCGGCACAAGATACTAAATAACATGAAGAAATCACTATAACTAATTGTTTAAAAAGCATAAAAAAGATCTTCCTTTCCTGTTGTATCGGAGCCGTCCCGGGCGGCAAAAATCCCCGTTCGTTACCCGAATCCCGTCCCCCGCCGGGTTAAGTTTAGGACAATCCCGCACCAAAATAGATCCCGGTCAGCCCGTTCCGGTCGCGATCGGCCGCCTCGTGTCACGGATCCATTCACTCCAGGATCCCGCATACAGCCGGGGCTCCGAATAGCCCGCCTCAAGGGCCGATAAAGCCAGGTGGCAGGCAGTGACACCCGATCCACACATTGCTACCCATGTGGCCTCCTTTCTCTTGCCGAGGTGCAACTGCCACAGCACTTCGAGCTCCTGCCGACTCTTCCACCGGCCATCCGCAGCCAGGCTTTCGGAAAAAGGCAGGCTCCTGGCCCCCGGCACGTGGCCGGCTACCGGATCGATAGGCTCTTGTGCCCCTGCAAAGCGACTTGCATCGCGGGCATCGAAAACTGTCGGCATATGGTCGGTACCAATCAACGCTGCAAGTTCATCTGTGCTGACGACTGCCGCAGCTCTCGGATGCGCGTTAAATGTTGTCGGTCTCGGAGAAGGAACGACCGATGTAAGCGGTAGTTCAGCCCGCTTCCAGGCGGCAAGTCCGCCATCGAGTAATCGAATATTCGTGTGCCCCAGCCAGCGGAATATCCACCAACATCTTGCCGCCATAGCCCCCGAGTCGGCATCGTACACAACGACATTTGATTGATTATCCATGCCCAGCCGGCCGATAGTTGCGGCGATAGCTGCAACGTCCGGCAGCGGATGACGCCCTGATGTCGGACTCGGGGCAGATGCCAGATCAAGATTCAAATCCATGAAAACCGCACCCGGAATGTGGCCGCCGGTGTACTCCTGCTTTCCCTGGCTCGTATTGGACAAATAGAAGCGACAATCGATGACGTGCCAATTATCGAGACCCAGTTTTTGTGCCAGTTCCATGGGACCGATGAGTTGTCGCTGTTGCATCATTGTTTGTCCTCACCAACTACCACACTTGGTTGTTGTATGCAGTCAATACGTATTGGACAATAGCCGTCCGCAAAGTAGTTTCGCAATACCCGCCGCTTGGGAAAAGGAGTGTTGAAGTGGAAAAGATTCTTGTTGGCCTGAAACGGGTCGTTGATTACAACGTCCGGGTCCGGGTCAGGAACGACGGCACAGGCGTAGAGACCGATGGCGTCAAGATGAGCATCAATCCTTTTGATGAAATCGCCCTGGAAGAAGCCCTTCGGATCAGGGATCGGGGTGAGGCGTCAGAAGTCATCGTTCTTTCCATCGGCTCGGTAGACGCCCAACAGCAACTGCGTACGGGGCTCGCGATGGGTGCTGATCGAGCCATATTGGTCGAGGCCGACCCGGGGCTGGACGCGCTAAGCATCGCCCGTACCTTCAAAACGATAGTAGATCGTGACGGAATAGATCTCGTTCTGCTCGGTAAACAGGCAATCGACAACGACAACAGCCAGACCGCGCAAATGCTCGCCGCGATGTGGGATCGGCCACAAGCCACATTCGCTTCGCAAATCGCCACTGAGGCTGGCAAGGCAACGGTGACACGAGAAGTAGATGCTGGCCTGGAAACCGTCGAAATAGACTTGCCGGCGGTTATTTCGGTCGATCTGCGGTTAAATGAACCCAGATACGTGAAACTCCCTGACATCATGAAAGCCAAGAAGAAGCCTTTGGAACAGTTAGCTTTTGCGGACCTCGGGATCGAAGCTGGTCCGGCGATCAAAGTACTTGCTGTTGAGCCACCCGCGGAGCGTGCACGGGGCGTGATGGTGAATGATGTTGCTGGTCTGGTAGCAGCACTCAAAGAAAAAGGACTTGTCTGATGTCGAAGATTTTAGTGATAGCAGAGCACGACGGCTCCGCGCTTAACTCCAGCACGGCAAAAACGGTTGCGTGCGCAGCGACCATCGACGGAGCAACCATCGACGTGCTGGTGCTTGCTTCAGAGGCGGGTTCGGTGGCAGCTGAAGCCGCACAGATCGACTCCGTTGCCCGCGTTCTGACGGTTGAGCATGCCGATAATGACAAAGCGATTGCTGCGGTCCTCGCACCGCAAATCGCCGAACTTGCAGACGGCTACACCCATGTATTCGGCCCATCATCGACTTTTGGCAAAGACCTGATGCCGCGTGTTGCAGCACTCTTGGGCGTCAACCCGGTCAGCGACATCATGAGTGTCGAAAACAGCCATACGTTCAAACGGCCCATCTATGCCGGTAACGCTGTCGCAAGGGTCGAGGCACCGGCAGGGTCTCAGGTTGTCGCCACGGTCCGTCTGGCGTCCTTCAGTGCGGCCCCAGGGGGCAACACGGCGGAAATTGTGAGCACCCGTGTCAACGCGGCTCGGCCGTCGCACACTCGTTTTCTCAAGCTGCAATCTGCCGCAAGTGACCGGCCTGACCTGCAGACCGCGTCAAGAGTGGTAGCCGGCGGTCGAGCTCTGGCGAGCGAAGAAAACTTCGAAATGGTTTACAAACTGGCGGACAAGCTCGGTGCCGGCGTCGGCGCATCGCGTGCGGCGGTCGACGCCGGCTATGTGCCGAACGAGTTGCAGGTTGGACAAACCGGAAAGATCATTGCGCCCGATCTGTACATAGCGATTGGCATCTCAGGCGCTATTCAGCACCTTACGGGCATCAAAGACGCTGGCACCATCGTTGCAATCAACAAGGATGAAGAGGCACCGATTTTTGAGGTTGCCGACATAGGACTTGTTGCCGACTTGTTCAGCGCCGTGCCCGAGCTGACAAAAGCCCTCGACTAGAGGGCTTTCAGAATAGCTTCGGCTTTGCTGACTTCCAACTGACCGGGCGCTTCTACGGCGACGTGAGTAGCAACTCCGTCGTCAACGACGATTGCAAATCGTTGCCCACGCTTGCCCATGCCGAACTTCGATGCATCGAGTTCGAGACCGAGCGCGGCAGCGTATTCGCCATTGCCATCAGCGAGCATTAATACGTCGTCGCCGACTCCGCGGTCTTTGCCCCAGGCGTCCATAACGAAAACGTCATTTACCGCCATACAGGCGATCGTATCGACCTTCTTGTCCTTCAGATCGGCAACATGGTCTACGTAACCGGGAAGGTGGTTCATCGAACAGGTGGGCGTAAAGGCGCCTGGGACCGAAACCAGCACGACTTTCTTGCCGGAAAACAGATCGTTGGTCGATATGGCACCGGGTCCGGCATCCGTCATGATTCCGAAAACCCCTGAGGGCATTTTATCGCCTGCAGCTATGGTCATTTTGAGCGCTCCTGTGTGAAATTCTGATCAATACTCGTTTTCGGCGACGTGCACAATCAGCCCGTCGAGTTTGTCCGATACCTCTATCTGGCACGTAAGCCGGCTGTTGTCTCTACGCTCGAATGCTGCGTCCAACATACTGTCTTCCATGTCATCCATGGGTGCCAGTTTGTCCAGCCAGGCGTCGTCGATGTAACTGTGGCAGGTTGCGCAAGCGCAGGCACCGCCGCATTCGGCGACTATGCCGCCGATGTTGTTGTTGATGGCAGCTTCCATGACCGAATAGCCGGACTCGACTTCAACCTCGTGGCGCGTACCGTCCGGGGTGCAAAAGATAATTTTCGGCATGAATTTTTCCCGTAATTCAAAAGCGCGCAATAGTAAGGGCGTTGACCGCTGGCGGTCAACGCCCTGACAAGCTACTGCAATATCAGCTTGATAGAGACGCCAGCTAGGCGCGTGAGGCCTCCGCTCTGCGGGCCTCGATTTCTTTGCGCTTTTTGTCTGCTGCTTCTTCAGCCAACCGGATTTGCCGGTTGCGCTCGATTTCCTGGTTAATAACAGTGATCCACTGGCCGGCCGTGCGTTGGGACCGGGGTGTTTTCGCGGCGTTGTTGAAAGCGTCTTTAGCCTCTGCGTATTTGTGCTGGTTATACAAGCACATGCCGAGGGAAATATAGGCGTAATCCGGGCTCTTCAGGCCTCCCTTCCGGATGGCGGTGTTCGAAGACGCAACACATTCATTGTAATCACCGACATTGAGATGAGAATTGGCAAGACGCGCGTCCATCTCGCCGTCTGTAGTAAGTGCGGCCGCCTTCTTCAGCGCGGGAATGGCTTTCTCGTCTTCCATGGCCAGCATCCAGGCCTGTGACAACAATCGATAATTCTTCTCGTTCTTTTCAATTACGCCGGCATCAATTTTTTCCTGCAATAAAGTCGCTGCCTTGTACGGCACCTCAGCCTGCAGGAACAGCTGCGCCATCGTCACGAATTCCGAACCACTGTCCAGCATTCCCTGGGTGTAAGCAGCGTCATAGGCGTAAATCAGCTTCTCGTCCTCGCCTAATTCCGTATAGGCGCCCGCCAGTGATTTCCAGTAACGCTTCTTCGGCCAGGTTTGCAGTAAGATCTTCTGGATATCGCGAACCTTGACGTAATTCTCCTGACTGAAGTAGGCGTAATTGAGTAGTCCCCACCAGTCTTCCTTAACAGGAGTACCGCGATTCTGCGCGATCTCCATGGCGGTCTCGATCGGTTTTACCATTTCGGCGAAACGATTCAGGTTATAGAGAATCTGGGATCTGAGAATGAATGGCTCGGGAGCCGGGTTCGGTTCCATCGTGAACCACTTGTCGAGCGTCGTCAGGGCTTTGGGGTATTGCTCCATCACCATGTACAACTGCGCCAACGTGAAAGTAACTTGCTTGGCCATCTGCTGCTCAAGACTTGGGATTGCCAGCAATTTCTCGTAGGTACGGATTGCAGCCGGCATGTTGTCCATGTTGTAGTAGATAAAGCCTATGTAATTCAATACATTACCTTGCTCGTACTCCGTCAGCTTGTCCGGGTTGTAGAGGCCTTCCAGCAACCGGAGCGCGCCGTTGTAGTCCTTGGCATCGACCAGTTCCTGACCTTTCTGAATGCGCTCATAGACTTCTTTGCTGACCGCTTGAGCTTGCTTGGTCTTGGTGTCGTCGTCTTTAGCCGCCTGACCACTGCCCTGAGCTGCTGCAGTGCCAGAGGCGAATACCCCGGCCAGTAGCAATGCGCATAACTTCAGTGAAATTCCACGGTTCGTATTCATAACAAATTTATCCTTCTGGATAGATTCCCCGCCGAGGGTTATCAGTGTTCCCTAGTCTTCGAGTTCGAATGAAATCCGCGTTTTGACTCCCGGTACTTCAACCGGGACGCCATCAACAACGCGTGGTTTGTATTTGAATTTCAGCACTGCCTGAGTTGCCGCACGCTCAAACAAGCTGCTCGTCGACTGCAGAACAATCGGATCCTTTACGCTTCCGGTCGTCGTTACCGTAAACGACATGTCGACAAAGCCTTCCAGGCCGCGTGACAGTGCTCGAGACGGATATACGGGCGCCACTCGCACGATCGGCAGGTAGTCGCCTTCGGCGATATTCATGCCACCCGGACCACCAATATCCGTGTTGGCCGAAATCTCCGGTCTGCCGACATCGATCGTCGGCGCGTTTGGATCA
>JAOUNH010000218.1 GCA_029881055.1 Gammaproteobacteria bacterium
AAGCCGCTCCAGCGGCTGACCTTTTCTTCGTCGCCCCAGCCTTCGTCATCCCACAGGTCATCCTGCGCAAGGGCGGCAAAAGGCATCAGCAATAACGGGAGAAATACTTTCACGGCGTCGGGTCGATTCAATTGGTTTTGTGCTGCAGCCATTCTCGCGGCGGATTGCGGAGTGACCGTTCAGTAAAAACGTCCTCCGGAATGCCGACATCGTAGGCGATGTAACGGAACTGCATGTCCGTCTTGCCACCCGAAAGCAGGTCCGATACCCGGCTTGTGGTAACCGTGGGATGGCCGCCGAAAGTCTCAACCGATAACACCTCGACGCGCCGGTACACGTCGCCGGCGGCGTTGGTGTAGTCAATCTTCATGGGCAAAAAGGTCTCGCGATCTATCCAGGTGACATAGCTTGCAAACTCCACCGTCTGGGGATCGACCGGCACATGCCGCAGTACAAAGAATGCATCGGTCGTTTCTACGAGCTCGTGACTGTCTTCGGAGGGCCGTCGTCCGGAAACGTCTTCATAGAAATAGTGCGCGCCAACAAAGCTGGTGCGTTTGTCGCCCGCCGAGATGCGCTTGACGAGATCGAGGCCCGGTAAATACAACCAACGGTCGTCGTCGCGGGTAACGTGTTTGTCGACCAGGAAAACCGTGTCGCGAACGTCGGATGGTTGACTGAACACGACCAAAAATTGCTGGTCACCCGCATCTTCGACATCCCGCCTGAGGACCGTAAACTGTCGCCGTTGCTCACGTCCCTGGGCATCGCTGATGATCATGCGGACTTCCGACCGACCGTCCGCGCCGCCGTAGTACGCCGCAAGATTCGCCTTTGCAACGATCTCGTCCGCACTCGTCGGCGTCTCCGCGTAGGCGAAGCCTGCGAGGAGCAGTGAAGAAATAGTGGTGATTAGCATCTTGTACATTATTTGGACTCCTGTGATTCGGGGAGCAGCCACGATCCCGCGATCGAAATCAAGGCAGGTAACAGCAGCAACGTCGTGGCGCCGGACAAAGCCATGATCGCAGCCATAAACGCGCCGACCGTTATGTACGGCACCAGCGGTGCGAAGAACAGTGGCGTAAAGCCAATTGCAATCACGATGGCATTTCGCGCGATGGCGCGTGCGGGTTCTTCAAACATCTTATTCTGCATGATTTCGAACGAACCGCTGCTACGAAGGTAGGCGCGGGCTCGCTCGATATAATGTATCGCGAAGTCAACCGACAGCCCCAATGTGAGGGAAGAGAGCACTGCGATCGGCATGTCGTAGTCTTTTCCCACCCAGCCGATCAGACCGTAGACGCCGAGTATCGTAATCGACAGGGGAACCATCGCGAGCAGGCCGAGGCGGGCACTGCGAAACAGGAACACCATCATGATGAACACGAAGGCAAACGCACCGAGCAGGCTTTTCAACATGCCAGTCACCATCATGTCCTGCCATACGACATTGATGTAGGTCTTGCCCGCCCAGCGCAGTTCCAGGTCCGCCGGCAACGGGTTTTTCGCAACATAGTCATCGAGATAAGCAATGACCTGGCTCATGTCCTGGTTATCGCCGCTCTTCAGCTGCAACCAGATTGCCGTGGACGAATAGTCCGGGGTCACCATGTGCCACAGGTCCTGGGGACGGTGCGATGACTGGTATTGCAGCAGGGTCTGGGCAACGGCGGGTACCGATCCGGGAATCCGGTATTCGTTATCCGCGCCACCACGCAACTCCCGGCTGACAACCTTAACGACATCGGGTAATGCATTGGTCTTGCCGACGTAGCCGGACTCATTGAGTGCCGTCTGCAGTCTGACGACCTCCTGCAATGCGTCGGGACGCTGGAAGTACATCGATGCACTTTGCTGGTTTTCGGCGAGGGCCATCAGCTGTTCAAGGGCGTCGATGGTCGCCGGATCGTCGGCATCGAACAGCGCGTCATCAATGGCGCCGATCAGTTTGCCGTACCAGGCGCCTGCGTCCTCGCTATCCGCCGCCAGCAATTCATTCACGGTGCTGGCGTAAGGTTCGCCTATGTTGCTTACAAGCGATTTGGCCGCTGCGATGAATTTCGGCATCGCCTCCGAATCGTGGTAGGTGAGCACAACGAAAGCGTCGTAGGTGCCTGCAAAATGATCGTTGAGTACGTCATCGGCGACGCGAATCGGGTGGTTTGCCTTGAACCAGCGTACCGGATTGTCATTGATTTCAATTCGATAAATACCCGCCGTAGATACCGCAACTAGCAATACGGCGATACCGGTGATCAGCTTCGCGCGCTTGACCGCAAATTTGCCGCTGAGACGCAGGGCGCGAGCAAGCAGCGTTTCGGTGTGTGGCGTTTTCGATTTTGCCGAGAGTTTGTCGAGCGCGGCCGGGCTCATCCGGACGACATAAGCCGGTATCAGGATTATTGTCAGTAGGAAGGCGAGCAAAATACCAAAGGCAACAAACGCACCAAAAATCTGCACGGGCGGGATCGGCGTCAGAAGCAAGGACAGGAAACCGACAGCAGAGGTCAGGGAGGTGAAGAGCATCGGCGTAAACAGGTGCTCGACTACCGTACTGATCACAGTTTTCGCATCATCTCCCTGGCGATACCGGTCCGCAAACTCCGACATGATGTGCACCGAGTCGACGACGGCGATCGGCATCAGGAATATCGGAATCATCGAGCTCATGATGTGGACGGTGAAGCCGAGGCCGATCATCAGCCCCATACTCATGATCACGGTTGCCATCGCGACCAGCATCGGCGCGACGACAAGCGTTGCGCTGCGGAAAAAATACAGCATCAACAGAAAGATCATCACACCGGCAAGCGGGGCAGAGATCCCCATTTGCACAAACATGTCATGGCCAAACGTGTCTTCGGCTACCGGCAATCCCGTGATGTGAAACGCATCATCGGAATCCAGGTCATCGATCAGCGCCTGTATTTCCATCGACAGCGGGTAACTGAGGTCTTTGCTTGCGATTGGAACGTAGATCGCGGCTGCCTTACCGTCGCCCGATACCAGCGTGTCCATTAACAAGGGCAGGCGACTCACCTTGTCGCGAATGTCCAGCGACTGTTCGCTCGTGATCGGAGCGTCACGCATCATCCATTCGAAGCGTATTGTCCCTGGCCCCTCCTGGTCGATGTTGTCAGATACGGCAAGCGACATCAGGTCAGGCGCAATGACACCATCGAGAGCCAGTATCGACTGGGTGAGGCTGTGCAGTGCCGTTAGGGACTCGACGTTGTAAACACCGTCCGGATGCGATTCATTGACGATTCCGATGACGATGACGTCGTGATAAGTAAAGCGTTCCTCGACAGCGTTGTGAAACTGGCGATCCGCCTGGTCCGGCGGCAGCATGTTTTCGGGATCGGTATCGATCTGGATGCGCGCGATCAAAGCGCCGAGCAGCAACACCAGGATGACGACGACGGCATAGACAGTCTTCGGTCGCCCGGTTGCGAGTTGAATAGCCCACTTCTTCATTGTGCTGGTTCCTTCAGTCGTGTTGCACCAACCATTTTGAGTACAGTCTTTTCATAGTACGGCTCGGTTTTTGCCGCTCGAACCTTGTGCATGAAATATTTTTCATATGCGATCTTGGCGAGATGCACCCATTTGCCACGAGACGCCCAGTTGGTATTTCGTGGCGGAATCTGCGGCAGCGCGACAAACGCCACACCACTATCGCCGAAGTCGGCCAGGCATACGGCGTTCCACGTCGCGCGGGAAGCCGGTTCCTTGCCGTCGATTGCATTGCGAATGTTGTGAGTGGTGGCTGTGACCATCGACTCAATCATGTAACCCGTCTTCGGCGCACCGGTTGCAACCGGCGTGGCTGAGACCGGCGGTATAGCCACGCAGACACCGACGGCATACACATTCGGGAATTTCGGATTGCGCTGAAACTCGTCAATCAAT
>JAOUNH010000219.1 GCA_029881055.1 Gammaproteobacteria bacterium
CATCCGGACAAGCTGGCGTCCCGCGGCCTGCCCGAAAGCATGCGCCCGGTTGCCGAAGAGCGCTCGCGCGAGATCAATTCCGCTTACGACATGATCAGGGCCGCGCGATCCGACGTCCGGTGACCTAGGGAGACTCTGCACCAGTAAACAGAAAACCATCAGCAAACCATCGGACGGCCCTTATTGCGTCAAGCGGTTTGGGGCGTAGTATCAGGTCATCAAATTCGACCAACCAGGGAGTTCGCAACAATGAAAGCCCCACAGAACCTCGTAATTACAGCATTGGCGGTCCTGCTCGCTGCAGGTTGCAGCGCTACGCACCACGCCCAGGACGTCCGCGCGGCCGACGATACTGACCGGATTACCGTTGGCACGGTGCAAAAGGAGATCACTATCGGCATGTCGGCCGCTGATGTTGCCGCCGTACTCGGCTCCCCCAACATCGTCACGACTGAAGAAGAGCGCCAGGAAACCTGGATCTACGACAAGATCTCGAGTGACGTTACCTACTCGCGCAGCAGTGGCACGATTGTCGGGCTGATATTCGGCAGCTCGGGTGGCGGCGCCGGTGTTGGCTCGACCAGTGCAGGTTCCAGCTCCAGCTCACAGCGCACGCTTACCGTCATCATCAAATTCGACACCAACAGCAAGGTCCGGGACTTCTCCTACCATACGTCGAGATTCTGATGAACCGCGCCGCATACTCACTGCTGCTGGCAGCAATCCTCTGCGGTTGCGCGACGCCGGAGGTTCCAAAATCCGCCTTGCGTCTGCCCGAGAGCACACTGGACATTCGCTCCATCCAGACGCGCACGCTGGAGGCCTCTTCCGAGACCGTCATACTCGCCGCGACCATCGCCGTGCTCCAGGATATGGAGTTCAACATCGATCGCATCGAGAAACCGTTGGGGGTCATCACAGCCTCGAAGGTCAGCGACGCCGACGACAAGAATCAGAAAACGGGGCTGATTCTTCTCGACGTGCTATGCGCGATGGGAGGTGGCGGCGGTTGCGATGCCAGTTCAACGGCCAAGGATGACCAGCACATCACACTAACCATGGTTGTACTGCCGAACCGGGCGAAGGCTGGGGAGTACAAGGTTCGGATCACCATTCAACGCGTGATCTACGACAAGATGAACCGGATCCTGGTACTGGAGCGCATCGACACTGCAGAGACCTATCAGACGATATTCGACAATCTGCGCAAATCACTTTTCATACAGGAAGGTAATACATGAGTCGGTTACAAAGATTAGTGCTACTGCTTGGCCTGTTATCGCTGGCGGGCTGTGCGACCACGACACCAACGAACATTGCCGGTGGCGGCACGCAGCTCGAAACCCGCCAGATCCAGACGCGCGAATACGACACGCTGGACAAGGCCATGACCATGCGCTCGGTCATCGCAACATTGCAGGACTTAGGGTTCACGATTGACCAGGCCGATGCCGAACTCGGCACAATCACAGCGACACGCCTCGACCAGTACACGATGCGCATGACGGTCACGGTTGTGCAGAAGGAAGGTGAACGGATCTCCGTGCGTGCCAATGCCCGTATCGGTGAGAACGCTGTTACGGATGCCGAGACTTACCAGGACTTCTTCGTCGTCCTCGACAAAGCGATGTTCCTGACGCTGCAGAAGGTCGACTAATCAGGATTCGAGATTACGAATTCCAGGCACGGATCGGCAATGCAAAAAAAAACGGCGGCGCAAGTAGCGCCGCCGTTCCTGTATCGCCTTGTATCAGAGCAGATCGAATCGATCGAGCGTCATTACCTTGGTCCAGGCATGCACAAAGTCACGAACGAACTTCTCCTGTCCGCCGACTTCTGCATAGACCTCCGCAATGGCGCGCAACTCAGCATGCGAGCCAAATACGAGATCAACCGGAGTTGCTGTCCATTTAACGTTGCCCGTACCACGATCACGCCCCTCGTAGACTCCTTCAGCCGTCGCTGACTTCGTCCACTGCGTCGACATGCTGAGCAGGTTCACGAAGAAGTCGTTGCTCAGTGTGCCCGGACGATCCGTGAAGACACCGTGTGCAGCGCCCCCAACGTTCGCGTTCAGTGCACGCATGCCACCAACAAGAACGGTCATCTCGGGAGCGGTCAGCGTCAGGGTGTCCGCCTTGTCGACCAGCATTTCGGCTGGTGACATTGAGTTGCCCTTGGCGAAGTAGTTGCGGAATCCATCAGCCGTCGGTTTTAGCACGGCAAAGGATTGCACATCGGTCTGCGCCTGCGTTGCATCGGTACGTCCTGGTGTAAACGGAACCTGTACGTTCTGCCCCGCATTCTTTGCTGCTTTCTCAATCGCCGCGGCGCCGCCGAGTACGATCAGGTCGGCAAGCGAAATCTTCTTGCCGCCCGACTGTGCGCGGTTGAAGTCTTTCTGGATCGCCTGCAGTGCCTTCAGCACCTTCGCCAGTTCTTTCGGATTGTTAGCTTCCCAATCCTTCTGCGGCGCGAGGCTTATGCGTGCACCATTCGCGCCACCGCGAAGGTCCGTACCACGGAAGGTGGCAGCGGATGCCCAGGCCGTCCTGACGAGTTCCGGAACGGTAAGTCCCGAGTCAAGGATTTTGGCTTTGAGGGCAGCGACATCGGCAGCATCGACCAGCGGATGATCGACCGCAGGAACGGGGTCCTGCCACAGCAGATCTTCTGCGGGCACTTCCTTACCGAGATATCGCGCGCGGGGACCCATATCGCGATGCGTCAGCTTGTACCAGGCTTTTGCGAAGGCAACTTCAAACTCCTCCGGGTTATTGAGCCAGCGCGTCGTTATCTTTTTGTATTCCGGATCAAACTTCAGCGCGAGATCGGTGGTGAACATGATCGGCGCATGCCGCTTGGATGGATCATGAGCATCCGGAACCAGGGTCGATGCAGCGCCATTGGCAGGAATCCACTGCGTTGCACCAGCCGGGCTCTTCGTCTTCACCCATTCGTAGGTGTAAAGATTGACGAGATAGCTGTGCGTCCAGCCGATTGGATTGACTGTCCACGCGCCTTCCAGGCCGCTCGTAATCGTGTCGCCAGCGTTGCCGGTGCCACATTTGCTCTTCCAGCCGAATCCCTGTTCCTCGATACCTGCGGCAGCCGGCTCAACGCCGACGCAATCCGCAGGACTCTTGGCCCCGTGCGCCTTGCCGAAGGTATGTCCACCCGCGATAAGTGCAACAGTCTCCTCATCGTTCATCGCCATGCGACCAAAGGTGTCGCGGATGTCTTTCGCCGCTAACAAGGGGTCGGGGTTGCCATTCGGGCCTTCGGGATTGACGTAGATCAGGCCCATTTGTACAGCGGCCAGCGGATTTTCGAGTTTGCGATCGCCTGAGTAACGCTCGTCGGCGAGGAACTCATTCTCGGGACCCCAGTAAACCATGTCGGCTTCCCAGTCGTCTTCACGACCGCCCGCAAAACCGTAGGTTTTGAAGCCCATGGATTCCAGAGCGACGTTACCGGTCAGCACCATCAGGTCCGCCCATGAGAGGCTGCGACCGTATTTTTGCTTGATAGGCCAAAGCAAACGCCTTGCCTTGTCGAGGTTGGCGTTATCGGGCCAGCTGTTGAGCGGCTCAAATCGCTGTTGACCGCCGCCCGCGCCGCCGCGGCCGTCAGCCACACGGTAGGTGCCGGCACTGTGCCAGGCCATGCGAATAAAGAATGGGCCGTAGTGACCGTAATCTGCCGGCCACCAGTCCTGTGAGGTCGTCATCAGGTCTTCGATGTCCTTCTTCACAGCGTCGAGATCGAGACTTGCGAAGGCCTCGGCGTAATTGAATTCTCCCCGTAATGGATCGGACTCAACGCCGTTGTCACGAAGCGGACTTAGGCTAAGGCTGTCAGGCCACCAGAATTGGTTGGATTTTGGCTCGCCCGCAGCGAACG
>JAOUNH010000055.1 GCA_029881055.1 Gammaproteobacteria bacterium
CTGCATCTGCGACTCGGGAATACGGCCGGCGAAGCAACGCGTCGCACCGAGCTTGCCGAGAATGCGCTCGTCGACAAAATCCTCCCATGCCATACCCGTCACGGCCGGGACCAGCTCGCCACCGACGATGTATAGCAGGTTGTCGTAGGCGTATTCGGTGCGGAACGCGCTCTCGGGCTTGAAATAACGGAGCCCGTGAATAATGTCCTCACGAGTGAATGCGTTCGGTTTCGGCCACAACATCAGATCGCCGGCACCGCTCACGAGGCCACTGCGATGCGTGAGGAGATCGAGTATGGTGAATTCCTGCGTCACCCACGGGTCGTAGAGCGCGAAGTCGGGGATGTGATCGACAACCTTGTCGTTCCAGTCGAGCTTGCCTTCATCCACGAGCATCGCGAGCGATGCCGTCGTGAACGCTTTCGAGGTCGACGCAATCCGGAACAGCGTCTCTGTATCCACCGGCGCATCGAGGCCCAGTTCGCGCACGCCGTAGCCGGCTGCGTGCACAACGATGCCGTCCTTGATGACGCCTACAGCCACCCCCGGCACCGAGAACTCCTGCATTGCCGCAATGACCAGTTCGTCGATTTTTTTTGGCGACAGTCGTGGCTGTATCGCGCAGGCACCGAGCAGCGTCGTGATCAACAATGCGGCAGCGAGGGATCGAATTGAACTCATATCATTACTATGCCTGCCAGCAAATACATCAAAAACGCGAGCGCGCCCGCCACCACGGCATACGGCAACTGTGTGCGTACATGTTCGAGCAGATCACATCCCGAGGCGATTGCGGATACCGCTGTCGTATCGGAGATCGGTGAACAGTGGTCACCGAAGACGCCACCACCAAGTATCGCTGCCAGGCATAGCGACGGCGGCAAATCGAGCGAAATTGCGAGGGGCATTCCCAGCGGAATCAGAATTGCGAACGTGCCCCAGGATGTTCCTGTAGAGAACGATATTAAGGCTCCGGACAAAAACAGCATCGCGGGAATCAGGAAATTCGGCAGGTTGCCGCCAACGAGCTTCGCTATGTAGGCACCGGTACCCATGTCACCGAGACTTTGACCAAGCGCCAGCGCCATCAGCAGGATAGCGACCAGCGGCATCAGGTCCCCCATGCCCTGAAACGCGATTTTGACGAGTTTGATGTGCGGGAAACCGCCACCGAAGAGCATCTGGAAATAGGCGACCAGGGTCGCCAGCGTCGTCGCGTACAGCACCGACTTCGAGCCGCTGCCATCGACCAGGCTGCCATCGCCCGTGTAGTACATGAAGCCGAGCATGCCGAAGATCATGACCAGGAGCGGCACCACCATGTAACTCGGCTTCGTCGCAGCTATCTCCTCTTCGAGATGTATATCCACCCCGACTCCGGCCGCACTTCTTGCAAGCGGCCCGAAGTATCGACCTGTCGCCGCTGAGGCGAACACGATAGCCAGCGTCAGGATCGCATAGAAGTTGAAGTAGATGGTGCCCCACAGTACCTCGGCCGACGTCAGTCCGAAGTTGTACTGGTTCAGCAACACAAGCACGAACGCGCCCCAGCCGTTCAACAGTATCAGGATGCACACGGGCGCCGAAGTGCTATCGATGATGTACGCCAGCTTGGCGCGGCTCAGCTTGTACTTGTCGAACAGGCCTCGGGAAAGGATGCCGGCGGTCAGTACACTGAGGTTTGATTCCACGAAGACGGCGCAACCGACGCCGCTGGTGAGCAAAGCGGTGCTCCGCGGACTGCGCGCGATGCCCCGCTTCACGAGGCTCTCGACCAGCGCGGCAACGCCACCGGATACGCGAATAAAGGCCAGCAGCGCACCGATCATCAGGCTGAAGATCAGCAGGCGGGCATTGTCGGGGCTGTTAAATACACCCACGATGCGTTCGATGGTATTGAGGGTTGCAGGCGCGGGCGCAGACCAGGTAAACGGCATTTGCAGCAATTCGGCCGAAAAGATCGCCAGCAACAACGCGACGATGACCTCTTTGCGCCAGAGCACAACGACGATCGCAACCACCGGCGGAACAACCGATAACCAGTCCATAAGTTGTTTTCACCCGGTTGCAAAAATCAAGCGGCCAAGCTATTCATTTATTCCGGGGCAGTCAACCAATATAATAATTTATTCGTCCTCGCCGGAATCCACCCATTATGAATGCATTCGCTTATCGCGATGGTCACTACTACGCGGAAGATGTTGCGATCCAGCAAATTGCCGATGCTGTTGGCACGCCCTTCTACTGCTACTCACGAGCCGTTATAGAGGCCCGCTACGATGCCTTCGCTGATGCGCTGCGGGGTTTCAACGCTCTCATCTGCTACGCGGTCAAGGCTAACTCGAACCAGGCGCTCATTACATTGCTCGCCGCGCGCGGCGCGGGTGCTGACGTGGTTTCAGAGGGTGAGATGCGGCGGGCGCTGGCCGCTGGGATACCCGCATCGAAAATCGTCTACTCCGGTGTGGCGAAGACCGTTCGCGAAATCGAATTTGCGCTGCAGCAGGATATTCGTCAGTTCAACGTGGAGTCGGAGCAGGAACTCGAGACCATCAGCGCCGCGGCGGTTCGTCTCAACAGGACCGCACGCGTAGCGTTTCGCATCAACCCGAACGTCGATGCCGGCACACATGAGAAGATCTCAACCGGAAAGTCCGATAACAAGTTCGGCATCGCCATCGATACCGCAACAGCGGCATATGACAAGGCGCGGAAGTTGCCAGGTGTTGAAGTCTGCGGCGTCGACCTGCATATCGGCTCGCAAATCATGAATCTGCAGCCGTTCGCCGCCGCGTTTACCCGCATCGCCGAACTGACGCAGGAACTGAAGGACGCGGGGCATACGATCTCGACGATCGATCTCGGCGGTGGCCTCGGCATCAATTACGACCCGCAAAACGACAAGGCGCCGAGCGCCGCTGACTACGCGCGCATCGCCAGCGAAACGGTCGGGCATCTCAACTGCGACATCATCGTCGAACCCGGCCGCTCGCTCGTCGGCAATGCCGGTGTGCTCGTCAGCCAGGTTATCTACACAAAGACCAACGGCACATCGAAGTTCCTGATCGTCGATGCGGCGATGAACGACTTTTTGCGGCCCAGCATGTACAACGCTTACCACTCCATCGTCGTCGGCCGGCAAACTGACGCCGAGGAGGAGCTCTACGACGTCGTCGGACCCGTTTGCGAAACTGCCGATACCTTCGCTCGCAAACGCCAGCTGCCGAGGCAGGAAGCCGGCGACCTGGTCATCATCGAAGGTACCGGAGCATACGGCAGCGCCATGGCCTCGACTTACAATACGAGACCCCTGATTCCGGAGGTCCTGGTTGACGGCGATGAGTTCAGGGTGATCAGGCGAAGGCCGGACTATGACAGCATGATTGCCCTCGACATCCCCTGGGATGCTGCGGACTAAGGGCGGCGGGCGCTATTTCGCCTTGGACATATCCGCAGGCTTGGCGCCGCGGGCTATCAGGTCCCGGCATCGCTTGTCCGACTGCGCCAGGGTGTAAAACACCAGGTCTATTACGTGCTGCTGAGAGGTGGCGGCGACGACATTCGGTATCTCACTATCGCTGCCGTGCGACACCGAATACAGACGGATGTCAGCCGCAGCGGCCAGCGGGTTTGCCGACTGGTTGGTCACCGAGATAATTGTCGCACCGGCCTTCCTCGCCAGTTGCGCCAAATGACTCAGATGCGCCGACTGACCGGCAGCGGAAATCAGGATAAGGCAGTCTCCGCGGGTGAGGGTGGCAACACCCAGGAGCTGCATCTCGGCGTCGGCTTCTGCCATAACGGGCTTGCCGATACTCATCAGCTTAAGCGCACTATCCCTGGCAACGCTGTACGCGTTGCCGCTGCCAACCAGCTGCACTCGCGATGACGACTCAATGGCCCTTGCAGCCAAACGCAGGTTTTCGTCTTCGTTGAGGTCGGTTGCGCCGCTGATGGCTTCGCTTTTTGCCTGGAACAGCCGCTCCTTGAGCGAAATGCCGGCACCGGGGGACGCGCGGCGGCCATTCAGTACCGCAACGTTTGACTCCTGCTTGACCACGGATTCGTGGATGGCGAGCTTGAGGTCGGTAAATCCTTTATAGCCCATTTTCTGGCTGAACTTGACGACGCTCGATTGACTGACACCGACCGAACCCGCAATTTGCTGGGACGAGTAATCGCGAATCAGCGACGGATTTTCGAGAATGAAGTCTGCGAGCTTCTTCTCGTTCGCCGACATTTCATCGCGGGCGGATCGTATGATTGCGAGACAGGACATGGAGGACATGATAATTCAAACGATCTCTGATGTAATCCGGACACGAGACCCGATCTAAGGCCATACCCTGATGAACCGACGAAAAATGCTCCAGGCGACAGCCGCCGCCGCGCTCATTACCGGCGCCGGCCTGCTGCCGGCACCCAATGCCCTTGCGGCTCGGAGCGCCAAGATCCTGAAGCCGCGGCGCCTGGCACCCGGAGACACGATCGGGCTCGTCGCGCCGGCCAGCAGCTCTCTGGAAGACGAGGGAATTCGATTCTCAATCGAGCTCGTGCGCTCGCTTGGCTTTGAAGTCCGACAGGGCGCCCATATTTTTGATCGCCAGCAGTACCTCGCAGGAGAGGATCGCGCTCGTGCTGATGACGTCAATAGCATGTTCGCGGACGACGAGGTCGCTGCGATCTTCTGTCTTCGGGGCGGCTACGGCACACCGCGAATATTGCCGTACCTGGATTACGACTTGATTCGTGACAAGCCAAAGGTGTTGCTGGGCATGAGCGACATCACCGGCATACTGACGGCGATACACGCCAAAACGGGCATGGTTGGCTTTCATGGCCCCAACGCATCCGGCAACTATTCCGATTATTCACTTGGCGAGTTCAAGAAGGTGTTGATGCAGCCGACACCAACGACCCTGATTGGCGCGGCACCACCGTTCGAATCAGGCGAGGGTAAGGTCGACAAGACCAATCGTCTCACCTACATCGCCGGTGGCCGCGCGAAAGGTCGCCTGATCGGCGGCAATCTGACCTTGATCTCGATCCTGATGGGCACCGAGTTCGAGCCGGACTTTCGCGATCGAATCGTGTTTTTTGAGGATGTGCACGAGGCGCCATATCGCATCGATCGCATGCTGACCCAGCTGCGACTCGCACGGAAATTGCAGCAGGCCGCCGGCATCGCGTTTGGCAAGTTTACGGACAGCGATACTGACGGCAATACGTTCAGCCTCGAGGAGGTGCTGCGCGACCGCACCGCGGACCTCGGCATCCCGGTCGTTCGCGGCTTCATGATCGGTCATGTAAGCGAACAGACTGTCGTGCCGATCGGCATCGAGGCAGAGCTTGACGGTGACGCCGGCACCTTGCGCTTGCTGGAACCTGCGGTTACCTGATGTTACGCGGTGGCACGATCGGACTACTGGCCGGAGCTTTGCTTTGCGGCTGCCAGCAGAACAGCAAATGGAACGGATCAATGGACGAACTTCTGCTTTCGCAGCCGGAGCGATTTGCGACGGTCTTGCAAGACCCCGGCAAATATCGCGTACAGATCATCTATACGCAGATCGACAGGTATGCCGATAACCGCCCCGCGTTTACGAGCTATACCTATGGCCTCAATCCGGATCAGTACTTCTACCCGGCGAGCACCGTCAAACTTCCGACCGCACTGCTGGCCCTCGAAAAAATAAACAAGCTGGCCATCCCGGGGCTGACGCGCGATACGGCGATGCTGACAGACGTCGCGTCTGACTGGCAGACAGCGGCGTTGACTGACCCGTCGTCTCCGACCGGCCTGCCGTCGGTCGGACATTACGTGCGCAAGATATTGCTCGTTAGCGATAACGACGCGTTCAATCGCCTGTACGAATTCATTGGCCAGCAATCGTTGAACGAGTCACTGCACGCGAAGGGGTACCGGAACACACGCATCTTTCATCGGCTGGAGGTAGCGCGCAGCGCCGAAGAGAATGCGAAGACCAATCCTGTAAGGTTTGTTGACGGCGACACGGTCCTGTACGCGCAGGCGGCACAAAGCAGCGAAGTCAACTATGCGCATGACGAACCGATATTGCTGGGACGCGCCGAAATCGTGGACGGCGAAAGGCTTGATCGCGCCAAGGACTTCAGCGGTAACAATGTGTTTCCGCTGCAGGATCTGCACGACGTCATGCAGGCCCTGATCTTTCCGCAGTATGTCGACGAGCAGCGTCGTTTCAAGCTGACGGAGGACGACTACCAGTTCGTCTATCGCAACATGTCGGCTTATCCAGGCGAGAGCGGTATCGCCGAGTATGCCGATGCGGAACAGTACCCGGATGGCTACGTGAAATTCTTTATGTACGGCGGTTCGGCGGCGACGATCCCGGACAACATACGTATTTTCAACAAGCCCGGTGACGCTTACGGCTTTCTTACTGACTGCGCCTACATCGTCGACTTTGAGCGCGGCGTCGAGTTTTTGCTGGCCGCGACGATCTTCACGAACGATAACGAAACGTTCAACGACGACACCTACGAGTATGCCGAAGTCGGTCTGCCGTTCATGCGCGACCTGGGTCTGGCGATCTACGAAATCGAACGTGCCCGCAAGCGCGAGCATGCGCCCGACCTGGGTCGATTCCGAAAGGCTACTCTTCCCTGGTGAGCCGGTAGAGCAACAGCGCTGCCTGCTTGATCGCGACCGGCATCGATCTCAGGTCGAGACTCTCATCAGGCGTATGCCCACCCTCGCCGACCGCACCCATTCCTGCCAGGGAGTCTGAGTATGGCGCGACGAAAGAAATATCCGCTGCGCCGCGACGCGACGGATCTACGATTGGCATCGGACCGCGACCGAGATCCTCGTTTGCCTGTGACAGGATTGAGTGCAAGCGCCTGTTGCCTTCGGTCGGCTCCATCGGCGGATAACGATCTTCGAATTCAATGTGCGCGTCCGTCAGCGGCAGGTTCCGGGAGACGATTTCGCGCATCGCTGCACGCGCGCGTTCGAGTTGCGCCTGTGAAATCGTACGCATGTCGCCGTCGACAATCACGCGATTGGGGACGACGTTGGACTTGCCGAAGGTTGTGCCGCGATTGGTTTCGCTATCGTATGTGATGTCTGTTCCGCCCTGTATCGTTCCCGCGTTGAAGGTCAGGTACTCCTCGCCGCGAACTTTTTGATCGAACTCATTGAGAATTCTCGCCGCTTCGAAAATGGCGCCATGGCCTGTGCTTTCGTTGAATATTTTGGATGAATGCGCTTGCTTGCCGGTCACTTCGAGACGCCAGTTCGAGGAGCTGCGCCGCGAAATCGTCGCCCAGTCCTGGCCGTCGGATGAAATGCCGCCCTCAAAACCGAGCGAAATGTCGGCCCATTTGCCCGCTTCGACCAGGTCGTGCTTTGACAGGCTAAGCGGCGAGCCGGCGTTTTCTTCGTCGCCGGTATACGCGACCGTGACGGACAGGTCGTCAAGTGCCCCTATTTCCTTGAGCGCCTTAAGCGCATAAACAATGACGACGTTGCCCGACTTCATGTCTTCGACGCCGGGACCGTAGGCAGTGTCGCCATCGCGCCTGTAGGATTGAAAGCCGTCGTCCGCTTCAAACACGGTGTCGAGATGACCGATCATCAGGATCTTCTTCTTGCCGTCGCGGTAGCGGTGACCGAAAAGGTGTCCGGCACGCTGCATATCGTCCGGCATCTCGATCCACTCGGTCGAGAGTCCCACTGCCTCGAGCTCCCGCGCCATAACCTTGCCCACGGCCCGAACGCCCTCGGGGTTCATCGTGCCACTGCTGATGTTGACGGTTTCCTCGAGCAGGTCGATTGCGTTTTCGGTGTTCGCATCGATCCAGGCCATCATGCGCTGTTCGTCGGCAGTGAGTCCTGATGACATTGCGGATGTCGAAAAAAACAGCAGCGCGAATGCCGTGACGAAGTGCGCCCGAAATATTTTTGTCATTACTAAACCTTGATGAAGATCTTGCGTGAATACAATAACCAGGCAAAGCCCAGCAAGAGCAGAACATAAGCGATAGCGTGCGCCAGCGACGCATTGTACGGTGAACCGAACGCGGGTTCGAATACGGTATTCCACAGCCAGACCTTGATGTTGACGGCATTTCCCGACGCATCGGTCGTGTGGATCGCATTCAGTGTTCGCGCCAGCAAGCCGGACACCGCGAAGACGATCAGCGCATTCGTTCCGTAAACCATAAATGGCAGGGTCGCGCCGCGATGCCCCTTGATATCGATCCACCAGTACAAAACGCCGAAGACCAGCAAGGCCAGCCCGCTGGTATAGAGTACATAGGAGCTCGTCCAGAGCTGTTTGTTGATTGGGAACACCGTGTTCCACAGCAGGCCACCGGCAAGCAGCACCGCGCCGGCGATGAGCATGCCAGAAACTTTTTCAAAGTGATCCCGGCCGCTTCGCAGCCAGATGCCGGTCAGGATGCCACTGATGCTCGTGGCGAAGGCCGGCACGGTGCTCAGCAGTCCTTCGGGATCCCAGGTCTTCGATTGCGACCACAGGTGACCGCCGAGTAAGGATGAATCAAGCCATGCGCCGAGGTTCGTGCCCGGTTCGAGATTCGGCGGATACCCGCCCGGCACCGGGATCAAAGTCAGCATTGCCCAATAGACCAGCAGGCAGCCAGCGCCCACCCAAAACAATTGACGCGAGCCGAGCCAGAGGAACAGGAATGCTGTCACTCCATACACCAGCGCGATTCGTTGCAGCACGCCGGGTATTCGCAACTCAGACAGCTCGAAATACGGATAACCGGAGAGGAACAGCCCAATCGCGAAGATGATGAGCGAACGCCTGACAATCTTGCCAATCAAAACCCTGCGATCAGTACCCGCCTCTTTGCGCGGACCGATGGCCAGCGCGATGGAGGCGCCGACGATGAAAAGGAAGAACGGAAATATCAAGTCAGTTGGCGTAGCGCCGTGCCACTTCGCATGCTCGAGCGGCGCATAGACGTAGCCCCAGGAACCGGGATTGTTCACCAGGATCATCGCTGCAATGGTCATTCCACGAAAAACATCCAGAGAAAGGAGGCGTTTGATGGTGCCCTTGGCAAATCGCGTTTCTCTGGCGACCTCGAACATTAAAGTTCGGCAAGCATCTTCGACGCCGATTTTCCGACGTCACTGTTCGGATCGATACGCTCCGCCGTCTGTAGCGCAGACCTCGCGGCATCGGTATAGCCAATCGACCTGTTGACAAAGCCGAGCGTCAACCAGATGCGTTGATTGCCCGGATCCAGTCGTGAGCCTCTCGTCAGCACCTCCAGCGCTTCGTCTGATCGACCGACGTATTGCAGGGTGAGCCCGAGGTTATTGAGGTTGTCGACGTTTGCCGGATCCAGTGCCGCCAGCTGACCGTAAAGATCCGCGGCCTCCGCGTACTGCCGATTGTCAAAATATTGATTGGCCAGCAAGGAAATCGTTTCCGGGTCTTTTTGGGTTGCATTCATTTTGAGCAACGATTCCAGCATGGCGGTATTGACGATGAGTTGGTCAGGCGACGTCGTCGTCGCCATAGCCGTGTCGTTGCCGGCCACCGATTCGCTTACCGCTTTTCCCGCATACATTTCGCGAGTGACGGCAAACACCATCACGCCGGTAATCGCTACCAGCGCCAGGGTTTGCAACCAGGTAAGTCCCTGGGCTCGCGTTTTTGGATGTTCGTTTGTGCCTGGACCGTCGTTCACTGGCGTAGCCCCATCGATACGTTCGTAGTGCGCAGCATGATACCGAATTACACGGCCGACGGATCGAGCAGACAGATAATGGCTCCGCCCCAGAGAGCGCATCAACTAGCTGTGCTCGGGCAGAGATCAGCCGATGAATTTGTTAAAGCGCCCCTTGCCGTCCGTAATCTTCTGCTTGATGCGTCGTAACCATGCTCGGGCCCACGCGAACTCGAGCGCGAGTATGGAAAGCCCGATGGGAATCACGATAAACGCCGGACCCGGCAGGGCAATCATCACCAGGCCGACTATCAGTATCGATGATCCCAGCAACAATACGACCGTCTTTCGCGCCTGCCTGTAAGTCTGGAGCACCAGGCGTTCGAGTTCGCTGGCCAACGGGGACAGGATTGCGGCGCTATCGCGCACGGTCTTCAACGACGCGATAATTCCGACCGCCAATATGCCGCTGATGACAGCCAGCGATACCAGGTTGGGTATTGGATGGTGGTGCACCAGCAACATCTTGACGCCTATATAAGCCAGCAGGAAAACCAGGCTGGTCTTCAGGTAACGGAATTTCTCCATTAACCCGGCCAACACGAAATACATCGATCTCAGGCCAAGAATGGCGAATACGTTTGACGTAAACACGATAAAAGGATCGCGCGTGATAGCAAAAATTGCGGGTATCGAGTCGATCGCGAACATGACATCGCTGGTTTCAACCAGGATCAGGGCAAGAAACAGAGGTGTCGCCGTACGAACCCCGTCAACGTGAACAAAGAATCGACTGCCGTGCAGCTCTGTTGTTACGGGATAGAATCGCCGTACCAGTCGTATCGCGAAATTGTCTTCCAGCGCAACGTTGTCGTGGCGCAGCACCAGCATACTCGCAGCAGAGAACAGCAACATCGCACCGAGAATGTACACGACCCAGTCGAACCGCTCGATGATGGCTATGCCGCCGAGGATCATCGCGCCGCGCAGGACAACCGCCCCAAGAATTCCCCAGAACAATACCCGGTGTTGCTCGGCCAGCGGCACCTGGAAATGTGCGAACACCATCGCGATTACGAAGATGTTGTCGATGGACAACGACTTTTCCACCAGGTAACCGGTAAAAAACTGGATGGCTGCTTCCGCCCCGCTTAACTGCTGGGTGTCTACGTCCCAACCGGCCGGGTTCAGCTCGTAGAGGTAATAGACGCCGACATTGAACGCGAGCGCCAAGGTGACCCAGGTGGCCGTCCAGGCTAGCGCCTCGGGGAGGCTGATGATATGGGGCTTGCGGTGAAAAACACCGAGATCCAGGGAAACAACAATTGTGATCAGCAAAAGGAAGCTGATCCAGATAAGCGTTGTAAAGGAAATAATCAGTTTCGTTACTCGCGCCGGCTTTGACTCACGCTGTCAACAGTGTCCGCAGGCTAAGGACGATAATTAAACAGCCGACAAATATCATAAACGGCTTCACCGGTATGTGCTTGCAGGCCCAGGCACCCAAAGGGGCACCGATCGCACCACCTGCCGCAAGCCCGAGTATGATCCGCCAGTCGAATGTACCGAGAGTGAGCACAAAAGTCACAGAGGCCGAGAGCGCTACAAAAAACTCTACGGCGTTGGTGCTGCCGATCGCCGTACGTATCGCGTTGCCACGCGCAATCAGGTTCGAGGCGACTATCGGTCCCCAGCCACCGCCACCGACCGCATCAAAAAAGCCGCCAAAAAAACCCAGCGGCGCAAGATGACGAGTCACGGTTCTCGGCGGGAATGTCGTGAAGGCCTTGATGATGATGACCAAGCCCATGATGACCAGGTAGCAGGCAATGATCGGCCGGAACACTTCGCTCGGAAAACTCGACAGCAAAAACGCGCCTATCGCAGCTCCGAGCATCCCCGGTAACACCAGGGCGCGGAACAGGGTGGGACTGATGTTGCCGAAAGCGTGGTGCGAGACCCCCGAAACACCAGATGTGACGCACTCTGCAATGTGTACCGTTGCACTTGCCGCTGCAGGCGCAACCCCGACGGACAGGAGCAGGCTGGTTGCCGTGACTCCAAAGGCCATGCCTAAGGCGCCATCGATGAGTTGCGCAATGAAACCGACCGCTACGTAGATAAGGAATTCTGTCATAGGCAACCCTGTTTTCTGGCTGAGTCTATCCGCTTGCCTCTCAAGCCGCTTGCCATTCTTTGACCGAACGGGAATTGGCTCAAATTAAGGGCCTGTCAAAGGATGGCACCGCTCGTGGCAACGAGGAAAAGCGGCCCCGTCCGGGGCCGCTGGGAATTTCGGACAGAGCCTCACGCCCCCGCCGAAAGCTTGTTTTACCTGACGCTTAGGGTGATGCCGGAGCGTCTGCCGCAACAAAGTCGAGCGGCGTGTCCTCGCCGATATTTATCACGGCTTCCTTGCCATCGACGGGCACGAAATCAGTACCCGTACAGGTGAATGCCGCTGAGTAGGTGACGGCCAGCAGGTCTTCAATCAGGTACCGGTAGACATTGGTCGTCGTATCGAGGGTAACAGGACCGGTCGCGACCGGCGTGTCTGTCGTGTTGGGTGTCACGCCCCCCTCGAACACGTATACGGCCGGAACGAATTCCGCTTTACAGGACGCCGCTTCAGCGAGTGTGGTCGCAACCTCGCCGGACAATGACCCGACCGGCGGCGGCGCATCCTCGGCGAGGAAATCAACCATTGTCGCCGCACCCGGGAGGATTTCTGCGGACTTGCCGGCTGCCGGGATAAAGTCGTTCTGGTTGCAGGTAAACGCTGCATTGTAAGCGCCGGCCATAAGTGGAATCGAGTAGCCATACTGTTCGGTTGTCATGTCCATCGCGACTTCCCCTGTCGCGACAGCATCCACGACAGAACTCGGCTCCACACCATCTTCGAACACGTAGACCATAGGTGTGAATGTCCCGTCACAAAACCCGGATTCGGGCGCAGCGGAGTCGAAGAACAGACTATCGACCTGGCCGACCAGCGATCCGGGCGCGTCTTCGGCAAGAAAATCGACGGTCGTGATTTCCTCGAGCAGGATTTCGGCGGGTTTACCGGAGAGCGGCGCGAACAGGTCGCCGTTGCAGGTGTATGCGACCTCGTAGTTACCCGCCAGCAGGAAGCCGATCGAGTAACGCCAGGGCATCGAGCCATCTTCCTGGAGCTCCTGCTCGACAAGCCCCGTTGCGACCGCATCGTCTGTGGCGAACGGATCGTCGAACGGATTTGGCTCGACATTGTCATCGAACACATAGACCGATGGCGCGAACTCGGCGTCGCAGGCTTCCCACGCGATCAGTTCATCAGCGACTCCGCCAACAAGCGTGCCAACCTCGTTGTTGGCAACGAGTTTGACGACGGGCTTCATCATCACGTCCGGCAGCTGTCCCGGCGGGCCGTTGAACGATTTGCCGAGGTCCCACTCAGCGGTGTAGTCACCGGTGCGGTTGACCGCGATGATGATGTCCTTGATGAGCTGCAGGCCACGCTGCGAACCACTCGGTATGTACAGGTTGAAGACCTCACCCGAATCTCTGACGAGGTAGGAGTTCTCTGTCTCATCATCGCAAGTTGCACTGGTCGGGTCGCTATCGTTTGCACCGCCACTCAGGTCGCGCTCTGCTGCTACCTTGAGCCGGATCCACTCGTATACGCCGGCGGGCACTTCAGCGCCCGTTACAATCGGGTGCGAAGCCGAACCCTGATAATCAAGAAGGTTGACGACAACCGGCTGTTCGAAGTCGATTGTCTCTTTGTCATCGCTATCCGCATGTTTCAGCTCGGCACCATCAAAGCGGACGCAAACTTTCGCTGCATCCTTTATAGGTGAGTCACTGACGCCCAGGTTGAGAAACCCGGTGGTCGCGGTAGCCGGGGGCGTCCCTGTTGACGGTGGCGCCGGTTGCGACGAATCACCGGCTTCATTACTGGAGCCGCCGCACGCAGCCAGCGCGAAGGCGAAAATACATGCCAGCGCGATACCGCAACGTTTCGTAATAGTCTTCATTTGATCATTCCCCGTGACTCTGGTTTTGTTATTTGCCATGAAACAATAGTCAGGGCGCCAAAATAGTCCCTCTTTACATAAAATCGATTGAAAAGGCAGTTTCGATCAGGGCTTTTCTCCTCGCCAGAGTCAGGAGTTTCCGTTCATGCCCTCTAGTGAGCAGATGGCCCCTCGGGTTCCGGTCCAAGGGCGGCCGTGACGCGCTCTTTGTAAGCACGGTGACAATCGAGACAGCCTTTGACCATTTGCTGATAGCTTGAAATCGCAGCGTCACGATCTAATGCCCCGGCAGAGGCGCTAATTTCAATTGCCAGGTCGTGCACGAGGTTATCAAATTGTTTGAACGCCACCATTTCCGGTCCCAGCGCGGAAGCCACGAGTTGTACCTGCGCAGGGGCAATGTGAGGGTGCTCCGCAATTGAGGTGGCGCCTTGAATGACCCGCTCAAAGTCATCTGTCAGCAGCCCGTCGGAAATCTCGACCAGGTTATTGCGCAGCCCCTGCATGATTTCTTTCAATGAGGGTGCGTCGCCGCCTATGGCTACCGTGGGTGCAAGGGCCAACATTAGACTAACTGCCCGAATAAGCCGTTTTCTATTGATCATGGTTATACCTGCTCAGAAGTCTGTACTCCGCTTACGATTAGTCTGCGCGAGCTCGGCGATGCGCGCTTTAACTGCGTTGTTAATTTCCTGGCTTGGGCGTCCGCCCCGTCAAATCAGTCTCTCCGCGATGTTTCAGTGTTGATCTCTGGTTAGTTGCCAATCCAGGAAC
>JAOUNH010000056.1 GCA_029881055.1 Gammaproteobacteria bacterium
CAGAATATTCATTCTGGTTAGGTCAAAAAAAAGGCCTGCTAACGCATTGCCCGTAGTGTGTTCTCAACGATGTTGTTGAGGGTCTTGCGGTCGAATCCGGTTCGGGCCAGGACGACCAGGCCGAACATCGTACTTGTCAACAGCTCGCCGGCCGCGGCCGCATCGAGATCTTTGCGGACTTCGCCTTTGGCTTTTGCGGACTCGAGCCCGATCGAAAACAGCTTGCTCATGCGCCGCATAAACTTCTGCAATACATCACGAAGATCGTCGTCCTGGGGGGCCAGTTCCATTGCCGTGTGTATAAACAAACAGCCCTTGTTCTGGCCTTCGCAGCACATGTCGTCTACACGCATTTCGAAGATCTTGCGAATATGGTCGAGCGAGGCGTCGGGCTCCAGCAGGCGCAGGAAAGCCTGTTTACCCATGCTTTCGGCATAGCGGTCGAGCGCCAGCTCAAAGAGCTCGCGCTTGTTGCCGAAGGTACCGTAAATGCCGTAACGGCTGACGCCCGTCGCCTTGACGATGTCTTCCATCGAGGTTTCCGAGTAGCCCTTGGCCGCAAACAGCTCGACGGCCTGCGTCAACGCAGCTGCCGGATCAAATGTTCGGGTCCTCACCATGCGTGCCAGAATACTCATTCTGGATAGAGCTGTCAAAGCCTTTTTTTGTCTGGGCGCTGCTCTACGCCCGCGCGAGCGCGTGCTAGAGTCGGCTCCCCAATCGAAGGGTCTGATATTTATGCAAAATTTCTTTCAAGAGCTGCGGCGACGCAACGTTATTCGTGTCGTCGGTGCGTACCTGGTTGCAGCCTGGGTACTCATACAGATTGCGACAGCACTTGAAGAATCGATGCAGTTACCGAACTGGTTTGACGGTGTCGTCGTTGGCCTTCTGATCGTCGGCTTACCCGTTGCCGTTATCGTGTCCTGGGTCTTCGACATGACACCCGAGGGTATCGTGCGCACGAGCGTCGAAGCGGGTGATACGAAGCTCGCGGCAGGACGCAAGCTGGATCATGTGATCATTGCCGGCGTCATCGTCGTCGCCGCAATTTTGCTGTGGCAGTGGCTCGCGCCGTCCGACGCGATCGTCGAGGAAGTGGCTCCTGTAGCGCAATCTGCTGCACCAGCCGCAGCAACGATTGCCGTCCTGCCTTTCGCGGATCTCTCTCCCGACGGCGACCAGGCCTATTTCTCGGACGGCATATCCGAAGAGATACTGAATCTCCTCGCTGGTGTTTCCGAACTCAATGTCACATCGCGCACCTCGGCATTCCAGTTCAAGGGCCGCGAACTCGGGATTCCCGAAATCGCCGCGAACCTGAAAGTTCGGCACGTTGTGGAGGGCAGTGTGCGCAAGGCCGGCAACACGCTGCGAATCACAGCCCAGTTGATCGATGCCGAAGACGACCGGCATCTGTGGTCCGATACTTACGATCGCCCACTCACCGCGGAAAATATTTTTGCGATCCAGGATGAAATTGCGAAGGCCGTGGTTGGCGCGCTGGGTGACAAACTGGGATTCAACGCGAGCGGCGACATCGCGGTCCGCCCCGCTACCGATAATCTTTCCGCCTACGAGCAATTTCTGCAAGCGCGGAGTTTGTACCAGACACGTACGCAGCTTGATGTCATGGAAGAACTATTGACGTCGATCGTTGAAGAGGACCCGAATTTTGCGCAGGCCTGGGAACTGCGCGCAGCAAACCAGTTCCTGATGGTTAACTATGGCTACCGCGATACGCCGCTGCCGGAACAGATCCGGCTCACCAACGAATACGCGAATAAAGCACTGGCCCTGGAGCCCAATAGCTCCATCGCGCTGGCGGCCCTGGCCAATGTCCACATTCAAAGTGGGACCCAGATCGATGGCACACAGGATTTCACTGAGCTGCTGGCCAATTTGTCGCGCGCCATTGAAATCGATCCGCGCAACGATTCCGCTCTAAACTGGCGCGGAAGTCTATACCTGATCCTTGGCGACGTTGAAAACGCGCTCCGCGATTACGGTACCTGTATTGAAATGTCGCCACTTACGGCACCGTGCGCGGAAAACTACGTTACCGTTCTCGCGGGCGCCGGGCGCGATCAGGAAGCCTTTGAGCATTTTCAGAAGATGCTCGACGACGGCATCGTCAAAGCTTCGGAGACCGATTTGCCATTGCTTGCAAGAATGGGCCAGGAGACCGCGTTCAAAGCGATAGCGAATAGCGAGGACCTGTTTTTCGGCTGGAACCAGATTGATGATTTGTACGAAGCACTGCGACATCCTGACGATGACCACAGCCTGCTGCGGCGGTCGTTGCGCCAATTCCTTGACACCAAACCTGGCAAGTATCCATATGCCGCCGCATTGGTACTGGGCAATTTTGACGAGATGTCCGAATACTACGTTGCCTACATGCTCTGGAATACGTCGTTCAGGAATATCCGGCAGTCGGATGAATTCAAAAACTACATTCGGCGCTCCGAAATCCTCGCCTATTGGCAACAACACGGTTTTCCGCCGCAGTGCCGCGCGGTTGGCGCGGACGATTTTGAATGCGACTAGTTGAGCTTCACTCTTAGAACTATCGGGCCAGTCAGTCCGTCCGGCAGCTTGTTCTCATCATCAAACCGGTTCCAGTGGCTGTTCGCCACGAAGTAGAAGTCATCACCTCGCACGACGCCCAGCGTCGGCTCATCAAATTGTTCGAGGTTGGCCGCGAGTATTCGACTCCCGGTGATTGCCAGCCCGTTGTCACTGAGCCTGAGCGCTGCCACCCGGTGCGGTCGCACGCCATTCTGGATGACGATGAGCTCGTCGCCGTAGCGATACAGCCCGTCGATGCCGTAGTCCGTGACGCCGGTAGCGGTTTCGAGTTTTATGCGTGATCCGTCCTGGACCGAGACACGGTACAGGCCACCAATGTAGTCGGCGACGTACAAATAGTCCCCGCTGGCGTCGAGCACGAGCCCTTGCGGTGATCCGAGTGCGCCGCGCTTCACGAGCACCTCGAATTCGTTCGAATCGATGTAGTAGCGGTAGATCGCTCCAGTGAGACTGTCCGTTGTGTAAATCGTATTGTCATCAGCGATGACGAGATCGCCGAGCACCTGCTCCGCTGCGTGCGGCGGAAGTACGGCGGCTTTCGTAATGGCGCCGGTCGCAACATCGATGCGAAATAAACCGGTCTGGCCGGCATCGTTACCAACACCGTCAAGCTGCGGCACCGCGGCGCTCGCAAACCAGAGACTCCCGTCCGCATGAAAGCGCATGCCGAACACAGACCAGTGGGATGCACGCTCGCTCAGTACTGTCGGCGCTTCACCCAGCCTCACCAGCTTCCCCGTCCGGATACTGCCGAGCAGGATTCGGCCATCACCATCGATCGCGATTCCTTCCGGAATGAAATTGGCTTCGGGATAGGACTGTGCGAGTTCTGCCTGGCCCACGGGCCGGTAAAGCACCTCGATCCGGGACTCATAGTCCTTCCAGCCGCCCAGCTCGCGTACCGCAGCAAACTCTTCGAGATCAGCGACGCCAAGATCGACGCCAAGGGCGAGCAGGTTCTCGAGTGTGCGCAGCGACGCCGCGTGATCGCCGTTCAGGGTTTGTGCGAGCGCGAGGTTAAACAGCGCGCCCGGGTAGGCGGGTCGTGCAACGAGGGCCTTCTGTGCCGCGGCCACCATCGCCGGGTAGTCCACCTGCTGATAGGCCGCAACGAGCTCGGCACGCGCATCACGGTAATCGTCCGCGAAGACGGGTGACGCGAAAAGCAGCACACTCGCCAGGAGTGTGCCGGTCAATCTACGCTGCATTCGCTGCATCAGGGTCGTATCCGAGGTTAGGTGCCAGCCATCTCTCGGCTTCGACAAGGCTGACGCCCTTGCGTTCCGCATACGAGGACACCTGGTCACGATCGACCTTGCCTACCGCGAAGTATTTTGCGTCCGGGTGCGCAAAGTAGAAGCCGCTGACCGCCGCTGTCGGGTACATCGCATACGACTCGGTCAACCGGAGTCCGATGCTGGCTTCGACATCGAGCAGCGTCCACAGTGTCGCTTTCTCGGTGTGATCCGGGCACGCCGGATAGCCCGGCGCAGGTCGGATGCCGCGATACTTCTCGGCAATGAGATCGTTATTGCTCAGGTCTTCGTCGGGTTGATAGCCCCAGAATTCCTGCCGCACGCGTGCATGCATGTATTCTGCGGACGCTTCGGCGAGACGATCGGCCAGGGCTTTGAGGATGATGGCGCTGTAATCGTCGTGGTCTTTCTCGAAGCGAGCGACGTGCTCGTCGATGCCGATGCCCGCGGTCACCGCGAACCCGCCGAGAAAGTCGGCCAGGCCCGATTCTGCCGGGGCAACGAAATCACCGAGGCAAGCTTGCGCGTGCCCTTCTG
The DNA here is from genome assembly GCA_029881055.1 of Gammaproteobacteria bacterium. Classification (GTDB taxonomy): domain Bacteria; phylum Pseudomonadota; class Gammaproteobacteria; order Steroidobacterales; family Woeseiaceae; genus UBA1847. Next base: position 4,386 of record JAOUNH010000056.1, read on the forward strand.
ACTTGGCGCGCTGCTGGCGCAAATTGCAGAGCCGATGCGCGACAGTCTTTCGAGTCTCGTCGGTGTACAAAAGGATGTCGTCGTGATCCTCTGAATTCGCCGGATAAAAACCAATGACGGCGCGTGCCGTCAGCCACTTTTCGGCAATGATTCGATCCAGCATTGCAGTCGCGTCTTCGTACAGGGAGGTCGCGGCTTCGCCGACCGTCGCATCGCTCAGTAGCTGCGGGAACTTGCCATGAAACTCCCAGGCATTAAAGAATGGCATCCAATCGATGTAGGGACGTAAATCGTTGAGGTCGATGTCGTCGAACACGCGCGTTCCCGTGAACGTCGGCTGCGGCGCATCGTAATTTTTCCAGTCACACAGGTGTTTGCGCGCCCGCGCTTCGTTGAGAGACAGCTGCGGCGCCAGGCGCTTCTTGTTCGCATGTTCGTCGCGCCGGCGCGCGTTGTCCTTACGCGTTTTCTCCACCAGCAGCTTGCACGTATCGGGTTCAACCAATGCCTGCGCAACGCCGACCGAACGGGACGCGTCCTTTACGTAAATAACCGGCCCATTGTACTTGGGCTCAATTTTCACAGCCGTATGCGCCGGCGACGTCGTCGCACCGCCGATGAGCAGGGGCAGATCGAAATTGAGTCGCTGCATTTCGCTCGCGACGTGCACCATTTCATCCAGCGAGGGCGTGATGAGTCCGGACAGCCCGATGATGTTGGCGCCTTCACGCCTCGCCGCTTCGAGGATCTTGTCGCAGGACACCATGACGCCGAGGTCCACAACCTCGAAGTTGTTGCATTGCAGAACAACGCCGACAATGTTCTTGCCGATGTCATGGACATCGCCCTTGACCGTCGCCATCACGATCTTGCCGTTCGAACTCATCTTGCCATCCTTGCCGGCTTCGATGAATGGCACGAGATGACCAACCGCTTTTTTCATGACGCGGGCAGACTTGACCACCTGCGGCAGGAACATCTTGCCTTCGCCAAACAGGTCGCCGACAACGTTCATGCCTGCCATTAGCGGGCCCTCGATCACATCGAGCGGCCGCTCGGTTCCCAGTCGCGCTTCTTCCGTGTCGTCGATAACAAACTCGTCAATACCGTGCACGAGCGCATGCTCGAGGCGCTTGTCGACCGGCAACTCGCGCCAGGACATATCTTTCGTGCTCTGCGCGACGCCACTCTTCGTCCCGGCGTAGTTCTCTGCCACCGCGAGGAGGTTCTCGGTCGCGTTCGGGTTGCGGTTGAGGACCACATCTTCTACTGCATTGCGCAAGTCGTCCGGCAGATCCGCATAGATCGCGAGCTGGCCCGCATTGACGATACCCATGTCCATGCCGGCGCGAATAGCGTGGTAGAGGAAGACCGAGTGAATCGCTTCGCGAACGACGTTGTTGCCACGAAACGAAAACGAAACGTTGCTGACGCCACCACTGACGAGCGCATGCGGCAAAGCCTTCTTGATCTCGCGTGTCGCCTCTATGAAGTCGAGTCCATAGTTAGCGTGCTCTTCAATACCCGTCGCGATCGCAAAAATATTCGGGTCAAAAATGATATCGGCGGGATCAATACCGACTTGCTCAGTCAGGATTTTGTAGGAGCGTTTGCAGATTTCGACCTTGCGCTTGATCGTGTCGGCCTGCCCGGATTCGTCGAACGCCATCACGATGACGGCCGCGCCGTAGTCGCGCACCCGTTGCGCTTGTTCGAGGAACTGCTCCTCGCCTTCCTTCAGGCTGATGGAGTTGACGACCGCCCTGCCCTGCACGCACTTGAGGCCCGCCTCAATGACAGACCATTTGGACGAGTCGATCATGATCGGCAGGCGCGCGATGTCCGGTTCCGATGCGATCAGGTTCAGGAACCTGACCATCGCTTTTTCGGAGTCGAGCATGCCTTCGTCCATGTTGACGTCGATGATCTGCGCACCGTTTTCAACCTGTTCGCGCGCCACGGCGACAGCGGCTGTGTAATCGTCCGCCTCGATCAGGCGACGGAATATTGCCGACCCCGTGACGTTGCAGCGTTCGCCAACGTTGGCGAACAGGTCGTCCGGCCCGATATTGAACGGCTCGAGGCCCGATAAACGGCAGCGCACCGGCAGCGATGGAATTTGCCGGGGCACGACCCCCGCCACGGCTTTCTTCAATGCCCGGATATGTTCCGGTCGCGTTCCGCAGCAACCACCAACCATGTTCACGAGTCCGCTACTCGCAAACTCGCCGACCACCTCGGCCATGTCAGCCGCGGTCTCGTCGTACTCGCCAAATTCATTGGGCAAGCCGGCATTCGGGTGAGCGCTGACGCGCGTATCCGCGACCCTTGAAAGTTCGGCGACGTACTGGCGCAGTTCCTTCGCGCCAAGCGCGCAGTTGAGGCCGATCATGAACGGTTTTGCGTGCCGCACCGAGTTCCAGAATGCTTCCGTAGTCTGGCCGGACAGCGTGCGGCCGGACGCGTCGGTGATCGTGCCGGAGATCATGACGGGCAACTCGATGCCGGTCGCACGGTAGGCGCGTTTCAGTCCGACAATCGCGGCTTTCGCGTTGAGTGTGTCGAAGATCGTTTCGACCATCAGGAAATCGACGCCATTGTTGATCAGCGCAATCGCTGCGACTTCGTAGGTATCGGCCAGGTCGTCAAACTTGATATTCCGGAACCCTGGATCGTTGACGTCCGGGGATATTGACGCTGTGCGGTTCGTTGGCCCCAACACGCCCGCAACATAGCGCGGATTGCCGTCCTTCGCCGCCTGCGCGTCAGCGCATTCGCGGGCGAGTCGCGCCGCGGTGGCGTTCAGTTCCTCGACCAGATCTTCCATACCGTAGTCGGCCATGGACGGGGCGTTCGAATTAAAGGTGTTGGTCTCAATGACGTCAGCACCGGCGTCAAGAAAGCGCGTATGAATATCGCGAATCACATCCGGACGCGTGATGGACAGGAGATCGTTGTTACCCTTGAGGTCACGGCGCGATTCTGCAAATCGCTGTCCTCGATAGTCTTCCTCGCTAAGGCCAAAGCCCTGGATCATGGTGCCCATCGCGCCATCAAGCATGACGATGCGCTCATCCAGTGCGCGCATCAGCGTATTGATTCGATCTTTTCGTTCCATGGTTATTGACTCACGCTGCCGCCTGGCCGGACCGCACGCCTAACGCATGACAGATTGCGTAGGTCAGTTCGGAACGGTTAAGCGTATAAAAATGAAAATCCCTGATGCCTTCCGACTCAAGCTGGCGAACCTGCTCGATCGCCACGCTCGCGGCGATCATCTGCCGCGTCTCGGCATCGTCCTCAAGCCCGTCGAAACGCTGTCGGAGCTCGTCCGGAATGGTCGTGCCGCACATCTCCGCAAAACGTTCCATCTGTGGAAAACGCGTTATTGGCAGGATGCCCGGGACGATGGGTGATTCGATACCGGCTTTGGCACAACGGTCGCGAAACCTGAGAAAGACATCCGGATCGAAAAAAAACTGCGTAATGGCGCGACTCGCCCCTGCATCCAGTTTTCGTTTCAGGTTGTCGAGATCGAAATCGGCATCCGGCGCTTCGGGATGAACCTCCGGATAAGCGGCGACGGAAATATCGAAGTCGGCAACTTTGCGAAGCCCCTTAACCAGGTCGGCACCATAGGCGTAACCATCGGGATGCGGAACGTAGGGCCCTGAATTTTTCGGCGCGTCGCCGCGTAATGCGACCAGGTGTCGCACGCCCATGTCCCAGTACTCGCGCGCTATGTCATCAATTTCGCCGCGACTGGCATTGATGCAGGTCAGGTGCGGCGCCGGGGTCAGTTGCGTTTCATTAATGATTCTCTCAACAGCTGCATGCGTGCGCTCGCGCGTCGAGCCGTCCGCGCCGTAAGTCACCGATACAAATCGCGGTCCGAGGCCGGCCAGTCGCTTGATGGATTGCCACAAAGTGACCTCCATCTCTTCAGTGTTCGGCGGAAAGAACTCAAACGAAACAGAGGGTGGGTTTTTTTTGTTCATCATAAATCCTGGATCAGGCCGCGACAGATTTGCGTTCTGCAGTGGTGGCAACTGCCAACAACCAGGCTGGCTGGTTGGTCGGGATCGGTCTCGGTGGCGCGAGTCGCAGCCCCGCTGCTGCTGCCCACGCAGCAAACTTCACGCGCAAGTCTTTCTGGTCGGCATCACTAACGGACGCGAGAAACAGCATTCGCCCACCCGGGTTCAGCAGGCGCGCGGCTTCCTGGATTACCGCTGCCGGGTCCGGCGCCTCACACAGCACATCATCGAGGATGATCGTGTCGAATTCCTGGTCGGCAAACGGCAGCGACACCATATCGCCCTGGCGGAGCGTCGTATTAGGCGTGCCCGCCAGCAACAATTCGGCACGCGCGCGACGCCGCGCATCGGAATCGATATCAACGCCCACGGCACGCTGCGCCCGTGACGCCAACAATTTCAATATGCGTCCCTGGCCACAGCCGATATCCAGCAAATCGCCCAAAGGTGCTGCAACAGTCAGCTCGACCAAGGCACGATGCAGCGACCGGTCACGGTCGGAAACGGGCGCGACCACGCGGCCGCCTTGCGAACGGATTTCGCGCAGCGTGTTGACGTCTTTCGTAAAGCGCGGCTCATCGTCCGGCAGCAATGCAAGCAGGCTGCGGCGCGACGCCGCTCCTTCACCCTCGTTCGGTACGCGGTAGTACACAAAATGACCGTCTTTGAACCGCTCGAGCAAATGCGCCGCACACAGTTGCTTCAGGTGTTGCGAGACACGCGGCTGACTCTGCCCGGTCACTTTGGTGAGTTCCGAGACACTGCACTCTGCGAGGCCGCACAGCGCAACGAGCCGCGCCCGAACCGGGTCGGCCAGTGCCTTGAACTGCAACAATAATCGCGTGCTTGCGGGTCTCATATAAGAATATAACGATTCTTTTATATATCTGGGCAAACAGTATACAGACTTTGCCGCGCAAGCCCAAGAACCGCATCACACGATATAAGGTCACTGTCACCTTATATGCCCATATAAGGTGACAGTGACCTTATATCGGCCGGTGGCGGCCTTGAAAACGGTCCGGCAAGCATCAGATCTGGGCCTCATTCCGGAGGCTCTTTTAATGATCAAACGTGTAGGACTGTTCATTGCAACCAACCTCGCGATCGTGCTGGTACTCAGCGTCGTCCTGCGGCTGCTCGGTGTGGATCGGATACTCGATGAGTCCGGTTCGGGCCTGAATTACCAGGCGCTGCTGATATTGTCGCTCGTCATCGGTTTTGGCGGTTCTTTTATATCGCTGGCCATGTCCAAGTGGATGGCCAAGCGAGCGACAGGAGCGCGGGTGATCGAGCAGGCGCAAAACGCGACTGAGTCGTGGTTGCTGGCGACCGTCGAACGACAGTCTCGCGACGCAGGCATCGAGATGCCGGAGGTCGCTATCTACGAGTCTCCGGATATGAATGCCTTTGCGACGGGCGCACGACGTAACGCCGCACTGGTCGCGGTCAGCACCGGGTTGCTGCGCGGCATGCCGAAAGCCGAGGTCGAAGCCGTGCTGGCACACGAGGTAAGCCACGTTGCCAACGGTGACATGGTGACCTTGACCCTGATTCAGGGCGTCGTTAACACCTTTGTCATTTTCCTGTCGCGCATTGTCGGCCACTTTATCGATCGCGTCGTGCTCAAGAATGATCGCGGCTACGGCATAGGCTATTTCGTATCGGTTCTGGTCGCCCAACTCGTTCTCGGCATCCTCGCCAGCACTATCGTCATGTACGTATCGCGCCGACGCGAGTTTCGAGCCGATGCAGGATCCGCAAAACTGAATGGCCGTGAACCGATGATCAGTGCGCTCGCCCGGCTGGGCGGCACTGCGCCCGCACAACTTCCGGAGTCAATGGAGGCCTTCGGCATTTCCGGCGGCGAGCGGCATGGCATCATGCGCCTCTTCATGAGCCATCCGCCGATTCCGGAGCGCATCGAAGCGCTGCGGCGTGCTTCCGGTTACTGAACCGAATCCGGTCCGGAAACGACGTTATCGGCGAATAGCCGACTGACGTCTACCCGGTCAAAGGACCGAGTCTCTCCGCAGAACTCGCAGACGACTTCGATTGCCTGTTGCTCCAGCAGCGCTGCTCGGGCCTCGTTCTCGCCGAGCATTCGGAGCACGTCCTCGACCTTCTGGTCCGAGCATCGGCAATTGAATGCCACCGACCGGGACGCGTGGACACGGACGTCGTCCTCCGCAAACAGCTTGCCGATAAGAGCCAGGCCCGCACCGTGTTCGAAGTCGTCCGTGCGCAGGGTTTCCGAGAGTAGTCGCAGCCGCCGCCAGTCATCGTCGACAATGGGCTCTCCCGGCACTTGCTGCAGCAACAGGCCACCGGCAAGTCGTTCGTTGGCAACCAGCGCGATGAGACTCGGAACCTGGACGGAATGATCGAAGTAATGCTTGAGACTCGCCGACAGTGACCGGCCGTCTATCGCAACGATGCCCTGGTAAGGGCGATCGCCGTTATCAACCGTAATCGCGCAACGAGAATTTTCCGTCAATTCCGCGAAACTGCCGGCGCTGGCGCCCTCTTCCATCGTCGCCATCCCGCGCACGTCGAGCTCGCTGGTGCATTGCATTACCAGCATCTTGAGGACACCACTGCCTTGTATCTGCAGCGTGATGGCACCGTCGAACTTGAGGCTTTGCGCGATCAGGCCGCTCGCCGCCGCGGCGTGGCCAAGCGTCTCGAGCAGCAGGGCATCGTAATTATGGTCGCGTTGCATGCGCTGCCACGAGCGCGACAAGTGAATCAGCGCACCGCGTACCGGCAGCGACTCGAACGCGAAAGGGATGATACTGTCGGCCGACACGCTCTACCCCTTGAGCTTGTCTTTCAATATCTGGTTGACCTGGCCCGGGTTCGCCTGCCCCTTGGTCTCCTGCATGACTTTGCCAACGAAGTAGCCCATCAGCTTGTCCTTGCCTGAGCGGTATTCGGCAACCTGCCCGGGGTTATCGGCGATCACTTTGTCGACGACAGACTCGATCGCCGAGCTATCGGTGATCTGCGTAAGGCCCCTGGCCTTGATAATGGCATCGGCAGAGCCCTCGCCGGCCCACATCGCTTCGAAAACCTGCTTCGCAATTTTTCCGGAGATCGTATCGTCGTGGATGCGGTTGACGAGGCCCGCAAGGTCAGCCGCCGATATTCTGCTGTCGGCAATATCAAGACCGTCGCGATTAAGAGCGCCTGCGAGATCGCCGATCACCCAGTTCGCGGCGAGCTGCGCAGTCGATTCCGACGCCACGGCCACCGCTTCGAAATAGTCGGCCAGCGGTCGGCTCGCAGTAAGTATTCCCGCGTCGTCAGCTTTCAGTCCGTAAGCATCGACGAACCTCGCCTCTTTCTCGTCCGGCAATTCAGGCATGGTCTTTTTGATGGCCAGGACAAACTCGTCGGTGATTTCGACGGGCAACAAATCCGGATCCGGAAAATAACGATAGTCGTTCGCTTCTTCTTTCGAGCGCATCGGACGGGTTTCGTCGTTGTCTGCGTCGTAAAGACGCGTTTCCTGCACGACTTTGCCGCCGTCCTCGATCAACTCGATCTGCCGCTCGACTTCGATGTTGATCGCTTTCTCGATGAATCGAAACGAGTTCAGATTCTTGAGCTCGGTACGCGTGCCGAGTTCTTCCTGCCCGACCGGCCTGACAGAAACGTTGGCGTCACAACGGAACGAACCCTCCTGCATGTTGCCGTCGGAAATTCCGAGGTAACGCACCAGGGTGTGAATTTTCTTCATGTACAGAACGGCTTCTTTCGCCGACCGAAGATCAGGCTCCGATACGATTTCAAGTAGTGGCGTCCCCGCACGATTCAGGTCGATACCCGAGAATTCCGCCAGGCCCTCGTGGATTGACTTGCCCGCGTCCTCTTCAAGATGCGCACGCGTGATGCCGATGCGCTTTTTGTTGCCGTCAGCATCGGGAATGAAGATCTCGCCAAGCGCGACTATCGGCAATTCCAGTTGGCTGATCTGGTAACCCTTCGGCAGGTCCGGGTAGAAATAATTCTTGCGCGCGAACACCGAACGCGGCGCCACCTTCGCATTGACCGCCAGCGCAAACATCGTTGCCATGCGGACGACTTCCTTGTTCAACACGGGCAACACGCCCGGGTAGCCGAGGTCCACGAGATTCGCCTGCGTGTTGGGCTCGGCCCCGTAAGCCGTTGATGAACCTGAGAAAATCTTGCTTTTCGTCGCCAGCTGAGCATGAATTTCGAGACCGATTACGACCTCCCACCCGGCGCGGCTCATCGGTAGGCCTCCGGACAGGCTTTGTGCCAGTCCGTCTCCCCCTGGTACTGGTGAGCGCAACGCAGCAGCACTTCCTCGGCGAAATGCGGGCCGACCAGGTGCAGTCCAACCGGCAGATCGTCGACGAAGCCGCAGGGCACGGACATGGCTGGCAATCCGGCGAGGTTCGCGCCAATCGTGTAAATGTCATTGAGATACATCTGGATGGGATCGTTGACCTTGTCACCCAGCTTAAAAGCGGGTGACGGTGCCGTCGGTCCGGCGATCACATCGACGTCTGCAAATGCCTTCCTGAAGTCGTTCGCAATCAACTGCCGCACGCGCTGGGCCTTGAGGTAATAGGCGTCGTAATAACCTGCTGACAACACATAAGTGCCGGTCATGATGCGGCGTTTGACTTCGTCGCCAAAACCTTCGCCACGACTGCGGCAATAGAGATCCAGCAAATCCTCGGCATGCTCTGCCCGGTAACCGAAACGCACGCCGTCAAAGCGTGACAGGTTCGACGAGCACTCAGCCGGTGCCACCACGTAGTAAGTCGGCACCGACAGATTCAGGTTTGGCAGACTGACTTCCACGGTGCTCGCACCGAGTGCCTCGAGTACGCGGATTGCTTCCTTGACTCGTTTGCCCGTCTCTTCCTCGAGACCGGCGTCGAAGTGTTCGCGAACGATGCCTACGCGCAGCCCCTTAATAGAGTCACCGATGCTGGCAAGGTAATCCGGCACCGGCTGATCGATAGAGGTCGAATCGCGCTCGTCGAATCCCGCCATCACGCCGAGCAGCAATGCCGCATCTTCCGAGGATCGCGTGATCACACCGGCCTGATCGAGGCTCGAGGCAAAGGCGATCATGCCGTAGCGCGAAACGCGGCCGTAGGTGGGCTTGATGCCGACCGTGCCAGTCAATGCCGCCGGCTGCCGTATCGAGCCACCCGTGTCTGTCCCGGTTGCAGCGGGCGCGAAACGCGCCGCGACCGAGGCGGACGAGCCACCTGACGAGCCGCCAGGCGAACAGTCGGGATTCCACGGATTCCTCACCGGTCCGAAATAGCTGGTCTCGTTCGAGGATCCCATCGCGAACTCGTCCATGTTGGCTTTGCCAAGGACTACGGCACCCGCGCTGGCGAGCTTTTCGACCACCGTGGCATCGTAGGGAGAAATAAAGTTGTCGAGCATCTTCGAGCCGCAGGTCGTCTTGATACCCCGCGTACAGAAAATGTCTTTGTGGATGATGGGCAGGCCGTTCAGCACACCGGCTTTGCCGGACTTGCGGGCCGCATCGGCGCGCGCCGCCGCGGCGAGCGCCTCGTCCGCCGTCACGGTAATGAAAGCGTTGAGTTCGTCATTGCGTCGCGCGATTCGATCCAGCAAAGCCGCCGTGAGTTCGACCGAGGTGAACTCCGCATGCTCGAGACCGGCCGCGAGCTCGGTCAGCGTTTGTGCGTGCAATTCGGTCATTCGAGTACTTTCGGGACCAGGTATAGCCCGTCCGCGACGGCCGCCGCATTCTTTTGATAGAGGTCGCGATTGTCGGACTCGGTCACCACGTCCGGACGCAGCCGCTGGGCCGCATCGAGAGGATGCGCCATCGGCACGACATCCTGCGTATCGGCCTGCGACAGCTGATCGACGAAATCGACGATTTTCGACAGCTTTTCGACGCTCTCGGCATATTCCTCATCGGTGAGTTTCAGCCTGGCCAGCATCGCAATGTGTTGCAGCTTAACTTTGTCGAGTGACACGGGTTCTATCCGGAGTTGGTTGTCAGACTAGCCGCG
>JAOUNH010000220.1 GCA_029881055.1 Gammaproteobacteria bacterium
TTACCGCAATTGGGTCGAAGCTGCCGCATACCTCAAGCGTTTCCGCCCACGAGCGTATCGCCTAGCACGCGAAATGCACCAACCTCGATGCTCTCCGCGTTTTTAACGGTGTCGGCCCAGGTCAGCACGATGTCCGAGGTGCCATCGAGTTCTTTGGCAGGTTCATGCAGACGCAATGTAAGCACATTGCCCGTCATCGACGCTTCGCGAATCAAATTGTGGCCACCAAATTGCTGCTCATTGATTTCGATATAGATGGACTCGTCGAAATCCTCTTCAATAGTGCGCATTAGCAACAGGTAGTCGGCGATGTCGCCTGCGTCTGTCGTTTTCGCAAAAAACAGCATCGTGGTGTTGTCGCGAACATCGAATGCTACGGTGTCGTACTGTCGGCTATCGACCATATTCTTTCCTCGTTTTGGCGATTATCGCATCTTTTTCAGCCCAGATTTGACCCAACCAGGTGTGCATTTTCTTGCGAAACTCCCGGTCACCTTCGTAATCACCCTGCACCAGCCATTGTTCGAGCTTGCGCTCGCGAATATCGATGATGACGCGAACCTCGGCACCACAGCACATATCCCAGAAGCGAGTCGCAACGTCGGGATAGACCAGGGTGACGTCGACGATGCTCGTAAATAACTCTCCCATCGATGATACAGCGACTGCAAAACCGCCAGCGCGCGGCTGCAACAGGTTTTGATACGGCGATTTTCGATTGTCACGTTTCTTTTCGGAGAAGCGCGTGCCTTCGATGAAATTGAGTATGGATGTCGGTGTATCCCGAAATTTTTCACAGGCACGGCGCGTGGTCTGCAGGTCCCTCCCTTTCATGTGAGGATTTTTCACGAGGTAGGATGGTGAATATCGCTTCATGAATGGCATATCCAGAGCCCACCACGCAACACCCAGAACCGGAAACCAGATCAGTTGCTGCTTGATGAAGAACTTCAGGAACGGCACACGACGATTGAAAACGGCCTGCAATACAAGAATATCCACCCAGGTCTGGTGGTTTGCGATAACGAGGTACCAACCGTCTGACTTCAGGTTTTCGAGTCCATGGCTCTCGATATCGACCTTTGCACCGTAGCGCATTAACAGCGTGTTGAAACTTATCCAGTTTTCTCCGCACCACATGAGGGCGAGCGTGATGAGCCGCCGCAGAGCCGGTACGGGCAGCAACAGTTTCAGCACCGCGAGGAAGAATAACGGGATAAACCAGAAAATCGTATTGACGGTAAGGCCGCCAAAAAAAGCGACGCCTCGAAAATTGCGGGTAAATGTTTTCACGCGACTCTTTGCCGACTGTAAGGAGCTGTATTTTAACCTGATTCGCGATACCGTGAGCACATGGCAGAGCGCATGACTGTACAAAACGCATTGCAACGCGTCCGCGATTCGGCAGACGGACTCTATGCGGTCCTGCTCGAGAGCGGCAGTATGGAGCTTGGTTACTACAAGCCTGTCGGCAAAGACGAGCAGACACCGCACGAGCAGGACGAAATTTACATTGTGCAGTCGGGCCACGGCACGCTTATTCGCGACGGTGAAGAAGTTCCTTTCGCACCCGGTGATGCGCTGTTCGTCGCTGCGGGTGCCGAGCACCGGTTCGTGGATTTCAGCGACGACTTCGGCTGCTGGGTTATTTTTTGGGGACCGCCGGGCGGCGAGTCGCAGGCTTGACGGTCAGGAATCCAGCGGATTTTCCATTTTGAGCTGGCGCGTCGCTTTGCTCATCCTGGTGGGAGCTGGCGTAATCATCGCCGTCGCTATGGCCGATCCCGTTGCACAGGACCCTCTTTACCATCTTTTTGCCGATCAGCGAGCGCTGGCCAATATTCCCAATTTTTTGAACGTGATGTCCAACTTGCCGTTCCTGGTCGTTGGTATCCTGGGCTGGATAGTCATCATGCGGAGCCCGGAAGTTATCTTGCCGGGCACAAAACCCTCGTGGATGATCTTCTTTACAGGCGTTGCCCTGACTGCTTTCGGCTCCGGCTATTTTCATCTCAACCCCAATAATGACACGTTGGTGTGGGACCGGCTGCCAATGACCGTTAGCTTCATGAGCCTGGTTTCAATCATCATTGCCGAGTATTTCTCGCCGGCTCTCGGCCGTAAAACTTTGCCTGCACTATTGCTTGCGGGTATAGCCAGCGTTGTTTACTGGGCCTTCACAGAATCATTGGGTCATGGCGACCTGCGCCCCTATGCCCTTGTGCAATTCCTACCTATGCTATTGATTCCATTAATTATTCTACTCTACCCAACGCGCAGCGACCTCGGCCGTTATGTGTGGTGGATGATCGGTTTTTATGTCGCGGCCAAAGTCTTCGAACAACTGGATGGCGCAATTTATGTAGGCGGTCATATGCTGAGTGGCCATACCCTTAAACACCTTGCCGCATCGCTCGCACCTTTGAGCCTGGTGTATGGTCTGCTACAACGTCGAAAGCATGGTTTTCCACGGTAGCAACAAGCCGACCACGGCGTTACCATCCGTGCGCTGGCAAGCCCGGCACAAAACAAATCAAAGGAATACAGGACAATGACCGTTGCAAAACGAATTGATGGCAAAGCCAGGGCCGCCGCACTGGCCGCGTCGATCACCGAGAAAACTGCCGCATTGCTGAAAAAACACGGCATCAAGCCGGGGCTGGCGGTCGTTATCATTGGAGAGGACCCTGCCAGCCAGGTTTATGTGCGCAACAAGAAACGCACGGCAGAGTCCTGCGGCTTTCATTCTGTTCAACACACCTTGCCCAAAAACGCTGCAGAGTCAGACGTGCTCAAGCTGATCGACGAGCTCAACAACGACACAGCGATACACGGAATACTTGTGCAATTGCCGCTTCCCGATCATCTTGACGAACAGGCGATTACGCAGGCAATCACACCGTCGAAAGACGTCGATGGCTTCCACTTCGTGAATATCGGCAAACTGACCGCAGGCCACACATCCGACGCTTTCGTGCCCTGCACACCGGCCGGCTGCATGCTCATGATCGAGGATGAACTCGGACGCGATTTGTCGGGCAAGAATGCGGTTGTAATTGGTCGCTCGAATATTGTTGGCAAACCCATGGCATCACTATTGCTGCAGGCCAATGCAACAGTGACCGTTACTCATAGCCGAACCAAGGACCTGTCCAAAGTCGTCGCTGGTGCGGACATTGTCGTCGCCGCCGTCGGACGCCCCGATATGGTTAAAGCAGACTGGGTGAAACCCGGTGCCGTCGTTATTGACGTCGGTATCAACCGCGTAGAAAAAACAGTCGATGGCGAAACCAAAATGGTTTTAACCGGCGACGTCGATTACGACGATGTCAGCAAAGTTGCAGCCGCGATCACTCCGGTTCCGGGTGGTGTCGGTCCCATGACTATCACCATGCTCATGGCCAATACCCTGCGTTCAGCACGTCTGGCGGCGGGCCTGGGAGCCTGAGCACCAAACCGTGCCGCCGAATATCGCCGAGGACTTTCGCAGCATCTGGCTGAGTCCGGACGATAATTCTGTAGTACAGGTCATCGATCAGCGCCTGCTCCCCCACGATTACAGCATTCACGATCTCTGTTGCTGGCGGGACGGCGTCATCGCTATCAGGGAGATGTACGTTCGCGGTGCACCACTGATCGGTGCCACAGCCGCATGGTCGCTATACCTGGCCTCACTGGACGCTGACGACCCTGCCGCAGAAATCGAACTTGCTGCAACCGCACTCCTGAACTCACGGCCGACGGCCGTAAACTTGCGCTGGGCTGTTGAGCGCGTCCTGTCGACCCTCGCCGAAGCTGGTGAAAATCCGGACCACGCTGTGCTGACGCGACACGAAGCAGAAGCGATATGCGACGAAGACATCTCGATATGTCGCGACAT
>JAOUNH010000221.1 GCA_029881055.1 Gammaproteobacteria bacterium
TCGACAGGCCTCCGGCCTACGCCTACCCCATTCCGGACGACGCTGCCGCCATCGAACGCGGCGCCCACCTGACGCGCACGCGAGGCTGTGGCGGCTGCCATGGCGACGACCTCGCCGGGCAGCTCATGTGGGAAGTTGCGCTGGCACCCAACCTGCTGTCCATGGCTCGCGACGAAAGTCCGGCGACGCTGGAAGCCGCGATTCGTCATGGCATCGGACGCGATGGGCGGGCAATGTATTCCATGCCGTCCTACAATTTCGTCAGGATGCGGGACGAGGATCTAGCGGACATTATCGCCTACCTGCGAAGTCTGCCCCTGGTACAGAAAGATCTGCCGGCAGGGAAGCTGCCGTTCGAAATTCGTATGGACATCGCGTTTGGCAATGACGCCGCGATCGCCGCACACCTTGATCGTGTACCAGCGCTCAAGGGCGACAGCCTCGGCGACGCTCGCCTTGTGCGTGGTGAATATATCGCCATGACAACCTGCAATGAATGTCACGGGTTCGGCCTGCGTGCGGATTCACCGTGGGAAGGCGAGAGCGCTCCCGACCTGATAATCATTGCAGCCTATAGCGAAGCGGCTTTTCGCCACCTGATGAAAACCGGTCTTGCGCTGGGTGAACGTGAACTGAGAATGATGAGCCCGGTTGCCCGATCGCGTTTCGCTTACTTCACGGATGAGGAAGTTTCGGACCTCTACGCATTCCTGAGCGACATGAGCGCACGCGCCATCGCAGAATCGAAAACCGAGCGCAACTAGCATGCTGGGAATCAAGCTGAACGCCCTGTCGACCGAGCATCTGCGCGGCGACATGTTCGGCGGCCTTACGGCGGCGATCATCGCGCTTCCCTTGGCGCTCGCATTTGGCGTGGCGTCGGGCATGGGGCCGATTGCCGGTTTGTACGGCGCCATTTGTGTCGGCCTGTTTGCGGCACTGTTCGGCGGCACGCAGGCGCAGATATCGGGGCCGACCGGTCCTATGACTGTCGTTTCCGCGACGGTTTTTACCCAGTTTGCCCATGAGCCCGCACTCGCCTTCACCGTTGTCATGATGGCGGGCGCGTTCCAGATCCTGTTTGGCTACCTGCGGATCGGTCGCTACATCAATCTCATGCCTTACCCGGTGATATCAGGATTCATGACGGGCATCGGCTGCATATTGATTATCCTGCAACTGGAGCCTCTTATCGGTCACGTCGCGCCGCCCAACGTGGTCAACGCATTAACCGCACTACCAAGCGATGTCATAACAATCAATTGGCACGCCGCCGGTGTCGGCATGTTGTCACTGGCCATTTGTTTCGGGTGGCCAAAACGCCTCACTCGCATTTTTCCCTCCCCGTTGGTCGCATTAATTATTTGCACTGCATTGACTTTTTTTATTGCCGACGTACCACTGCTCGGCGCAGTGCCCGCGGGATTGCCGTCGCCGCAAATCCCGCAGATCGATTTCGAGCAACTGAGTTACATGCTGGTCAGTGCTGCGGTACTGGCAGCACTGGGTTCCATCGACAGCCTGTTGACCTCACTGGTCGCAGACAACGTCAGTCGCAGTTTTCATGACTCCGACAAGGAACTGATTGGCCAGGGAATCGGCAATCTTGTCGCAGGTTTCGCCGGCGGTCTGCCAGGCGCCGGTGCCACGGTACGCACGCTGGCTAACGTCAAAGCGGGTGGCCGGACGCCCTTATCAGGCGTGTTGCATGCTCTGGTATTGCTATTGATCGTGCTGGGTCTTGGCCCTGTCGTTAGCACAATTCCGCACGCGGCCCTCGCCGGTATCCTGTTCAAGGTCGGAATCGACGTTATCGACTGGCGCTTTATCAAGCGCTGGCATCGCGCACAGAAAAGAGATCTCATACTCATGCTGGTGGTTCTCGTTCTGACCGTGTTCGTCGATGTAGTTACAGCGGTCGGCGTAGGTATCGTTATCGCCAGCCTTGTATTTGTGAAAGAAATGGCCGATGTCCAGGTGCAGTCCATCAGGACCATCGTTGACGATATTGATCACGACCTACTCACGGCCGATGAGTCCGCCGTCTTTAGGCAGTGCAACGGAAGAGCAGCCATATTGCACCTGTCCGGAGCGATGAGTTTCGGTGCGGCAAACGAGATGATGCGTCGCATCGTATCGGTGCGTCCGGTCGAGGTCCTGATCATCGACCTGACGGACGTGCCAAGTGTCGACGGCAGTGCAGCCTTGACCCTGGAGGAGATCATGCAACGTGCGGCCGATGCAAATCAGGAAACGCTGGTTGTCGGGATGCAATTTGGTGTTGCACGCGTATTGAGCCATATTGGTGCCCTGGACGGCCTTCGGGAAACAATGCGATATTCCACACGGATCGAGGCACTCGAGACAGCACGAGATATTTTGGCAAAGCGCGCACCCTGAATAGACGAATTTGCTGGCGCGGGTAGAGTTGCGTAGATTACGCTTTTCAACCAGGGGGTAGTCGATGCAAACATTTGCCGATCCGCTAATTCGTGCCGCACAGACCGCTGGCGAGCGCACGGCGATAATTTCTGAAGACCGCCAGTTTACTCATAACGAGTTGCTCGCTCGCTGCCGTCGCCTTGCAGGGGCGTTGCAGAAACTCGGCGCCAAACCCGGGGACCGAGTCGCCATACTTGCCGCGAACACCAATCACTATATCGAGGCCTATATCGCGATTCCGGCGGCCGGCTTCGTCATCGTGCCGCTGAATACGCGGCACGCTGAACCGGAGTTGCGCTACGCGATCGAGGATGCCGAAGCAAAATTTTTGATCAGTGACCGCGATCCCGGTGCATTACGTGGTCTCGTCGATGCCGTCGTGATGATTCCAGACGAATATGAATCCCTGTTGGCGTCCGCGAATGAAGCGGAGCTCGGCGTCGGTGTAACTGAAGACACGCTGGCGGGCCTGTTTTATACGGGTGGTACGACCGGCGCATCCAAAGGGGTGATGCTGACGCACAGGAACCTGATTGCAAATACCTTTCATTTCTCGACGGTGGTATCGATGGACACAGATAACGTGTTCCTGATCATGGCACCGCTGTTTCATGCTGCCGGCTCGAATGGAGTACTTGGCGGCATCTGGTCCGGTAGTTGCCAGATTCCTCTGAAGGCATTTAGTCCCGCCCTTGCGCTTGATTTAATCGAAGAGCATCGCGTTACGCACACGCTGGGAGTGCCGACGATGATAGCGGCGATTTCCGAGCTGCAGCTCAAAGAGCCGCGTGACACGAGTTCGTTGCGCGGGATCGGTCACGGCGGTTCGCCAATTGCAACAGAAGTTGTGCGCCGAGCGACTCAGGCCTTTCCGGGCGCTGAGTTCGTCCATGTCTACGGAATGACCGAAGCGTCACCCTTGCTCACGGGTCTTCGTCGCGAGGAAACCCTTCTCGACGTCGATCGTGGTCGTTCCTGCGGTCAGGCCTTGATAGGTGTGCAGGTGAAGATAATCGATGTTGACGGCAAGGAACTGCCAACAGGGGAAGTTGGCGAGCTTGCAGCCAGCGGTCCGAACATCATGAAAGGCTACTGGCGTAAGCCCGAACAGACGAATGAGGTGCTGCAGGATGGCTGGTACCGGTCAGGGGATATGGGTTACATGGACGATGAGGGTTATGTATTCCTCGTCGACCGCGCCAAGGACATGATCGTGACCGGTGGTGAAAACGTCTATTGTTCCGAAGTTGAGGAGGCGCTCTACAAACATCCTGCTGTGCTCGAAGCCGCTGTTTTTGGCGTTCCGGATGAGGAGTGGGGTGAAGCCGTGCACGCGGTCGTGGTGCCACGCGAGGACGTGACACCAAAAGAGTTGATTGATTATTGCCGTAAGCTGATCGCAGGCTACAAAT
>JAOUNH010000222.1 GCA_029881055.1 Gammaproteobacteria bacterium
AAGCAGACAACACACATCGAAGTTGGCAAGCTGGTTGAGCTTGCATCGGAAGTGCTGACCCACCGGAGTAATCTCCAGGCGTCTTTTGGAGCCGAAGGCAAAGAAGACGCGCTTAAGGATATTCTGCGCGTCGGCACATCCGCCGGTGGCGCGAGGGCGAAGGCGGTCATCGCATGGAATCCGAAGACCAATGAAGTGCGTTCCGGCCAGGTCAGGGCTGGCAAGGGATTTGAATACTGGCTGCTGAAATTCGACGGCGTCAGCGGCAACAGGGACAAGGAACTGGAAGACCCGGCAGGTTACGGGTTGATCGAGTATGCGTATTACCGG
Organism: Gammaproteobacteria bacterium; assembly: GCA_029881055.1. Classification (GTDB taxonomy): domain Bacteria; phylum Pseudomonadota; class Gammaproteobacteria; order Steroidobacterales; family Woeseiaceae; genus UBA1847. The sequence continues at coordinate 331 of JAOUNH010000222.1, forward strand.
ATGGCGCTGGCCTGCGGCATCGATATTAATGAATGCCGGCTGTTCAAAGAAAACGGCCGGTCACATTTTATGACGCGCCGCTTTGATCGCCTCGATACCGGCGAAAAACGTCACATGCAATCCCTCGGCGCCCTGGCGCACTACGACTACAATATGGCGGGCGCCTACAGTTACGAGCAGGCTCTGCTCGTGATGCGGCAACTTGAGTTGCCCATGCAGACCATCGAGCAACAGTTTCGACGTACGGTGTTCAACATCGTGGCCCGCAACCAGGATGACCACGTGAAGAACATTGCCTTCCTGATGAACAAATCCGGTGAGTGGTCGTTATCGCCGGCTTTTGATGTGACCTACAGCTTTAATCCTGCGGGTGCGTGGACGGCGAGCCATCAGATGACGATGAATGGCAAACGCGACAATTTTACGATGGAGGACTTCAGCGCCTGCGCAAAGACGGCGTCGATGAAACGCGGGCGCGCCGCGAAAATTCTTGCCGAGGTGCAGGCGACGGTGGCGAATTGGCCTTCGTATGCTGAAGAAGCCGGCGTGCCGGGTGATGTGCTTGAGAAGATTCAGCGCACCTTGAATCTGAAACCCTACTCATGAAACCGCGCGACTCGGAGGGGCGGCCCACCGCTCATAGCTATGCACTCGCGTGATCGTCGCCTGGGAATGGACCGCGCAATCACAAGGCGCGACTTCCTCAACGGCGTCAGCGTTGCGATCGGCGCCTCGCTGTTACCGGCCTGCACAAAAACCGGCGAGCCGATGGTCGAGGTCCTGGCAACGTATTACCCACCGGCCGAGACCGGGATGCGCGGTTCGCATGCGGGTTCGTTCGAAGTGGCGCATGCCACGGTTCAGGGCAAAGACTGGGTAGCCGGAAAGACCGACGAACACTACGATCTCATCGTTGTCGGCGCGGGCATCAGTGGATTATCGGCGGCGTACATCTATCGCCGTGATGTGAACCCGAACGCACGCATCCTCATCCTCGACAATCACGATGACTTTGGCGGTCACGCGAAACGTAATGAGTTCACGCTCGACGGGCGCATGTTCATCGGCTACGGCGGCACGATGTTTATCGAGGCGCCGCAGTCCTACCCGGCGGTGTCGAAGCAGGTTATCCGGGAGATCGGCATCGATACCAGCCGCAGCGCCGAGTTCTACCACGACGACCTGTTCGCGTCGCACGGGCTCAGCGAGGTCAGCTTCTTCGACAGGGAGACCTTCGGTGCCGATCTGCTTGCGAGCGGTGCGCATGGATTCGGAAATTCGATGGAAGAGCTGCCCTTGTCGGCCGAGGGGAAAGCCGAACTCGAGAGGCTGTTCGCCGACAAGGTCGACTACCTGGAAGGCAAAACCCCGGCAGAGCGCAGTGCTGTGCTCGAGACGCACAGCTGGCTCAGTTATCTCAAGACCTACGGCGGATTCGGCGAGGAAGTGCTCGCCTACGTGCAGAAATTACCGCACGGCTACTGGGCGATCGGTGCGGATGCCATGCCGGCCGCGATGGCGCGGGACAACGGCAATCCCGGGTTCGGTGTTGCGGGCAGCGGGGGCGAGGAAGAAAGTGGTGACGAGTTGGACGACCGCGGTTTCTTTTTCCCCGACGGCAATGCCTCGGTCGCCCGCCTGCTCGTTCGCAAGCTGGTTCCCGATGTGGCGCCCGGGCGCTCGATGGAGGATGTCGTCAGCGCGCGTTTCGACTACGCAAGGCTGGACCAGCCCGGGAATGACACTCGCATCCGCCTCAGCAGCACGGTCGTTAACCTGCATCACCGCGGGGGTGCGCTCAATGCCGACGTCGATGTTACCTATGTGCGCAACGGCGAAGCGCGCACGGTGTCAGCGGGCAAGGTTGTCTGGGCCGGCTATCATGCAATGCTGCCGTATGTCTGCGATGACATTCCAAATGAGCAGGTCACCGCGTTGCAGACTTCCGTTCGCGCGCCGCTCGTGTACACCAATGTGTTGATCCGCAATTGGCAGAGCCTCGCGAAACTCGGCATGCGCCGGGCCTACTGCCCCGGCAGCTTTTTCCAGACCGTGATGTTCACCCACCCGGTGAGCATCGGCGACTATCGCTTTGCCCGCTCGCCCGACGAGCCCGTGATACTGCATCTGCAGCACATGCCGCTCGCACCGGGTTTGCCAGTCGCGGAGCAGTTCCGGGCCGGTCGCAGGACGCTGCTCGAGACCCCGTTCGAAACCTTCGAACGCAGCCTGCGCGACCAGCTTGGCCGCATGCTCGGCCCGGGCGGCTTTGATCCGGCGCGTGATATCGCGGGCATCACGGTCAACCGCTGGCCGCACGGCTACGCGTACTCGATAGATACAGAATCCGGTGACGTCGCCTGGTCGCCGGAGCTATGGCAGCACGAACGCCAGCCCTGGGTCGATGCGCGGCAGCGCGTGGGCAACATCGCGTTCGCCGGCACGGACGCCGCCGCCAACGCCATGACCGAATCGGCGATCGAAGAGGCGCACCGCGCCGTGCACAGTTTGGTGACGGAAACCGCGGGATAAATATGCCGGTGGAGATTGTCGCCTGCCGGACATCGCGCCCGAGATTCACAGCGCAGCAACCGCGGGGCTCCGTACAAGCCCGTATTGACAGCTCGCGCTAAGTCACTGAAACTGCTTGTGGTTGTCGCGGAGGCGAGGGTTGGCGTGTTCCTGTTTTCCGAACTCCGGCGTCGCAACGTGTATCGCATCGCGGCCGCTTATGCCGTTGCGGCGTGGCTGATCATCCAGGTGGTGGAAACGATATTCCCTGCCTTCGGCTTCGATGATGCAACGACCCGCTACACGGTCATCGCATTGATGATCGGGTTCATACCGGCGGTCATATTTGCGTGGACATTCGAGCTCTCTCCGGATGGCCTGCGGCGGGACCGCGGCGTTGATCGGCATGCGCCGCCCGGTCCGCGCATGCACAAGCGGCTTGACCAGGTCATCATCGCGGTGCTGGTCATTGCGGTTACGTATTTTGCGATCGACAAGTTTGTGCTCAGCGATTACGAGAGCGCCTCAACTGCGCCGGCCGGTGCCGCGTTACCCATCGGCCGATCGATTGCCGTTATGCCGTTCGTTGATTTGAGTCCTGACAGCGACCAGGCGTATTTCTCCGACGGTATCGCCGAGGAGATACTGAACCTCCTGGCGCGCGTTCCCGAATTACGCGTCGTGTCGCGATCATCGTCCTTCGCGTACCGCGACAGGAACCTGAGCGCGCGCGATATCGCCTACGAACTCAATGTGAATTACATCCTCGAAGGGTCTGTTCGCAAACAGGGTAATCAGCTCAGAATCACGGCGCAATTGATCGATGCACTGACCGACTCGCATCTCTGGTCGGGCACCTTCGAACGCGCATTCGTCGACGTGTTTGCTATCCAGGACGATATCGCAGCCGCGGTGATACCGGCACTCGAAGTCGAGCTGTTGTATGAATTGCCGGTGACTACGGAAACAGATCCCGATGCCTACACGCATTACCTGAAGTGCCGGCATTAT
>JAOUNH010000057.1 GCA_029881055.1 Gammaproteobacteria bacterium
ACCGCCGCGCTAATAACAAGCCCGGTCCGCAATGCCATAATCGCGGCGATCAGGATAACGACGGAAGCAAGCACTGCGCCGATACGATGCAGTTTATGAATGTCCGCTCGCTCGCTGCCGCCGAGGGCAAGTCCGCCGGCTCCGATTTCGTGCGAACGACTCAAGTCAAAGGCGACAGCGACCTGGCTACCCGGCAGATAGCTGCCGTGACAATCCGGCAGCGTCTGGCACGCCGATGCCGCGAAATTGGCACTGGTCAATCCACCGAGGCCGATTTGCAGCGACAGCAGGACAATTGCGGCGATGAGCCAGGAACGCACCGGGTTGTTGCGTCGAGTCACGCCGGGCTCACCTCGAAAACTCATCCAGCCCAGTAGCCCCAGCATCGCAAATCCGCCGGCGAGATTACCCATCACGACCGCCGGACTGTGCAGGCCGCCTGAATAGATGCCGAGCCAGGCCAGGAAAACGGTCAGGGCGAGCAACGAAAGGGACAACACCCGGTCGCGTTTTTGCCGCAGTGACACGAGCGCCATGGCGAGTATGACGAGACCGAGGACGCTCGCAACCAGGCGGTGCAGGGGCGTCGCCCAGGACAAGGGCTTGAGGGCGTCCTCGGCCAGTCGCTCGTAGGCGTCACCGACCGTGGGCACAGATTCCGCCGCGTTGCCGATCATGCCATAGCACGCCGGCCAGTCCTGGCAGCCAATGCCGGAGTGATCGAGGCGAAGATAGGCGCTGACGCTGACCAGCAGCACAACGAGTAGCAGGGACGTCACGGCGAGGTTTTTCACGGCACTATTCTTTGACGGCTTCCAGTGGGCCCGCGGTACCGCGCACCAGGCGCACTAACTTGGCTTCCTTCTTCCAGTCCACGCGATCGTGGCCGTATTCGAAATTCCAGGCCCAGGCCGTATCATATTGAAAACTATAGTCATTTCCTGACCAGTATTCGGCAGCGCGGGTGTTCGGGAAGAATTCGGTATTGATGGTCGGCGGCGTCGCTGCGCGACGAAGATCGCTGATTGAGAACAATTCATCTTTCGACGGCATGCGCCAATCCTGATGGCCGCAGTAGCCGTCGCGATTGACGGCCTGCACGTAGTGCCAGGTGTCGCACTGGCTGGCCGTGCAAACACCGCCGTCTTCCACACCGCGATAGTCAAGTTCGCCGACGGCCTCGTCCGGATCAAACCAGGAGTAGGTGTTGTCAGCGTTGTTGAGCCCGGCTTCGGTGGTCTTCTGTTGCCAGATCAGCTGCGTTCGGGTGTCGAGAACGCAAGTATCCGCGCCCCCTTCGAGGAGTTCGAACCGGGTGTCGTGAGCATTGGGGCTGTCGGCTGGATTCTTGCTACAGGCGCTTAGCAACAGGCACAGGAGCGTCAGTATCAATGTGAGCGCATTCATGGCTTCAAAGTTTACCCGAAATTGGGCACACCGCAGGCCCGGAAGTCCGCCAGCGACTAGGTATTTTCCGTAGTTCTGCAGCGCCGTCAGGAGGCATATCGTAGGCCCTGTATTTTTGTATCTGTCGATCAGAGGTCAGGGTTCATGAGTGACAAAAACGCAAGCGTTCAGCCGGCTGAACGTATACCAACAATGCAACGAATACTCGATAACCCGTTCATTCTCCTGTTTGTAGGCGTCGTCTTCCCGGCGGTCTTCTACATCATTTGGGGCATTGTCGAAATCGTTAACATTCCAATCGCCCCTTAGGAGCCGACATGAGCGCAATACAACCGCCTGCCGAAATAGTCTGGTGGAAACAGCCGCTGGACAAGGTCGAGGGAACCTGGATCGGCATCGCGCTGGTCTGGTCGTTGATCATGTTTTTCATGATGCCGTTCTGGCATGTCTACGGAAAACAGAATCTTTCGAGCGAAGCTTATAAAACCACGCCGCAGGCCTACATGGCCAAGGCGCAAGCGATGGTCGATCAATACACGGTCAGAACCGAAACAGCCGCGCAATTACCCGTTGTAAGGCCGCCGCCCGGCAGCGATGTCTACCTGGTCGGGCGTTTGTGGCAATGGTGGCCATTGCTCGAGCTGGAGAAAGGGCAATCGTACAGGCTGCATATTTCCTCGATGGACTGGCAGCATGGCTTTTCCCTGCAGCCCGTCAATATCAACACACAGATTCTTCCCGGATACGAAATGGTGTTAACCGTTACTCCTGATACGAGCGGCGAGCAAACCATTATCTGTAACGAGTTTTGCGGTATCGGGCATCACAACATGCTCGGCAAGATTTATGTGACGGAGGGCGGATAATGAGTAAGGAACTTTTCAGAACCTGCCCCGAGTCGGGACTGCAATTCCACAAGCCTGCCGAGCTGTTGATGAAGGCACACGCGGTCGTCGCCGTCGTCATACTTCTCATCGGCGGTATTGCCGCTTTGCTGGTCACGCTGACTCGCTGGCCCGCTGTGCATTTGCTGCCAGCCGACCGCTTCTATCAGCTGCTCACAACGCATGGCGTTAACATGCTGATTTTCTGGATTATTTCATTCGAAATCGCGATCCTGTATTTTTGTTCGTCGACCTTGTTAAAGGTACGACTCGCGACGCCTAAGATAGCGTGGTTCGCGTTTTTGCTGATGCTCGCGGGCATCATCGTGAACAACGCCGCGGTGGCGACTGGCACCGCGTCCGTGATGATGACGTCCTATGTGCCGATGCCGGCGAATCCGAATTTTTATCTTGGCCTGATCCTGTTCGCCGTCGGAGCATTGATCGGTTGTTTCATTTTCCTGGCAACGCTGGTCATCGCCAAAGATGAAAAGACCTATGAGGGTTCGATCCCGCTCGTAACTTTTGGTGCATTGACAGCCTGCATCATTGCTGTATTTACAATAGCGTCAGGTGCGATCGTGCTGGTTCCCACATGGCTTTGGTCACTCGGGTACATCAACAACATCGATGCTGCAATGTACCGTATCGTCTGGTGGGCGCTCGGCCACTCGTCGCAACAGATTAACGTCGCTGCACACGTAGCGGTCTGGTATGCCATCGCGGCTATTGTTTTCGGTGCTCGTCCCCTGTCCGAAAAAGTCAGTCGCACTGCGTTCTTCCTCTACATAGCCTTCCTGCAATTAGCGAGTGCGCACCACTTGCTCGTCGATCCGGGACTCAGTGCGGAATGGAAGATTTTCAATACCAGCTACGCGATGTACCTCGCCGTACTCGCCAGCATGGTTCACGGACTGACCGTGCCGGGTTCGATTGAAGTTGCGCAACGTGCGAAAGGCTATACCAATGGCCTGTTCCAGTGGCTGCGCAAAGCGCCCTGGGGCAACCCGGTGTTCTCAGGCATGTTTATCTCCCTGGTCGGCTTCGGCTTCCTCGGCGGTATCTCGGGTGTCGTCATGGGTACCGAGCAGATCAATATCATCATTCACAACACGATCTACGTACCAGGCCACTTCCACGCAACCGTCGTGATTGGAACAACGCTGGCATTCATGTCCTTGACCTACTTCCTCATCCCGACATTGTTCCGCAAGCAGGTCGCGTTTCCGGCGATTGCACGATTGCAGCCGTACTTTTTCGGTATCGGCATGTCAGTGTTCGCGCTTGCCATGATGGGTGCCGGCACGCTCGGTGTCGAACGTCGGCACTGGGATATGGCATTCACGAATGCAACGCTGAGCTTCGAGTATCCTGCCAGCGCGTATACGATGATGGGCATCATGGGGCTGGCGGGCATGGTCGCGATTGTCGGCGGTGCGATGTATATCCTCGTGACAGTGGTCTCGGTATTCTTCGGTAAATCTGTCGAGTCGGAGTCGAGTTACGGGATTGCCACGAGTCGTGTCATGCGCGCTGAACCCATCGTGATTCCCGACGGCGGACATGCGGCAGCAGGTAAATGGGGTTTTGCTGCCCCGGGCACCTTCCTGCTTGCGATATTCTTCCTGGTGGTGTTTGTCCTGTACTACGCCGTAAACTGGAAATACCTGGCATCGGTCTGGCCATTGTCTTAACGCCCCTGCGGCTGATCCACGCCTCTTGGTGAGGGCGGGCTAGAGGCCCGCCCTTCTTTTATCAGCTAAAGTTGCATTATGAAAAAAGCTCTTTTACTCGTATTGCTCATGGTGGGGGTGGCATTGGCAGATGCAGATACGCCTGATCGATACGACCCGGAGGCGGCCCTGCAGTTGTCGCAGCAGGCTATCGGCAGGTCTCTTGGCGACTATGCGTTCACGGACGAGTTCGGGCAGCCTGTGAACTTGCGCAGAGACTACGCTGGCAAGCCGCTCGTGATTAGCCTGATTTTTACCTCTTGCCATCACGTATGCCCGGCGACGACGAAACATCTCGCCAAAGCTGTGGATGTGGCGCGGGAGGCGCTTGGCGCTGACAGTTTCAATGTAGTGACGATTGGCTTCGACGTGGCCAATGACACGCCGCAGGCGATGGCCGCCTTCGCCAGGCGGCAGGGAGTGAAGGACGAAAACTGGCGATTCCTGAGCGCCGACAGCGAATCCATACTTAAGATCAGCAATGATCTCGGCTTCATTTTTTTCCCGACGCCACGCGGTTTTGATCACCTCAATCAGTCTTCCGTCATCGACCGGAACGGGGCGGTTTACAGCCAGGTATACGGAGTAACCTTCGAATTGCCGTGGCTGGTCGAGCCCCTGAAGGAAATTGTCTTCAATCGAACGTCCGGTGCAGGTCACCTGTTTGCTGGATTAATCGATCGTGTGAAACTGTTCTGTACCGTTTATGACCCGACTACGGGACGCTATCGTTTCGACAATTCGTTGTTTGTCCAGATTGCGGTGGGAGCAACGATGGTGCTCGCCGTGTTTTTCTATCTCTTCAACGAGATTCTGAAATCACGCCGGGCACGCAAACAAGGATGATTGCCAAAGTGCATCGGCTGGGGCGCACTCTGTTCGGCGCTCTGCGAGTCCCGATGGCGCGCGCATTTGCGAGCGCCGAGAACCCGCTGAATCACATCGGCGCGCTAACGGTGTTCTTCCTCTGGATAGTGCTGGTCAGCGGCATCTGGTTGCTGCTTTTTTTCCGCACCAGCGTTTCGGGCGCATTTGAGTCCGTCGAGTACCTGACCCGCGAGCAATGGTACCTGGGTGGCATCATGCGCAGCCTGCACCGCTATGCTTCCGATGCGGCGATCGTCACGATTTTCCTGCACATGGTGAAGGAATTCGTTTTCAATCGTTATCGCGGCCCTCGCTGGTATTCCTGGGTGACGGGCGTGCCGCTGGTCTGGATCGTATTCATACTGGGTATAACCGGCTATTGGCTGGTATGGGACGAGCTGGCCCAGTACGTCGCGATCAATTCGGCCGAACTGATCGATCGCATTCCGATATTCACCGATTCGATGGCTGGCAATTTCCTGAGTGACGAATTGCTGTCCGATCGTTTCTTCACATTGATGGCGTTTCTGCATCTGATCGGCCTGCCGATATTCATCGTGTTCGGCATCTGGATGCACATCTTTCGTCTGACCGGACCGCGCATCAATCCACCGCGCCGCATGATGGCGGGAACCTTGTTGGCGATGCTCATTTTGTCCGCCGTGTATCCGGCAGCCAGTCACGAGCAGGCGAATCTCGCGATGGCGCCGGAAGTGCTCAGGCTGGACTGGTTTTACCTGCACGTCTATCCCCTGATCCGGATCTGGTCACCCGGCTGGGTCTGGGTGCTGCTCGTTGGCGTCAGTTCGATCATCGTCATAATGCCGTGGGCGCCGCGCCAGAAAAAAGAGCCCCCTGCGCTGGTTACCCTGGACTACTGCAACGGCTGCGAGCGTTGCGTTGACGATTGTCCTTTTGGCGCCGTGGAAATGGTGGCCCGGACTGATGGCACAAATTACTCGCACCAGGCGAGCGTGGATCCCGATCTCTGCGTCAGTTGCGGTATCTGCGTTGGCGCTTGTCCTACCGCGACGCCATTTCGGTCGCAGGGTGCGTTACTACCGGGTATCGACCTCCCGGATCGCAGCGCAGCGAAGCTGCGCGATGACATCATTGCGGCAGGTGCCGAGAAATCATCGCCACACGTCATCGTTTTCGGCTGCCGTGACGACGCACAGCTCAAGGCAATCGAGAAGGCCGGGCATCGCGTTGTGCAGGTCAACTGCATGGGGCAGTTGCCGCCGTCGTATATCGATTTTGCGCTGAGCAGGGGGCATGCCGATGGGGTCATGCTGCTGGGTTGCCAGGATGGCGATTGCTCTTACCGCTTTGGTGCAGAATGGACGGAGCAGCGCATTGCGAGGCAAAGAGACCCGATGCTTCGTGGTCGTGTTGACGTTTCGCGCGTGGCGCTCGGCTGGCAGGCACCCTGGGCGGACAACGCCAATGCTGTGCAGAAGTTCGACGCCTTTGTAGAGTCGTTGAAGCCGTGAAGCGCGTTGCCGAAATAGCGATGTACACGGCTTTCGCCGCGTTTGTCGGGCTGCTGTCCGTCTGGCCCCCGTACACGAACCTGGACGACGACCGCGCGATTATTTCGCTCGTTTTCTCGCATGCCGGCAAACGCGTGAGTGAATGCCGGCAACTTACCCAGGAGGAGTTGAACGAGTTGCCGCCCAACATGCGAACGATGAATGACTGTCCACGCGAGCGTCACCCGGTAAGGGTTGAGCTTCGCTCCGGTACTGAGATTTTGTACGAGGCAACGCTTCTGCCGAGCGGTATCTGGGCGGACGGTAAAGCCAGCATCTACCGGCGGATTGAAGTTCCGTCTGGCACACACAAGCTTTTTGTAGGTATGAATGACAGTGGCGGGGCGGATTTCGATTATGAGAAGTCTTTGACGATGGACCTCGCACCGCGCCGCAACCTGCTGGTGCAATTCGATGGACAAACCAGCGAATTCCTGATTCGGTGATAGTGATATGAGCCTGCTGCAGTGGAAACCTGAATACTCCGTCGGTATTGAATCGATGGATGATGAGCATCGCGACATGATCGATCTCATCAACACGACATACGAAAAGCTGGAGAAAAATTCCGATACGCAGCAGATCGAAAATTGCCTCGGCGAAATACTGAGTACGATCTCGGCGCACTTCGCACTCGAGGAGCGCATGATGCGACGCAGCCGGTACGGGGAGTACCAGGCCCACAAAGACGATCACGAGAAACTGCTGGACCAGATCCGGGACCTGATGGATGGTTTTTTTGATGATCCTGCGACAGGTGGCAAACGCCTTGAGGAGAGACTATCGTCCTGGTTTGCAGCGCACTTCTCGAGTTTCGATGCGCGCTTGCATGGACAGTTGAAGCATTAAGTGCCGATTCATTCCCGGAGATAGCAACATATGACGGAACAGGGCGAAACTTTCGACGGTGGCTGCACTTGCGGTGCAGTCCGGTACCGGATGGAATCGAAACCGATGATCGTGCACTGCTGTCATTGTCACTGGTGTCAGCGGGAAACCGGGACATCGTTTGCGCTCAACGCCTTGATCGAAGCGGATCGAGTGACTTTGCTGCAAGGACAGCTTGAAAAGGTTGCGACGCCATCCAACAGCGGCAAAGGCCAGGATATCTTTCGCTGTCCGCAGTGCCACATTGCGGTGTGGAGCAACTATGGCGGTCTCGGGGACAAGGTGGATTTCGTCCGTGTCGGAACACTCGACGAAGCGCATCGGCTGTCGCCAGACATGCATATCTTCACTGCTTCAAAACAGCCATGGGTGGTCATTCCAGAGGGGCAACTGGTATTCGAAGAGTATTACAACAACAAGAAATACTGGCCGGCAGAAAGCCTTACGCGTTTGCGCGAAGCTCTCGGACTGCCTGTTGGAAATTGAAGCGACGAAGATTGAATGACGAGGGCTGTTAAATGGGTGTATTCGAATATCTGGGCGTGATCCTGTCGGTCATCATGGGTCTCGGCGTGACTCACATCCTGGCCGGGCTGAGTAAAACCATTCATCACCGCAAGACCGTCAGGCTCTACTGGGTTCAGATCCTGTGGGCGATCAATATCCTGATATACATCGTGACTATCTGGTGGGGTATGTTCTGGTGGAGCGACCTGGCCGACTGGTCCTACTTTCAGTTCCTGATGCTCATCCTCTACGCGATCGCGCTGTTCTTGTCGGCGTCGCTGATTTTCCCCTGGGATATTGCCGACGACTTTGATTTCGAAACGCATTTCTACGAGACCCGCCCCTGGTTCTTCGCAGTCCTCGCTGTGGCCTGGTGCATCGATATGCCCGAAACCCTGTCCAAATCGGGCGGTGGTTTGCGCAGTCTCCCGGAGGCGTACCTGGCGTTCGTAGTCACGCATATCGTTCTTGACGTCGTCGCTGCAATTTGGCCCAACAGACTTTTCCACAAGATTTACGTTGTATTCTGGCTCGTGTTTACCGTCGGCTATCTGTCTTTGACGACGCTGGCTCAGATTGCGACCGCATGAACCTGCCAGCTACACCAAGCGTCAGGGCGCCAGCAGCGCCTGGAGCACTTCGAATGAGATCAAAGCCATCGCGAGAAAGACAACGAAGAAGATCACCTGGCGCTGCTTCAAAACTTCGCCGCGTCTTTTTTCGATCTCGCGAATGATCCAGTCCGCGAGCAAATAGATAACGATCGCATTCAAGGTAAAAATCAGAATTTCCATCATTGCCCGGATCTCCTGCGCATGGATTTGTAGGCGACAATCAGAAACATCAGGCCGCCGATTACAGAAATGAGGCCGCCAAGGCCCATGAGGCCCATACCCGCGGTTTGCCCGAGGCCATCAAGCCCCTGTGCGACGCCTGCCGTCTTTCTCTGCACGCCATAACCGCCGCTCCAGGCGAGCCCGATGATGTGCAGGAGCTGTCCGCCACCGTACAAGTACGGTTGCCATGTCGCCAGGCGTTCGGGCAGTGCGCCGAAGCCCAAACGCGGCAAGAGGTAATAGGTGAGGCCCATGAAGGCAATAGTCACGCCGACTGTTGCACCGTGGTAGTGGGCAGGAATCACGATATCGAGGCCCGCAATCATGAAGCCGAGAATCCCGCCAACGGCAAACAGCAGCAGTGAACTGACCAGCGCGGCACGCAGGTATCGATGCTCGCCCGACGGCTTTCCGGCGCGCCAGAGACTAGCTGCGACAGCGAGACCGAGCGGCAGGCAGGACAAGCCGCCGTACTTCATGAGTTCGGTAAAGGCGAGGCGATGGCCGGTGGTCGTCACATCGTGTGCAAGATAAAGAAACGGTACCGTGATTACGGGCAGGGCAAGAAAGACCAGGAAGACGAGCGTCAATCGCGGCGTCAGCTCGAAGCGGCAACCGCTGGCGGTCGCCAGGACGACCCAGGCGATCATCATCAGCAGCGTGTAACTGAACTGGACGACATGTCCGCCACCCCAAAACAGAAACTCGAAATAGATGCTGCCATCCATTTGATTGGGTAAATCCCGCCAGGATGCGAGGACGGCGACGATGGAGAGTCCGGTCAACATCGCAGACAGCGTGATACCCGTCTGCAGGGCAGTGGTACCGCTCAGCACTTCGCTGATGCGCTGCCGAAACAGAAAGGCACGCAGCAGATGACTGAGTATCCCCAGCGTAAACAGAACCAGGCCGCCATAAAACAGGGGATGTTGCAGCACCGGCACGTAATTGTTCATGAGCGGGTCGCCGGCGCCGACGAAAGGGCTGACGATAATGACAGCTGTGCCGAGCGCCGCAAGCCAGAACGACAGACGATCCCACACTGGCTTGTCGCCTCGGGTGCTAAGGCTCCAGGTCGCCGCCGACATGGCGAGCAACCAGATGAGCACTGACAAGGTGACGTGCACAACCAGGGCAACGCGAAAGAAGTCCAGGAAAGGCACGATCTCCTGGATAACCGGCGTCCGCGAAAGCACCAGCAGCAGCGAAAACAGGCCGGCGCCAACGAGGGCGATCAGCGCCAGTATCAGCCACGCCGTCGTCGTGCGACGCATGCTGTTGCTGACTACGGGTAGCGCATAGGAAAACTCAGGACTGTTCGTCACTTGCTTGTCCGTGGGAAACTAGGCGCAAACGCTACAGGCCCAAAGCTACATACGTCAATGAGTGATAACCTCGAAGCATGAAAATAGCAGACTGCAACAACATCATGGATTTTCGTCGCATGGCGCGCCGCAACCTGCCATCCCCCGTCTTCAACTACCTCGACGGCGGTGCCGATGACGAATGGACCCTGGGCCGCAATACCTCGGCCTTTAACGATTACGAGTTGCTGCCTGCTCAGCTGTCCGACGTCAGCAAAATCAATCTGAAGACCAAGCTGTTCGGCGAGCCCGTCGACTGGCCGGTCATGATTTCACCGACCGGAGCATCGAAACTATTTCACGCCAGCGGCGAACCGGCCGTCGTTCGCGCGGCAGAGAAATTCGGAATGTTCTACAGCTTGTCGACACTGGCGACGACAACGATCGAAGCTGCTGCAGCGGCCGGTAGTGGCCCGAAGATGTTCCAGGTCTATATATTGAAAGATCGCGGACTCACCTCGGAGTTCGTGAGCCGCTGCAGGTCTGCGGGCTACAAAGCCCTTTGCCTGACCGTCGATACGCCCGTGCCGGGCAACCGCGAGCGGGACGCGGTATACGGATTCACCTCGGGCAGGCTGCGCCTCAGAAGCGTTCCCAGCTGGGTGCGGCATGCCGGGTGGATTTATCGGGCGCTCGTCAGGAAAGACATGGAGATGGTCAACCTCGCGACCAGCGATCGTCCGTCCCAACAAGGTGACATGAGTTTGCTGCAGTATTTCAACGACCAACTCGATCGCTCATTGACCTGGAAGGACGTCGAGTGGTTGGCGTCCGAATGGCAGGGGCCGCTGGTCATCAAGGGCGTGCAGACAGTCGCAGACTGTCGTAACTCGGCCAATTCCGGCGCTACCGGTGTCATGCTGTCGAATCACGGTGGACGCCAGCTGGAGGCGGCTCCCGCACCCGTGGACTGCATTGCCGACGTCGCCGATGCGTTGCACGACCGGCTGGAAATCATTTGCGACGGCGGTGTCCGTCGCGGGACGCACGTCGTCAAAGCGCTGGCATTGGGCGCAAACGCATGCAGCATCGGGCGCGGCTATTTGTATCCCCTGGCTGCCGGCGGGCAGGCTGGCGTTGAACGAGGGTTGACTCTGTTACGTGCTGAAGTTGAAAGAACCATGGCCTTAATGGGCTGCGATTCGGTTCAAAAGCTGGGCCCGAGTTTCATTCGACGCGGTCGCCAGCCTGCGTAGCAGGCACGAATTCGTTGCCAGCAGGTAGGAATTTGGCCCGCCAGCGGGTAACATTTCCGCTGCTGCGACCATGACGGCGCAGTGATTAAGCCGTAATTGAACGGTGGCAATATCTAGAGGTAGTTATGGCAGGCGAAAGAGTTACGGGAACCGTCAAGTGGTTCAACGACGATAAGGGATTCGGCTTCATCGCGCGTGAAGGCGGACAGGACGTGTTTGTGCATCACACGGCAATCCAGATGGAGGGCTTCAAGACTCTGAAAGAAGGGCAGAAGGTCACGATGGAAGTGACTCAGGGTCAGAAGGGACCGCAGGCGGAAAACGTAATCGCCGAGTAACTCCGACCGACGCGGCCAGCGCCGACTCGGAAGACTTTGTTTTGGCCGAAAGTGACGCTGACTAGTTGTGAAAATTCGTATCCTGGATAATTCGATTCGACTGCGGCTGACGCGCGGTGAAGTTGACGCGATGCACGAAAAGGGCGTCGTTCGGTCGCAGACCGGGTTCCCCGGTGGTCGCTACCTGGGTTACGTCCTGGAAAGCAGTCCCGCCTGCGTCCAGCCTGCCGCTTTTTACTCCGATAACGAGATTCGTGTGTGCCTGCCGGAGAAGGTCGTTGCCGCGTGGGCGATGACGGAGGAAGTATCCATCGATGGCGAGCAAACGCTCGATGATGGGAACAGGCTATCGATACTGGTGGAAAAAGATTTCGCCTGCCTTGCGCCGAGGCCGGGTGAAGATGAGTCGGACATGTTCCCGCACCCGGATGCCGACACCGGGACCTGCTGATGGCGGGTAAGCGATACACCGCATTCGAAAAAAAGACGATCGGTTTCCTGAGAGAACTGGACGCAAACAATAATCGCGAGTGGTTTAACGCCAACAAGTCCCGCTATGAGAATGACGTTCTCGACGTAGCACTGCATTTCATCCAGACCATGCAGGACCCGCTCGCTGAAATCGCACCTCACTTCACGGCTGTCCCGACGCGTACCGGCGGATCCTTGATGCGCATATATCGCGATACGCGATTTTCAAAAAACAAGCTGCCGTACAAAACCAACATCGGCATCCAGTTTCGCCACGAGCGTGCCAAAGACGTGCATTCACCGGGCTACTACGTGCATATCGCGCCGGACGAGGTATTTGTCGGCGTTGGCATGTGGCGTCCGGATTCCGAGCCATTGCGGCAGATTCGTGAACGCATCGCGGTCCGACCCGGCGAATGGCAGCGTGCCATCGGCTCTGCGGCGTTCAGGAAGCATTTCAGCCTGGGCGGAGAATCGTTGCAGCGACCGCCACGAGGCTTCGATAAGGAACACCCCTGCATTGACGATATCCGACGCACGAGTTTTATCGCGGTGCGCGATATGACAGTCGACGATTGCCTGTCGCCCAAATTCCAGCGCAGCGTCGAAACCTCGTTCAAGCAGGCGACGCCTTTCATGGAGTTCCTGTGTGCCGCCGTAGGCGTAAAGCACTAGGCGCGGGCTTTAAGGTTTGCCGAGTGCCTTCTGCAGCTCGTGTAGCAGGGTTTTCGAACTCGGGCGGTCTGCGATGAATTTCGATATTTCCGTGTAACAAATGATGCCGTTGCGATCGACCACAATAGCCGTTGGCCGGACCGTATCTTCCCCGTACTCCGTCCGGTATTTGTGCGGAACCCCGGACTCAAGCAATAACCCGAGCTGGCGCACGACCGATAAATCCTCGTCCAGCCAGAAATCGAATTCCACTTCGAAGAACTCGGCAACACGCCGTGTCGTCTGCAGGGGTTTTGGCGTGACGAGTATCAGCCTCGCACCGAGGTCGATAATGTCCTTGTAATGGACAGTCAGATTCTCGACCTGTGAACTGCAAAACGGGCACCAGCTACCCCGGACAAACAGAATGACGGCCGCCGTGCCATGCAGTTCGGTGGAGCGGACAGGGTCGCCGTTCTCATCTACAGCTCGGAAATCCGGAAGCGGCTGGCCACGCCGAAGAACGGCAGGTATCGGCCTGCCAGCGTTACCGTAAAACCAGTAAAGCAGCGACGCGACTACGATGATGGCGGCGACCGCCGAGATTGCTGTGCTACTCATGGTTGTCAGTATCACCCTCGCTTGGGCGTGGACACAAGGTTGGTTTTATGGATACTGATCTCTGCATTTCAATAGACCGCAGACCATGAACCGTAATCCAATAATCTGGGAACCCAGCGCCACTCGAATCCGGGAATCGGCGATGTATCGGTTCATGCGGGAACAGGGCTTCGGTAATTATGCCGACTTGCATCGGTGGTCGATTGACGAGGCGCCGGCGTTCTGGACGGAATGCTGTCGCGTCTGCGACATCACGTTCGACCGTGCTGCAGACTCGGTGTTGCCGCGACCGGACAACATTATGGACGCTGGCTGGTTCAGTGGTGCACGACTGAATTTTGCGACGCAGCTGTTGCGTCATACTGGCGACCAGGCGGCGCTGGTTTTTTGCGGCGAAGACGGGGCGCGCAAGGAAATCAGCCGTGACGAGCTGCGTACTGCTGTGGCCCGGGTTGCGTCGGCCCTGAAAAATATCGGCATCGAAAAAGGCGATCGGGTTGCGGGTTTTCTGCCGAACTGCCCGGAAGCCGTCATCGCGATGCTGGCAACAGCGAGTATCGGTGCGATCTGGTCTTCCTGTTCGCCCGATTTCGGCGTTAACGGTGTGGTTGATCGGTTCGGGCAGATAGAACCCAGGCTTTTGTTTGCAACGAATGCCTACCGCTACAACGGCAAGATCTGTGATACGCGGTCGACGGTTGCCAATGTTGCCGCGGCTATTCCTTCGCTGCTGCAGACAGTCATCATCCCGTTCGTCGATGAGGTCCCGGCCACGGTCGACATCAAGAGGCAAAAATCCTGGCAGGATTTTCTTGGCGATGATGAGAGTCTTGCTATCACGCCTGTCGAATTCAATCACCCCCTCTACATCATGTACTCGTCGGGCACGACCGGTGTGCCGAAATGTATCGTGCACGGACATGGAGGAACCCTGTTGCAGCAGAGCAAAGAGCACGTCCTGCATACGGGCGTGGTCGATGGCGACAGGCTGTTTTATTTCACTACCTGTGGCTGGATGATGTGGAACTGGCTGGTGTGCGGTCTCGGGAGTGGAGCA
>JAOUNH010000223.1 GCA_029881055.1 Gammaproteobacteria bacterium
CGCGTTCGGTGGCGGCAAGAAACGCATTTGCTCGCGCAAAGCTTGCGGCGTTTGTGGTGTTGGCATGACCTGGCCTGTGAACTGGTATGAACCGTCGGATTTGAGCTGAAAACTCCCGGCCAGATCAACGGCGCCATCGGTATCCTCAACGCTCGCCGCGATACCGTCGTTCTGTGTAAAGAATTCTGCCGTATAACCGCCCAGCGACTCGCGACTGATGATCGGCACCATCAGATTGGCGATCTGCAATTTGCCATCCGCCGCTGTCGCCAGCCCGTCCACAATCGTAATGCGCTCGAATGCCAGGCTGGCGTTGCCCTGCAATCCGCGCAGGCCGGCAGGTCCTGCGACCAAATCGAGTGGCAGCGCGGCCGTAAGATTCGACAACGTCAACACGCGTCCGAATCCGGCTGTCACATCCGACTCAAGGAAGCCCGATACCAGGCTTGCATTTATCCGGTAAGAAATCTCGCCTGTAAATATTCTTAATGGTGCGATGCGCCAACGGACATCGCGAACATAGATGCCCTTGAAGGAAGCCTCGCGTGCGCCGCCATTCCAGGCGCTTCCGTGAATTCCGCTGAGCGTTGCGACGTTCGGCACAAAAAAATGCACGGCGACTCGCGCCGGGAACATGATCGTTAACCCCAGCAGCAGGGTCAGAAATCCAATCGCGATCAGGCCCCGCTTTGACCGAATCAAAGAGCACGCTCCAGCGTTATGGTCGCGTTGATACGTCCTGCGGCAATCTGCGGCCCCGTCGAAAAACTGCCGGCCTGGACATGCATTGCATATCGATCGTTGAGTTCGCCGAGCCACAAGACAAGTTCGTCGAAAGCGACGTTTTCAAACTCAACCCGAATTCCGTTGCTCGTAGTCGGCTGGCTGCGCCGACGATACCGGTCAAGTCCACGGCCGCTCAGGGTCTGGTCCACGATAATAATTGGCGACTGTTGAGCGCCGGTTGCGCGTGCCGAGTTCGCTTGCCCCGCTGCATTGGCGCGCGACATTAATGGTCGCAAATCGGCCAGCGATTGCTGCCACGCATTCACATCAGACCTCAACGCCGTATGTTTTTTGTCGAGTGGCGACCAGACAGCCCCGTAGAGCAGCGAACAAACGACAATCACAGCGCCAACGGCTACGAATATTCTTTCGCGCGCTTCGAGGGATTCAAACCAGTCTTTCACGATCCGGACTCCCTGATCTGTATGCGGCCGTTTATCTGGTCGGCAACCTGGTCCGTGGACTGTATCGACGCCTGGAACCGCCCCGAAGCACTGACTGCTTTCTGGATATTATCGAGAGTCGGCACATCCGGCGCTGTCAGCCGCAAATCAATAACACCCGCGCGATAGCTTATCGCTTCAACTTTCGCCGCTGAGTTCGCAGCCAGCGCGACGCCAAGCTCGCGTAGCCCCGGCAGGAAAACGTCAGTTGCTGCCGACCCCCCCAGGCTGCGGCGCAACGAATCAACCATTGCCTGCGGATCCGCCACCTCTCGTGTGTCATCCGGACGAATCTGCCGATACACTTCAGTGAACTGCGCCCGCAATGCCGATTCGTCCTGCGATAAACGGTAGTAGTCAACACCCTTCATGGTCATCGCGATGACACCGAGCGCGAGCAGCAACGCTGCGGCCATCTTCCAGGGTTTAAACAAGGCGGCGTATTCGGTGCGTTTTCCGTAGGAGCCCTGCAATAGATTGACTCCATATCCGGCGGCAACCGTGACAGCGAGTTTTGGCAATACGCCGTCGGGCAGGACGTTGACGTCAACGCTATCGAGTTCGCTACGCAAAGCGATCCAGTCATGCGACAGTTGCTCGTTCTGCTCTGCAGTGCAAAACGCAAGCAGATGTTTGGGTTTTTCGGCACCATCCTTTCGCGTGTCGCCAATGAGACCTGCAATTGCCAGCAAGTCGCTAGGCTTCAAACCCTGCATGACAAACTCGGCGTTCGCGCCGTCATTGAACATGAGTATGTCATTATCAACCAGAATCGACAGTGTGCCGGGAATCTTCGGCAGACCATGATTCTCTGCAAATAGTTTCGTCGGCTGAATGCCTGCTTCGTGCAGTTGACCTAACCACGCCGACATTTTGGCGTGCGAAACGACGACGACTGGCAAGCGATTATTCTCCTGCCGGACGCCCGCGGCGAAATGCAGTCGTTCGACATCCTCCGCCAGGTTTTCTTCCAGTGCATAAGGCAACGCGGCCCTGATTTTTGCATGGGAACGCACCGGGATCTCTGCGGTTGTGGACAGGAGTTCTTCCGACGGCACCAACGCGATGACATCGCGGTCACCGCTCGCCGCTGCGGCTTGCTCGAGGCTGCCTGTGCTGACACCGCTGCGACGGGTGCCATCGCCATCGGCCAGTAACCACTCGACGGGTTGATGTTCGCCGGCCAGTCGGATTACGAGGTATTCTTTCATGCTCAAATGGTTCCCAGGCTGCGAACTATCGTGGTTACGGGTCCGCCACCGGGCGCCCGCAATAAGATGCTGAAATAGGTGACACGAACCGTATCAATCTGCACGACAGCCTTCAATTGAAAATAGCTGCTCGAATCCGTGATTTGATCAAACATTGCCGGGTTCGTCAGCAATGTCGAGAAGGTCTGCACATAGTCCGCAAAACCGCCTGCTTCGCGCTCCGCCAGCAGGGACTCGACCGTCGAGTCATCCAGATTGGCATCCAGTGACCTCAGCACTGCCGGAGTGGCGGTATTGACGTTGATCTGTGTCCGGTCCGGCAGCGCAGCGATATGCGGCAGGAGCAGGTCGAAACTGGCCTTATCCATGCCCTCCAAAGCTGCCAGTTCGGAGACATTGACGATGTGGCGATTGAAGGTTCGGTAAGGCGGCATAAAACCCGTGTAGATCGGGTCCTCCGCGCCATCCGGAAACCCCGCATTCTGATCCAGGTCTATCCAGTCGGCCGTCAGGCCCGCGAAACGAGGATCGAGCCCGAGAATCTGGAGAAGCCGCTTGAACTGCTCCAGTACATTCTGATCCAGCTGGCCGTACTGATCGATCAGGTTATTGACGTTAAACCGACCTTGCAGGTCGACGATGTTTCCCGTCACCGCACCCTGTACGGAACCGTTGTCGACCGGTAGTCCGGGCAATTCACTGGCCCACAGTTCGCCGAGGTGATCGGTCTGACTATCGATGCCGTCATCGCGAAGAATGTTCCGAATCCAGCTTTCTGCTCCGAGCGCGACCTGCATGCCCTGTTCGTGAAACAGGAGAACCGTGGTCCGGCGCACGTCGAGCGCATTATCCCATGCCAATCCTGCAGCCAGCGATCCTGTCAGCGCGGTAATGAGCATTGCGGTTAACAAGGCCACGCCTCTGACGCGCGTCACCGCCTTCATGATGCCACCTCGATAATGCGACGAATCTCGCCTTCGTTTTCCAGCGTCAGGATAATTTCGACGGCACGCGGGCGCAGGCTGTCGCGACCGGCGCCGGACGCTCCGCCGGGTGGCCATTCGTTCGTCGCTTCCCCGTTATCCTGGACCAGGCGGAACTCAAGACTCTCGACACCGTCCAGTATCTCTGTCGATATCGCGTCGTTGGAATAGGTGGCATCAAGCACGGTGTAGTAGACGCGAATCAACTTGCCTTCATTAAGTAAATAGACGCTGCGTTGCAGGGTGCTGCGGGGTAGTCCAGCCGGGTTGCTCCATCCGCCGTGCGTGACCGCCAGCGCAAAATCATTCGCTCGCGAGACCATGACCGCTGGCAGGTAGGTAACGCCGAGTTC
>JAOUNH010000058.1 GCA_029881055.1 Gammaproteobacteria bacterium
GCATTCATCCCGCGGGCCCCAATCTTCTCGTCGTAAGGACAGCGATTGGGGCGGCGCAGCGGGTTGCCCTGGCATTCGATCGCTGCAACTGGCCCGAGGTCGTCGGCAACATCGGTGGTGACGACACGGTATTCATCGCGACCGAGTCCGGTATCGCGCAGAAGAACCTCATTACACGTATCGAGCATTCCGCTCATTTCAGGATTTAGATGGAGACCTCATGAGCAAGGACACCTCACCCATTATTCTCGCGTTTTCAGGCGGGCTCGATACCTCGTTCTGCGTGCCCTGGTTGAAGAAGACCTATGGCCGCGACGTGATAACGGCCTGCGTGGACACGGGCGGCATTGATGAGAAGGCAGCTGTCGCCCTGCGTGAGCGCGCCCTGGCCCTCGGTGCCATAGAGCACGTGCTGATCGATGCAAAGCAGGACTTCTTTGACCATGTGATTCGCTTCCTGATTGCCGGCAATGTGTTACGCGGCCAGGCATACCCGTTGTGCGTCGGTGCCGAGCGTGGGCTGCAGGCCGAGCGACTGGCCGAAATTGCACTCGAGCGCGGCGCAACCACCGTCGCGCACGGCTGCACAGCCGCCGGCAATGACCAGGTCCGCTTCGAAGTAGCACTGCGAACGCTTAATCCCGGTCTGGAGATCCTGGCGCCGGTGCGGGACAACAACTGGGTGCGCAAGGAGCAACTCGCCTATCTCGAGAAGCTGGGATTGCCTTTGCCCGCACAGGGCTCCGCCTATTCAATCAACCGTGGCCTCTGGGGTATTACGATTGGTGGCAAGGAAACCCTGACATCGGAAGGCTCCATTCCCGAGTCCGCCTGGGTGTTGTCGTCGAACGCCTTTTCGGCGCCGCAGGAACCCTCGAGCCATACCCTGGCATTTGCAGCCGGCGTGCCGGTTGCCCTGGATGGCGATGCGCTGTCACCCGTAAAGCTCATCGAAAAACTTGAGCAGCTTGCCGGCGGTTATGGCATCGGCCGGGGCATTCATCTTGGCGACACGATACTCGGCACCAAAGGTCGCGTGGCTTACGAAGCACCCGCTGCCATCACACTCATTACCGCGCACCGTGAGCTTGAGAAGCTCGTTTTGAGCGGCCAGCAGATTCGTATCAAGGACAGCGTGTCCGCCGCCTACGGCGATTTTGTGCATGAAGGCAAGCAACTCGATCTCGCCTGTGACGACATCGAAGCCCTGCTTGTGTCATCGCAACGGCGCGTCACGGGCACGGTCCGGTTCGCGCTGCGCCCGGGCCAGCTGTTTATCGAAGGCACGTCGTCGCCGCACTCATTGCTGGCCGCGACCAAGGGAATCTATGGTGAGTCCGCAGGCGAATGGACGGCGAGCGATGCACTCGGCTATGCGCGCATATTGTCCTTGCCGGGTTCCCTGCAAACCCGCGCCGCGAGGTCTTCGACATGAAACCCGTTGTCGTCGACAAAGTCGCATCCATCGCACAGCACAATCATCTGACGTCGGAAGTCCGGCTCTCCGAAGACATTCCGTGCGAAGAAGGCGTGCTGATTGCTGTCCGCGTGTTGAACAACAAGTCGCGCTATAACCAGCTTGAGCTGACGTCCGGACGCATGGCAACCGTCACGATGGGCGACATCGTTGTTGGCGCACTCGGACATCGCAACGCCTTGCGCGGCTACTCCGGACATCTGCCAAGCAAGCTCGCGGTTGGTGACCACGTGAATCTTCTGAATATTGGCGGCGTGATCGGGATCTGCGATTCCGCGAACCCCGCAGTCGGCGAGCCATTCGAATGTGAAGTTCTCGGCACGGTCCTGGAGTTTCCGTATCTGGGTGAACGCATCGGCGTTCCTGCGCGCTCAGGCTCATCGAAACTGGACGCAAATGCGACACTGGCAACCGGCGACGTCCCGGTGATTGCTCTCGCAGGCACCTGCATGGACTCTGGCAAGACCGCTGCTGCCTGCGCCATCGTTGGTCGCCTGCGGCACCTGGGACTCAAGGTCTCGGCCTGCAAGGCTACCGGTGTTGCACTGCGGCGCGACGTGCTGGCCATGGAAGATGCCGGCGCGACCGACACCATGATTTTTTCAGACCTCGGCATCGTCACAACCACTGCAAAAAACGGCCCGGCGCTCACGCGTGCCCTGCTCACGCAACTCGCCAGCAAAAAGCCCGATGTCATCGTGCTCGAGCTCGGTGACGGATTGCTGGGGTCCTACGGCGTCGCCGCCATTCTCGCCGACCAGCAAATTCGCAGCGCGTTAACGGCTGTCGTGTTGTGCGCCAACGATCCTGTTTCCGCGTGGGGAGGTGCGAAAATATTGCGTGACGAGTACGGTATCGAACCCGCCGTCGTAACCGGCCCCGCAACCGACAACGATGTCGGCGTGCAGCAGATCGCGGAGCGCCTGTCTTTGCAGGGCATCAACGCATTGTCTAACGGTGTCGCTCTCGGTGACAAAGTTGCCGGCCTGCTGCAAAAGGCAGCCAAATGAGTTCGCCCGTTCAAGCTGTGGTACTGGGCGCCAGCGGCTACGTTGGCGGCGAGTTGCTGCGCCTCATTGCGAGTCACCCAAACTTCAGGCTGGCCGCAGCCGTTTCGGACAGTGCCGCCGGTCAGCCCATTGCTGAAACTTTCGGCCACCTGTCACAGGTGCTGCCCGGAGCCAGTTTCGTCGCGCGCGATGAATGGCTGGAAACGATCGCCGACGGCAGTGACGTCGCCTTGTTCTCGGCAGCGCCGCACGGTGCATCTGCCGAGCATATCGCGACAGCGTTGCGAGCCGCCGATCAAAAACAACTCACCATACGCGTGGTCGACTCTTCGGCCGACTTTCGATATACCGACCTTGCTGCCTGGAAATCAATCTATGGCGAAGAGCATGGCGCGCCGCAACTGCTCAGCCAGTTCACCTGTGCAGTGCCCGAACACGCCGACAAAATCTCGACACCGCACGTCGGACATCCGGGATGTTTCGCGACGGCTTGCCTGCTCGCCGCCGTGCCACTCATGCAGTCAGGTCTGACTGAGGCCGAGATATTTGTTTCAGGCGTCACGGGAAGCACGGGCTCTGGCCGCAGCCCGCAGGCCGGTACACATCACCCTGAACGCAACAGCAACCTGTATGCCTACAAACCGCTCGCACATCGCCACTCCCCCGAGATGGCCGGACTCGCAATGGCTGCAAGCGGCCGCAAGACGGCCGTGCATTTCGTGCCGCACTCGGGACCGTTCGCGCGCGGCATACACATAACGCTGCAGGCTAGGTTGAAAACGGCGGCGAGCGAGGAGCAGCTAAGGGATGTTTACGTGAAGGCCTATGCCAGCGCACCGTTTGTTGAGATCGTCGCCGGCACACCCAAACTCAAGAACGTCGTCGCCAGCAATATGTGTCACATCGGCGTAGCGACGGACGGAGAGACGGTCGTCGTCATGAGCGTCATAGACAACCTTGTGAAAGGCGCCGCTGGTGGCGCTGTGCAGTGGATGAACCGGCTTTGGGGTCTGCCTGAAACTGCGGGTCTCATGGCTCCTGCGCCAGGGTGGACATGATGTCGGTAATGAATGAGCCGATGAATCCGGCCGATCCGAGAATCCGCGAGGCCGGCGTCACGATTCCCGTTTACGGACAGTTACCGTTTGTGCCGGAACGCGCGAGCGGCTGCGATATTTTCACCAGGGACGGCCGGCGCATACTCGACCTCTACGGCGGCCATGCCGTTGCCGCATTGGGCTACGGCCACCCGCGGCTCGTGAAAGCCATAACCAACCAGACCCGGAAGCTGCTGTTCCAGAGCAATGCGGTGGCTCTCGACGTACGTGCGGACGCAGCGGAGAAACTTGTAGAAGTGGCGCCCAAGGGTCTGCAGCGCGTGTTCTTCGTAAACTCAGGCGCGGAAGCGAATGAAAACGCCTTACGTATGGCTTGCAGGACGACCGGGCGAAAAAAGGTTCTCGCGATAACGGGAAGCTTTCACGGCCGGACGGCTGCCGCGGCCGCGGTAACCTGGAATTCGGAGCGCTGGTACGGTTTTCCAGCGAAACCCTTCGAGGTCGACTTCATCCCGCGTGACGATGTCGGCGCCGCCAATTCCATGATTGGCAGTGACATCGCGGCTGTCATTTTCGAACCGGTACAGGGCGTCGCTGGCGCGTATGACTTATCACCGAAGTTTGTAAGCGCATTGCGAACTGCGACAAGCAAACACGGTGCCTTGCTGATCGCCGACGAAGTGCAGTCGGGTATGGGTCGTTGCGGGCAGTTTTTCGCGGTCCAGGCACTTGGCATCGCGCCCGATATCCTCACCAGCGCAAAGGCCCTCGGTGGTGGCATCCCGTGCGGCGCCGTTTTGTGCGGTCACGCGATCGCCGCGAATTTCGGCGCGGGCGATCTTGGCACGACTTTCGGCGGCGGCCCCATTGCCGCGGCTGCAATTGCGGCAACCATTGACGCAATACGCGACGAGAATCTGTTGCAGAATGTGCGCAATTCGGAAATCGCGATACGCGACAAGTGCGTTGTCGGACCCGTCAGGAAAATACAGGGCATGGGCCTGTTACTTGGACTCGTCTGCGACCGACCGGCCATTGAAGTGCGAGATGCACTGCTCGAACACGACATCCTGACCGGCACCAGCGGCAATCCGGAAGTACTGCGCATACTCGCGCCGCTCGTACTCGAATCCCAACATATAGATCAACTTGCATTGGCACTTCGTGACATTGCGCCCGCTACTGACTGAAGGACTGATTAATGAAAGCGTTTAACGATCTCGCGGACTTTTCCAATGAAGAGGTGCAGGCACTGGTTGAGCTGGCCAGCCGCCTCGACACACATCCGGAGCCTGAGGCTCTCAAGGGAAAGGTGCTTGCATTGCTATTCCTGAGCCCGTCGTTGCGGACACTAGCCTCGTTCCAGGCGGCGATGGTTCGTCTCGGCGGTGGCTCGTTCGTGATTTCGCCTGACATGTCCATTCACGGCCTCGAAACACGACCCGGAATCGTTATGGACGGCGCTGCCGCCGAACACATACGTGAGGCCGTTCCGGTGATCGCCTCTTACGGTGACGCGATAGGCATTCGCGCGTTCACTGAACGCAAGAATGTTGAACATGACATGCAGGAACGCGAGTTCTCCTCCATGACCGGCCTCATCGATACGCCGTACATCAACATGGAATCGGCGATGAATCATCCCTGCCAGAGCCTCGCCGACTGGAAGACGATGGATGACTTCGGCGTACCGGCAAATGGCGGCAAGTTCGTACTGAGCTGGGCCTACCACCCCATGGCACTGCCACTCGCTGTGCCGGTATCCACTTTGCACATGGCGGCAAAGCGCGGCATGGACGTGACCGTGCTGCGTCCCGAAGGATTCGAGCTACCTGCCGCCCTGATGGATAAGGCTAAATCCGCCGCCGCCGCATCCGGCGGCTCGGTCAGGGAAACAGACCAGCGCAAGGAAGCAATGGAAGGTGCTCATATCATTTACGCAAAGTCCTGGTCGTCAACCCGCCATTACGGCGATAAGCTGGCCGATCAAAAGCTGCGGGAAAAATATCTTGACTGGTGCGTGGACGAACCGTGGTTTGCGAACGCGAAAGAGGACTGCCGCTTCATGCACTGCCTGCCCGTGCGCCGCGGCGTAGTGGTGGCTGACCGGATACTCGACGGACCACGCAGCATTGTAATTCCGGAAGCACGAAATCGAATGCTTGCGCAGATGGCCGTATTGCACCAAATGCTCGGAGGCAAAAAATGAGCAGCATGAAAGATCGCGCGATTATAGTGTCGGCTCTCAAGCATGCCGCGCCCTACATACGCCTGTTCAAGGGCAAGGTATTCGTCATCAAAGCCGGAGGCGAAGTTTTTGTCGACGCCCAGAAGACTCATGCGTTCATGGAGCAGGTTGGCATCCTGCACCAGGTCGGCGTCCGGGTCGTACTGATTCATGGCGGTGGACCCCAGTCCACTGAGCTCGCGACCGCGCTGGGGCTGCGCACAACTTTCGTCGACGGCCGCCGCGTCACCGACAGCGATTCCATGAACGTTGCAACGATGGTCCTGAGCGGCCAGATCAATACGCGGATACTCGCAACGTGCCGCGACCTGCAGATTCCGGCCGTTGGTATCAGCGGTGTCGATGCCGGGCTCATACGTGCTCACAAACGACCGCCGGTAGAACGCAAAGGTGAGGCAGCAGTCGATTATGGATTTGTCGGCGATATCGACTCCGTTGATGCTGACATCCTGAGAAAGCAACTCGATAACGGCCTCATGCCGGTCATCAGCCCGATCTCCTGCGATGAGCAGGGCGTGATTCTGAACATTAATGCGGACACGGTTGCAGCGGCCATCGCGGCGGAACTCAATGCGGAAAAACTGATACTTGCGACAGGAGCACCCGGCATCCTCGAAACACTCGGCGACCCAGGCTCGCTGATCAGCTATATCGACAGAAAGGATTTGCTGAAACTCAAGAAGGACGGAAAGCTTTCCGATGGCATGCTACCGAAAGCGGCCGCCATCGATGCGGCGATTGCAAACGGCGTACAACGCGTTCATGTCATTTCCTACAAACTGCCCGATAGCCTGCTGCTTGAAATATTTACCAATGAAGGCACCGGAACGCTGGTCGTTGATGACATTGGCAAGCTGACGCCTGCCGAGCAGAGCCAGGCCTCATGAGCAGGCTTTGGGAAAAGGGCCTGCCGCTCGATCAACGTGTGCTGCGCTACACCGCGGGCGAGGATCACCTGCTGGACGCCCGCCTTGTTCCCTACGACGTGCGCGGCTCGATCGCGCATGCGGAAATGCTCGCCGCCCAAAATCTGATCAGCGCTGCAGATTGCGCTGCGATTCGCGATGGACTGACAACACTCAAAGACAGTTTCGCGGCCGGTGAATGGCACATCAGCCTTGACGATGAGGATGCGCACTCGGCACTCGAGTCGCGACTCACTGCCGCCATCGGCGAGGCAGGTGGACGCGTGCACCTCGGCCGCTCCCGAAACGACCAGGTACTCACGGCCTTACGTATGTACTTGCGCGATGCCTGTGGCGAAATTTCTGACAGCGTCACAAAGCTCCGGAACGCACTCAAGGTGCTTTCGGACCGCCAGGGTGACATCGTGCTGCCCGGCTACACGCATATGCAGCACGCGATGCCCTCGTCGGTCGCACTTTGGTGTGGTGGATTTGATGAGGCTTTCGGAGATGCTGTCGATGGCCTGCACGCTGTGCGACGACGCATCAACAAGAATCCTCTCGGCAGTGCCGCAGGCTACGGCACGCCAGGGCTGGACCTCGATCGTGACGCTACCACGGCGAAACTCGATTTCGATTCGACACAAAATCCGGTGACCGCCGTGCAGTTGTCCCGCGGCAAGGCCGAATGCACCTTGCTGTTCGAGATCACACTGTTACTGCAGGACCTCGGTCGCATGGCGAGTGACCTGCTGCTGTTTTACACGCAGGAGTTTGCTTATATTTCGCTCGCCCCCGAGGTGACTACCGGCTCATCGATCATGCCGCAGAAGCGAAATCCGGACGTGCTCGAGCTATTGCGTGCTTCATCGGCGACGGCGCAGGCCTGCCTGGCCGAGTCGCTGATGATCACAGCGAAATTGCCGTCCGGTTACCAGCGCGACCTGCAACGTCTCAAGTCGCCGTTATTTCGCGCCATCGACCTCGCGATCGAGAGCGTCGATATCATGGCTTATGTGCTTAGCGGCATGAGTTTTCAGCCGCAGAACATCAAGCTGGACGACGGCATCTTTGCCACCGCGGAAGCGTATCGTCTCGTGCAGGAAGAGGGAATTCCGTTTCGCGATGCGTATCGAAGGGTTGCGCAACAGTATGCAAAATGATGTCCCTTTCCTTGCGCGGGCCTCTATAATCGAACGCTCACCTTCGAATGAGTCAATGCTATGAAGCGCCTGATGTTCTTGCTGGTCACAGCCAGTTCGATGTTTCTTTTTTCAGCCTGCGGCCAAAGTGGCCCACTGTACATTCCTGACAACCCGAGCCAGATGGCCGTTCCTCCATCGAGGGGTCCGGCAAACACTGAAGAGCAGGAAGGTGACGAAGAGGATTCCGGCGAAGCATCCGACCCGGAATAGATGACCGACCTCGTCCTTATCGACGGGTCATCGTATCTGTACCGCGCCTTTCACGCTTTGCCGCGCCTCACCAATTCCCTCGGTGAGCCGACAGGTGCCTTACACGGCGTATTGACGATGATCCAGAAGCTGCTGCGCGAAGAGCGGCCAGCGCATGTGGCCGTTGTTTTCGACGCGCCCGGAAAAACGTTTCGCGACGAGCTGTTTGCCGAGTACAAGGCCACGCGCCCGCCAATGCCCGACGAATTGCGTTCGCAAGTGCAACCCATACTGGATGCCGTCGAGGCCATGGGCCTGCCACTATTGCGTGTTGCCGGCGTGGAGGCCGACGACGTTATCGGCACGCTCTGCAAACAGGCCGCCGACCGCGACCTCCGCGTCCTGGTATCGACGGGCGACAAGGACCTCGCACAACTCGTAAACGACAAGGTCACGCTGGTCAATACGATGAACGACACACGCATGGATCGCGATGGCGTGAAAGCGAAGTTCGATGTTTACCCGGAGCAGATTGTGGATTACCTCGCGCTCATCGGCGACACCTCGGACAACATTCCCGGTGTGCCCAAAGTGGGCGCGAAGACAGCGGCAAAATGGCTGAACGAGTATGACAGCGCCGACGGCATCGTGCGCAACGCGGACGACATCAAAGGAAAGGTCGGCGACAGCCTGCGTGAAAACATCGACCAACTGCGGCTCTCGCAGCAGCTTGCAACCATCCGTCAGGACATAGATCTCGATCTCGGTATCGAGGATCTGTCGCCGTCAGCGGCCGACCTCAAGCGACTGCGCGAACTCTATGGTCATTTCGAATTGCGCTCACTGCTCGGACAGCTGGATGATGGCGTCGATGCGCCAGCGGCAGCCGTGAATGAAAAGAGCGGCACAGATTACGAGACGGTACTCACCTGGGACGCGTTCGATCGCTGGTTCAAAAAAATCAACCAGGCGAAACTGACAGCCTTCGATACGGAGACAACCAGTATCAATTACATGGAGGCCGAGATCGTCGGTTTTTCCCTGTCAGTGAAGGACAACGAAGCAGCCTACATTCCGGTTGCACATGATTACCCGGGCGCGCCCGACCAATTGCCGCGAGATGAGGTGTTGGCAAAAATGCGCGGCTGGCTCGAGGACGACAGCAAGAAGAAGGTTGGGCATCACCTGAAGTACGATGCCCACATCCTCGCGCGCTACGATATCCCGCTCAAGGGGATGCAATACGACTCGATGCTCGAATCCTACGTCCTCAACAGTGTGGCAACACGCCACGACATGGATTCCGTTGCACGGCAGTATCTCGGCCGCGAAACCATTCATTACGAAGACGTCGCTGGCAAAGGCGCGAAGCAACTGACCTTCAACCAGGTCGACCTGGAATCGGCGGCGCCTTATGCCGCAGAAGATGCCGACATCACGCTGCAACTTCACGAGGCTTTGTGGAAACAATTGAATGAGTTTCCGCGGCTGAAAAGCGTATACGAGGATATTGAACAACCACTGGTACCGATACTGCTTGCGATGGAAGAGACCGGGGTGCTGGTCGATCGCAAGATGCTCACCACCCAAAGCGGTGAGCTCGCGAAGAAAATGGTTGAACTGGAAGCCAAAGCACACAAGCTGGCTGGCGGTCCTTTCAATCTCGGATCGCCGAAGCAACTGCAGGAAATTCTTTTCGATCGACTCGGCCTGCCCGTCGTTCGCAAGACACCTAAAGGCCAACCGTCAACCGCTGAGGACGTACTCGTTGAGCTCGCCGAGGAGTATGACCTGCCGGCCGTCATCATCGACTATCGCAGTGTCAGCAAACTGAAAAGCACTTACACCGACAAGCTGCCACTGCAAATTGACAAGGCTACCGGGCGGATTCACACGTCTTATCACCAGGCCGTCGCTGCGACCGGGCGGCTCTCCTCCACCGACCCCAACCTGCAAAATATCCCGATCCGCACGCCCGAAGGGCGTCGCATCCGGCAGGCGTTTGTCGCTCCACCCGGGCAAGTGCTGCTCGCGGCGGACTATTCGCAAATCGAGTTACGGATCATGGCGCATTTATCAGCTGATCCCGGCCTCGTACAGGCTTTCGCGGACGAGCTGGACGTCCATCGGGCGACCGCGGCCGAGGTTTTCGGCATGGCGCTCTGCGACGTTACCGACGATCAGCGCCGATCGGCAAAGGCGATCAACTTCGGCCTGATGTACGGCATGTCCGCTTTCGGTCTCGCGAAGCAACTGGGCATCTCCCGAGGGGAAGCACAGGAATACGTGAATCTGTACTTTGATCGTTACCCCGGCGTGAAAGCCTTCATGGACGCAATCCGTGACAGGGCGAGCAAGGACGGCTACGTCGAAACCGTCTTCGGGCGTCGCCTGTATTTGCCCGAAATCAACGACCGCAACGCCAATCGTCGCCAGTATGCCGAGCGCACAGCAATTAACGCCCCCATGCAGGGTACGGCCGCCGATATCATCAAGCGGGCCATGATCGCTGTGCATGCCTGGCTCAACGCCGAGCGGCCCGGCGCACGCATGATTATGCAGGTGCACGACGAACTCGTCTTCGAAGTGGATGAAGACAAGGTCGACGCTGTCAGCGAACGCGTCATCGAGCTGATGTGCGCCGCCGCAACGCTCGAAGTTCCGCTCAAAGTCGATGTCGGCGTCGGGATGAACTGGGACGAGGCTCACTAGGTTCGCAGGCGGGACGCCGCGCAAAGCGTCCCCTCACACGCCTTCGGCTATGGATTCGGGGACGCTTTTCCCGACGCCCCACCACGGAATCCATAGCCGAAGGCGTGTGCAGTGGCAGGTCCCCGGGCGGCCATCACTTCAGATCTTGTTTAAGGCCTGCGGTGATTCCCAGGGAACTCCTGGCGAGCGCCGGGCTCTAATTCCCTGAGTGCATAAAACACTCGCCTGTCTACTCCCTAGGCAGGTGTGCAACGCGGCAACCCCAAGTCGCTTGCTTCTTCTGGCCCCGGGGTGGCGGCTACAACCGCTGCTTCGGGGCTGTTTTCATTCCCGGCCCGGCAAAGACAGGAACTCGTCGAGTTTCGCCCGGGCCTCGTCCTCACCAAGGCGGGTCAGCGCGGAGAAGTGCTGCACCGTCGCGATGTCGCCAAGGTCGCGGCGCACCTCGAGCAGGGCCGTCGCGGCTTGCCCGCGTTTCAGCTTGTCCGTCTTTGTCAGGAGCACATGCGTTGGCAGTGACACCTGTTCGGCAAATTTCAGCATCAGCTGGTCGAAATCCGTGATCTGGCGGCGAATATCGATGATGAGGAACAGCCCACGCAGGCTTTTCCGGGTCTCGAAATAGTCCGCGATGAGGTCCCGCCAGTGCGCCCGTGTCCTCGTCGGTACCTTGGCAAAACCGTAGCCGGGCAGGTCGATGAGCCGCTGGTCATCCCTGAGACTGAAGAAATTGACGAGCTGCGTTCGGCCCGGCGTTTTGCTCGTGCGCGCGAACTGGCGCTGATTGACGATGACGTTGATGGCGCTCGACTTGCCGGCGTTGGATCGCCCGGCCACAGCGACTTCGGCACCTGAGTCCGGGACGAATTGGCTCAGCGCATTCGCGCTCTTGATGAACTGGGCCTCAGGGTAATGCGACATGGGGGTACGTCCTGCGGATAATGTGTATAATTTGGGGCTGCTGAGTACAGGACCGGTAGGCTAGTTTGACGGGTTCGGCCTTACGCAGCAAGGAAGTCAATATCTGCAAGCTTCCACCCCGCGCCAGCGTTCGGCGCACACAATAATCGATTAACGACATTACCCAACGCAGGGAAGTAACGGTTACACGATATGAATATCAGGCTCTCATTGCTTTATGTACTCGCCGGCCTCGCACTGGCTGCCACCCACGTTCAGGCTGAAAGCCTGGTTAATGGCTCGGCCGAGGCCGGTAAAGCCCGTGCCCTGACTTGCGGCGCCTGCCATGGCGCCGAGGGCGTGAGCTCGAACCCGATGTGGCCCAACCTGGCTGGCCAAAATGCGCCTTACGTGCTGGCACAGCTCAAGGCCTTCAAAGACGGTGACCGCAAAGATCCTTTGATGTCTGCGCAGGCAATGATGCTGTCAGACGAAGACATGGCGAATCTCGCTGTCTACTTTGAAAGTCTGCCTGCGGCAGCCCAGGCGGTTGCGGACGAGAACCTTCTTGATCGCGGCCAGTCGCTGTATCGCGGGGGCAATCTGGAAGACAAGACATCCGCCTGCCTCGCCTGCCACGGTCCGACCGGCCGCGGCAATCCAGCCGCCGCCTATCCTGCATTACGCGGCCAGCACGCGGCCTACACAGCCAAGCAGCTTAACGACTACAGGGATGGCGCGCGAACAACGGGCAGCAAGGTTCACATGATGCAGGACATCGCGGCCAATCTCGACAAAGCGGATATCGCGGCACTTTCTTCCTATGTACAAGGTCTCAAGTAAGTATGAAAAGAATAATCTGGATTTCCACACTCGCCTCCCTCGCCCTGCTTGCTGCATGCGGCAAGGAAGAGGCTGCGCCGGCAACCGACACTTCGGTCAGCACCACCGAACCCTCCGCTGACGCTGTTGCCGAGGCCGTTGAAGACACCGCAACCGAAACGGAATCTACGGTCGTCGTCGAGGAATCGGCGGCTGAAGTCGAACCCGCCGCAGAGTCCATCGTGCTCGCACTGGCCGAGGACGACGCGGCAACGCGTACCTGGAAATTCAAGGAAGGCACGCACTTCACACGACTGGTTCCAACTCAACCAACCGTGGGTGGCGCCGACAAGATCGAAGTTGCTGAAATCTTCATGTACAGCTGCCCGCATTGTTATGACCTGGAAGCCCACATCAACAAGTGGTCGGAAACCATCAGCCCCAATGTTCGCTTTGTGCGAATTCCGGCGGTTTTCAACCAGGCGGCTCAGCTGCACGCACAGCTCTATTACACCGAAGTCTTTCTCGCCAAAACGGGTGCACTCAAGGATGAGAACGCATTTCGGGACATGGTGTTTGAGGAGTTCCATCGCAAAGGGAATCGCCTGACATCACAAGCCGCAATCCAGCGCGTGTTTGCCCGTGCCGGTGTCAGCGAAGAAGACTTCAATCGCACCTGGAATTCGTTTGAGGTGAACCAGGCCATGCGAGTTGCTGCCGATCTGGCTCGCCGCTACAACGTTACCAGTGTTCCCATGGTCATCGTTAACGGCAAGTACCGCACGGATACTGCATCGGCGGGTGGTTACCCCAAGCTGATGGAAGTCATAGACGAGCTTACGGCACGAGAAGGTCTGCGCTAGGCAAATCCTCAGCCTTCGTTTTCAGCGATGATTCTGAGCGTACCGTCAGCGTTGCGGTGCCAGTAAAGTCGTATCGTTGTCACGGTCTGCCGACCCTCGTCCTGAA
Source organism: Gammaproteobacteria bacterium (assembly GCA_029881055.1). GTDB lineage: Bacteria > Pseudomonadota > Gammaproteobacteria > Steroidobacterales > Woeseiaceae > UBA1847. The sequence continues at coordinate 13,496 of JAOUNH010000058.1, forward strand.
GGCGTAGCTGAAACCGGCTCAGGTACACCCCGTCTTCCTCCGGGTAGTCGAGCAATAGCAAATCGCTCACCGTTGCGGCTTGAACCGGACGGAGGCTCCCGGACTGCATGATGAGCGACGACCACTCCGGGTATTGCAGTCCCCAACGCTCGAACTCATCGTCATATAACGACAGGTAAGCGTGCAGATTGCCGTCAGCCCTGCTGCTCGCCCATTCGGCCACTTTCGCCTCAAGCTCCATACGCAGCGACAATACATCGGTCGC
>JAOUNH010000059.1 GCA_029881055.1 Gammaproteobacteria bacterium
GTGGACAAAGTGGTCACCTACGAAGCGGCGCTACATGATTTCGCACGTGCAAATCACGGTGACGTGCTGGACTCGATCAACAAGTCCGGTGATTACAACGACACCGTTGCGGCGAGCCTCAAGGGTATTTGCGAAGCATTTGCTAAGAAAGGCGCGTACTAGAGATGGCATTTCCGATCAACTTTCCCGACTATATTCGTTCCGTGTCCAGCGGCACCGAATTAAGGTCGAAGGACTTGACGCATGGCCGGTGAAAAGGAAATACGTTCGAAGATCGCTTCTGTAAAGAACATGCAGAAGATTACGAGCGCGATGGAAAAAGTCGCCGCGAGTAAGATTCGAAAAGCGCAAAAGCAGATGGAAGCATCGCGTCCGTACGCCGAGCGTATTCGCCGAGTCGTTGGCCATCTCGCGCACGCTAATCCGGACTACAAGCATCCGTATTTGACGGAACGTGAAGTCACGCGCGTTGGCTACATCGTGATCTCGACCGATCGTGGCCTTTGCGGTGGCCTAAACGCCAACCTGTTCAAGACCATGATCGGCGAAATATCCGACTGGCAGTCGAAGAACATTGAAGTCGATCTGTCGCTCGTGGGCGCGAAGGCTGTTGCGTTCTTCCGTCGCCTGGGCGGCAAGGTCCTCGGTACGGCAACGCACCTGGGTGACAAGCCCAGCGTCAACGAGTTGATTGGTTCGATCAAGATCATGCTCGATGCCTACAGTGAAGGAAAAATCGACCGCCTGTTCCTGGTGCACAACGAGTTCGTCAACTCGATGACGCAGAAGCCGGAAGTCAAGCAGTTGCTGCCGGCCAGCGGTATCGGTCACGACGACGAAGATCTGCAGGCGCACTGGGACTACATTTACGAACCCGATGCCGGCGAATTACTCGATGACGTGTTGATGCGTTACATCGAGTCGCAGGTTTATCGTGGCGCGGTTGAAAACTTCGCCTGCGAAATGGCAGCGAAGATGATGGCGATGAAGTCGGCAACGGATAACGCCGGCGACATCATCGAGGGATTGCAGCTGAAGTACAACAAGGCTCGACAGGCAGCAATCACACAAGAAATTTCAGAAATTGTCGGTGGCGCAGCCGCCGTATCAGGCTAAGGAAAGAGTATGAGCACTGGAACTACTGTGCAGGTAATTGGCGCTGTTGTGGACGTTCAGTTCCCCGCGGGCCAAATCCCTAAAATTTATGACGCGTTGATCATCGACGATGCGGCAATCACGCTTGAAGTTCAGCAACAGCTGGGCGACGGCGTAGTCCGCACGATCGCGATGGGCTCTTCCGAGGGTCTGAAGCGCGGCATGTCCGTGACAGATACGGGCAGTCCGATTATGGTGCCGGTTGGCGCAAAGACGCTGGGTCGCATCATGGACGTGCTTGGCCGTCCGATCGACAACGCGGGCGACATCGGCGCGGAAAAGAAGATGCCGATCCACCGCGCACCTCCGTCTTATGAAGAGCAGGCAGCTACGACCGAACTGCTGGAAACGGGCATCAAGGTCGTCGACCTGATCATGCCTATTTCCAAGGGCGGTAAGGTGGGCCTGTTCGGCGGCGCCGGCGTGGGCAAGACTGTAACGCTGATGGAACTCATCAACAACATCGCGAAAGAGCACGGTGGATATTCTGTGTTTGCGGGTGTGGGTGAACGTACTCGTGAAGGTAATGACTTCTTCCACGAAATGACGGAGTCGGGCGTTATCGACAAGGTGTCCCTGGTTTACGGACAGATGAACGAGCCGCCGGGCAACCGCCTGCGCGTTGCGCTGACCGGTTTGACGATGGCTGAAGCGTTCCGCGACGAAGGCCGCGACGTACTGATGTTTATCGACAACATTTACCGTTACACACTGGCCGGAACCGAAGTATCCGCGCTGCTCGGCCGCATGCCGTCAGCCGTGGGTTACCAGCCGACACTTGCTGAGGAAATGGGTATTCTGCAGGAGCGTATCGCTTCGACGAAGACCGGATCGATTACATCGTTCCAGGCCGTTTACGTACCTGCCGACGACCTCACCGACCCGTCGCCGGCAACGACCTTCGCTCACCTTGATGCGACGCTCGTATTGTCACGTAACATTGCCGAGCTGGGTATTTACCCCGCGGTTGATCCGCTCGACTCCAGTTCACGAATTCTCGATCCGCTTGTCATCGGCCAGGAACATTACGACTGCGCGCGTGGCGTGCAGGCTGTACTGCAGCGTTACAAGGAACTGCAGGACATCATCGCCATCCTTGGTATGGATGAGCTCTCTGAAGACGACAAGCAAACGGTTTACCGAGCTCGCAAGATTCAGAAATTCCTGTCGCAGCCGTTCTTCGTTGCCGAAGTATTCACGAACTCACCGGGTAAATACGTTTCTCTCGCGGAAACGATCCGTGGCTTCAACGGTATTGTCGCTGGCGATTACGATCACATACCCGAGCAGGCGTTTTACATGGTCGGCACGATCGACGAAGCTGTCGAGAACGCGAAGAAGTTCCAGTAGGAAACGACTATGGCCACGATCAAAGTCGACATCGTATCCGCGGAAGGCGAAATCCATTCGGGCGTAGCCACGATGGTTTTCGCGCCGGCGAAGATGGGCGAAGTGGGCATTGCACCGCGTCACGCGCCGATGCTGTCACCGCTGTCGCCGGGCGAGGTACGCGTGCAGGATGAGAGTGGCAACGAGGTCGCCTTTTACATCACGGGTGGTCTTCTCGAAGTGCAGCCGCATCTCGTAACGATACTTGCCGACACCGCGCTGCGCGGCGACCAGCTGGACGAAGCGGCCGCGCTTGCCGCACAACACGATGCGGAAGAAGCATTGAAGGGCGCCTCGGAACAAACCGACATCGCCCGCGCCCAGGCCGAACTCGCCGAAGCCCGTGCCCGTTACACCGCGGCACAAAAACTGAAAGGCAAACGCAAAGGCGCCTAACCCCCCAAAGGGGTCAGAGCCCTTTTCGTTCTTTTCTCCCCAAAGGGGTCAGAGCCCTTTTTGCGATCACACCAGCGACCGCCCTTTCCGCAGTGCGACACGGATTCGTTCGTCATGATCCTCGATGCCGCTGACGAAAAGGTGTCGATAACGCCTCGCGCGCTCCTCGCTGGATTGTCCCAGCGCAAGCCATTCCGGACTTGCCGTAACGAGGCCGTCGGGAAGATTCATCGCATTCGCCCGGTAGCTCGACCATTTGTATTCGCGGGCCGAACGAGCCAGGCCGGCCCGCACAGGGTTAAGTTCGATGTATCGATAGCAGGCAAACAGGTAGTGCTCGGAACCGATCACCGACGATCGAAAACGACCCTCCCACAGAGTTCCGGTCCGGACGTGTAGCTTATTGAAATAGCATACATACTTTCGCCCAAGCTGCTGCATCATTCTCGATACCGCATCCTCCCGAGCCGGTACCGCAAGTATATGAACGTGATTCGTCATGAGCACAAACGCGTAGATCGATACCCGGTAATGCGCGGACGTCTCACGCAGTGCGGCCAGGTAAGAGCGAAAATCCTGCTCACACCGAAAGCTCGATCGCCTATTGATGCCTCGCTGCATGATGTGAACAGGACAGTTCGCTGTAATGGATCTCGGTGGCCTCGGCATGACGTAATCGTGCCGCAATGAAGGTCGGCAGCGCAGCGACAATTCTTGGCGATCACGCAAAAAAGGGCTCTGACCCCTTTAGGGGCAATCGGCGCAAAAGGGCTCTGACCCCTTTGGGGGTCAGCTGCGGCGGAAGATCGGCAGCACGCCCAAGCGGTCCGTCAGCTCCACCGGGTTGCCATCGAGGTCGATGAGCCCTCGCGGCGGATCGAATTTCTGCGTCAGGCTCGACACTGCCAGCATAGTAATCAGGGACACGCCCAGCCCGATCAGGTCGCCGGGCAGCTCCGGCGCCACGACACGCGAAATTAGCCAGGCGCCAAACCCGGCAACCATCGCGGACAATGCGCCAGTGCGATTGGCCTTCTTCCACCATACAGCCAAAAAGAACGGCATCACGACGCTACACAGACTCACGATGTTCGCATCAATCATAACGTCGAAAACCACCTGGGCTTTCAAGGCAACAAAAATCGCAATGGCGCCATAAAGAGGAATTGCGAAACGCGCGACGGACAGAGACTGTTTGTCGGTCGGATCGGGAACGACGAGCGGCAGCAGGTTCCGGCTGGTGATGCTCGCACATGCCAGCAAAGCACTGTCGCAGGAACTCATGATTGCGGCGAGTATGGCGCCGACGAAAACGGCGACACCAACAGGGTGGAGGTGTTCGATGGCCATCGCGGGTATAACAGATTCCGATGATGCAAGGCCCGGCATAGTTACGCTGGCTATGATGCCGATTAACACCGGTATCATGCCGAAGGCGAGGTAACCGAAACTCCCGAGATAAAATGCGTTTTGCGCCACGCGCTCAGACTTTGCGGCCATCGCGCGCCCGATCAGGTTTTGTCCGGCGACATCGGTGAGGCCGAAAATAAACCATAAACGAAAATAGTTCAGCCAGTGTTCCCAATTGTGTTGCGACGGAAGCAGGCGGAAGGTGTTCTCAGGCAGCTGCGGTGCAATCGCCGACCAGCCACCAACGTCAATCAGTACCACGACCAGCAGGACGACGAGCCCGATCATTATGATGCCCATCTGCCAGGCATCCGTCAGCGCAACCGCCCACATGCCACCGATCATCGTGTAAAGAATAATAACGAAAGCACCGGCGATGATCCCAACCTCAAGAGGTGTTCCGGTCAATCGCTCGAAGACGAGCCCGAAAGCAACCAGCATTGCCCCGATCCAGCCTATGTTCGATATAAGGTTCGTGATCGTCGTGATAAATGCCGCGGTCTTGCCGTAGCGCTGCTCAACCAGGTCGACATAAGTCAGCAGCCGCAGGCGGCGAAACAAGCGCGCGAAAAACATTCCGACAATGAATAGCGCCAGCGCCGCGCCAAAAGGGTCGGCGATGACACCCAGCAGGCCGTCGTCATACGCCGCACCCGACGCGCCCATCATCGTGCCGCCGCCGAACCAGGTGGCGATAATCGTCGCTGTGCAAATGAAGATCGGCAGCTTGCGACCTGCGACGATAAACTCGGCCGACGTTTTTGCCTTCCTGGATGCCTGCGCGCCGATGACCAGCATCAACACCATGTAAATCGCGACGCCGATAAAGATGACGGTCTCGGTCGTCACGCGATGCTATTCCACGCGACGAAACAGCGGCAGGGTACCCAACCGTCGCGCAAGCCCGAGCGTGTTACCGTCCGCATCCGTCAGCGTGCGCGGCGGATCCGTCTTCTGCGTCGCAAGTGAAACGACGATCGTCACGAGACCCGAAACCCAGAAGGCAACAAAATTTGCCGAAAATCCTTCGGTCGTAAAGTGCAAAACCAGGAACGTGACTATGCCAAACGCAATTCCCGACAGGCCGCCTGTCTGGTTTGCCTTCAGCCACCAGAGACTCAGGATGTAAGGGAAACTCATGGCGGAAAAGCCGAAGGAAATAGACAATGCAATAGCCGAAATTACCGTGCTCGTATTGAAAGCGGTATACAGCGCGATCGCCGCCATTACCGGAACCGACCAGCGAGCCACCGACAAACGCAGGCTGTCTGAAGGATCCTTGATGAAGCGTGGCAAGAGGTTAACGGAAATGATGGTGCCACAGCCCAGTAATATGCTGTCCGACGTGCTCATGATCGCCGAAATAACCGCGCCGACGAAAATGGCAACCACGATCGGGTGCATGTGCTCAACGGCCAGCAAGGGAATAATCGCGTTGGGATCTTCGACGCCAGGCATCGTCGTCGCGGCAATGTAACCCAATGTAACCGGCACCATGCCCAGCAGCAGATAACCCACACCGGCGATGTAAAAAGCGTTCTGCGCGACCTGTTCATTACGTGCCGCCATCGATCGCTGCACTATCGATACGACACCGATCGACACAAGGCCGGAACTGAACCAGACCTGCAGGTACTCAAACCAGTCGCCGAAAGTGTTGTCCTCGGGCAGCAGGCGAAACGCGTGCTCCGGAAGATTCCCGGGGATGGCGGCGAAGCCACCCGAGTCACCAACAACCAGGTAGAACAACGCGACCACGCCAACAATAATAAACACCATCTGCAAAACGTCCGTCGCGGCAACCGCCTTCAAGCCGCCGAACATCGTGTAGACAACAATCACGAGCGTGCCGCCGAGGATGCCGTAAGCCATCGGCTGTCCCGCCAGCGACTCGAATACAACGCCAAAAGCAAACAGCACAGCGCCGAGCCAGATCGAGCCTGCAATCAGGTTAATCATCACCGAAATTACACCGGCGACATTTCCGTAGCGGCGCTCCAGCAACTCGATATGGGTCAGCCGTTTCGAGCGCCGGTAAAGCCGGGCAAAAAAGAACCCGAATATCAGCAAAGAAATGCCGGACACAAACGGATCGCGAAGGACTTCCAGCATGCTGCCGCGGTAGGCAGCCGCGGCCGAGCCCATCATTGGCCCGCTGCCAAACCAGGTGGCGATGATGGATATGGAACATACGGTGAGCGACATGTTGCGTCCGGACACCGCGAAGTCGGACATGGAATCGGACTTCCGGGCAACAAACACGCCGACGGCAAGCATCACGGCTACGTAAATGACGACGCCGATAAGGATAATGGTTTGAGAGTCGATGATACTTCTTCTTTTTCTGTCGGCTTCGCCGGAATGTTATCACCAATCGCGGCATCTACGTATGGGGTTCGCGCGTGATGCCGACGAAGATAGTTCTGATGGAGTTACACTACTCAAATATTGTGGCGTGCCCACGCAAGACGCCGACCTGCCTCGTCACCTCCGACGTACTCGACTCGATAGGCAATACACCGCTTATCCGGCTGCGTCATGCCAGCGCCGAGACTGGCTGCGATATTTATGCGAAAGCGGAATTCCTGAATCCAGGCGGCAGCATCAAGGATCGTATCGCCTGCCACATCATTCGCGAGGCTGAAAAGCGAGGCGAGCTAAGACCCGACTCCGTCATCATGGAGGTGACATCCGGCAACACTGGCATCGCACTCGCGATGGTCGGCGCCATGCGTGGCTACAAGGTCGTCATCGTCCTGCCGAAAACCGTCAGTAAAGAACGCCGCCAGATGATCGAGTCCTTTGGTGCCGAACTCCGGCTGCTCGATGAAATCAACGATATCCAGGGTGCTATTGCCGATCTCGAAAGATCCGCTGCAGGCCGGCCAGAAATATTCCTGCCGCGCCAGTTCGCGAACCCGGACAACATCGAGGCCCATCGCCTGACCACGGGCGTTGAAATTCTTCGCCAGGTCCAAAAGCCTATCCACGCGTTCGTCATGGGCGTCGGCACTGGCGGAACTGTCATGGGTGTCGCCCGCGCACTGCGCGAGCATGGTAGCAAAGCAAGAATCGTCGCCGTCGAACCGGACGAGTCGGCCGTACTGTCCGGCGACAAGCGCGGCAAACATGGCATCCAGGGTCTCGCCGACGGCTTCATTCCGGATCTCGTCAAAACGAGCGAACTCGACCAGGTCATCCGCATCAAAACTGACGACGCGATCAGGAAGGCGCAGAGACTAAGCCGTGAGGAAGGGCTGTTGGTCGGCATATCGTCCGGAGCGAATATCCTCGCCGCCACCCAGGTTGCCGAGCAAATGGGCCCCGGTAATGTCATCGTGACGGTGCTGCCGGACCGCGGAGAACGTTATCTCAGCCTGGCAAGCTGATGTCCTGCCATTGAACGACACCTGCCATGCAAGCGTTGCAGCTCGTTTCAACGATCTATAGACAACCACATCGCTCGCCGTCATGCCGTCCGACAGGATGATAAATTCGGCGAGCTTGCCGGTTGCACCATGGCTAACTTCAGAAACCAGCAATCCTCTCGATGGTCCAGTACGCTGCCACCGAACCAACACCATAGGCCGTCGCAACGGGCAACCAGCTGAAATCGCCGCGCAGGAACCGGGCGCCGACGAAACGAAGGGCCAGTACTGCTGCCACGAACATCAGCTGCCCGACTTCGACGCCGACATTGAATGTCAGCAGGGCGAGCGGTATCGCCGTTTGCGGCAGTCCGACCTCGGCGAGCGCGCCGGCGAAGCCGAAGCCGTGCAGCAACCCGAAACTGAAGGCGACGATCCAGGGCGCTCTTTCCGTAAGGCCCGAACGGCCCTGGTGTGCGTGCACGACCTCACTGGCAACGAACACGATGCTGAGGGCGATGATCGCCTCGACGGGCGGACCGGGCACGTGTACCCAACCCAGCGTGGCCGCGGCGAGAGTCATGCTGTGCGCCACGGTAAATGCCGTTACGGTTGCGACGATGCGTTTACTGCCGTGGACGATGAGCAACAATGCCAGCACGAACAACAGGTGATCGATGCCGCCCAGGATGTGTTCGACACCAAGTGCGAAGTAGGACCAGGCAACAGCACCCGTTCCTTGCGGCGGCTGCACGACGAACTGCGGTCGCTCCACTGGCAGGCGCTCGACCTGGCTGCTGCCATCGAGACGCTCGACGCGCGCAATGACTTCAGTAGCACCGACCGCGTTGCCTTCGATGGCGATGGTTTGTCCGGCAAGCCCGCCTGCGAAACGAATAGTGGTTCGCTCGACCACGCTGCCGGCGGACGCGACGACACGCGCCTCATCAACAATCTCCGCGCCGTCCGGCAGTCGCACGTACGCCGCGAGGCGCCTGTCGTAACCCGACGTCGGCACCTTCCAGAGCACGGCATACTCGTCGTTACCCAGTTCGCTGATTTCGAGGTAGGCCGGCCGGAACACATCGGCGCTCGCTGCTGTTGCAAGCAGCAGGAGGAAGGCAGTAAGGACGACGCGACGTGTCATTTCATGTCTTCGCCAGCGCGCCGTTCGTCGGCAAGTTCTATGCTGTCGTCGTAGACTACGTTATAGCGCTGGCGCAGCCTGTCGAAAAATGCATCCTTGAGCTCGCGCGTGCGCTCCGCAACGTAATCCCGCTCGACCGCCGCACGAACCTCATCGAAAGCGGGCAGTCGCGAGGCCTGCGCAGAATGGATCAGGACGAAATGCAGGCCGTACCCGGAGGCGACCGGGCCCGACCATTCCCCGACGGCAAGATCCTGCAGCGATTCGGCAAACTGTTGACCGAAGGTGCGACGCACTTCTGCCAGTGGCGCGTCGTCGAGCGCCGCGGGCAACATTGTGGAATCGCCGTCGGGTACCACGCCGTTAGCCAGCGCCTGGATGGCCTCGTCGACTCGCGCATCAAACGAATCGCCCTGCACTGAAGGGTTGAAGTACAGCTGCCGGAAGCTGAAACGCGGATCCTCGCGATAGCGATCGGCGTTTGCATTGAACCATGCCTCAAGTTCGGCCGTATCGGGCGAAAACTCTACGAGTTCCTCAGAAATAAACTCCATCTTCTGCGCAACCCGCTGCCGCGTAACCGGATCGTCGCGATCCAGGCCCAGGGCCAAACCTTCGCGGTAGAGAACCTCCTCGTTCACCCAGGTGTCGATGAGGTTTGACAACTCGCTTGGCGTGGGTGGGCGCTGCCAGCCGCGTTCGAACTGCGCCTTGAGGGCATCGATGCGCATCGAGTCGACGACGATGTCGTCGGGCGACTGCAGCACGTCGTCGTTGTTCCAGGCAAACAAAGCGAACAAACCCGCGCCGATCACAAAGAAGTGCAGCAGAGGTTCGCTGACCAGTTGTCTCAGTTGCATAGCGTGTTCGATCTTCGCGAGGGTGGTCGAATACCAGCAGCGAAACATACAGGAATTTAGTGGCAACAGGCATCTAGTGGCCGTCAACCGCGGCCGCGTAGTTCCAGGACCCTGTAATCTGCGTCCTGGGGCGGTGACGCCGAAGATGTTCTCGCCGCCATTCCCGAAACGCATCGACCCGAAGCCCGGGCGGCAGCTGCCAGTTCTTGCGCCCAAAATAGTGTGCCGTGTACTCTGCAAGGAAGCCGGCCTGATTGACGATACTCAGTGTGTCCAGGTAATCATTTGTAATATCTTGATTTATTGCGTATTTTTCTTCCCATGCATTGACCAGCGCCTGCCGAGCCGTGAACTCGCAGTCGAAGCTGCTGGCACGGGCCGGATTATCGCCTCCGATAGCCAGCTGGCAGGTGCTTCGCATCAGGCTGTAGGTAACCCAGCTCTGGAATACCGGGTCGTCATTGGTCACCGCGCTCGGCACGAGGTAGAAGGTATCGCCGTCCGTCACGCCGTCGCGCGTGTAAACCTCGCCGGCGCTGGCAAAGAGTGGCAGTAACAGCAAAACGACAAAAATTCGCATGTCGACAGCATACGTCACAGTCATTAACGAGAGCTGAAGCAAGTTCGCAGTCTTTAAGTTCCTGTATTATCCGCAGGCTATTGATTAGGGAGCGATCGGCTTGGGCCTGAGCATCATTATCCTGGCGGCCGGACAGGGGACGCGCATGCGCTCCAACCTGCCGAAAGTATTGCAGCCGCTGGCGGGGAAACCCCTGCTGGCGCATGTGCTGGCTACCGCAGACGAGCTGGCGGCGGACGATGTGTGTGTGGTTTACGGTCACGGTGGCGAGGCCGTCAAGGCCGCCTTTCCGGCCGCCAACCTGCGCTGGGCACTGCAGGCCAGGCGGCTCGGTACAGGTCACGCCGTGCAGCAGGCCATGCCGGAAACGCCGGTGGCCAATCAGGTTTTGATCCTGGCCGGCGATGTGCCGCTTTTGACATCAGCCACGCTCAAGCGCCTGCTCGCCGAAACACCGCCGAAGCAGATGGCGGTGCTGACTGTAGATATGGATGACCCGACGGGCTACGGCCGCATCGTTCGCGAACACGGCAGCGTGCACAGCATCGTCGAGCAAAAAGACGCCAGTGTTGAACAGCAGACACTGACGGAAATCAACACAGGCGTGATCCTGGCGCCGGGCGACAAGTTGAAAGGCTGGCTGGCGAAGCTCGGCAACAACAATTCGCAGGGCGAGTATTATCTGACCGACGTGATTGCGATGGCGGTCGCGGATGGTATCGAAGTACACGGCATCAAGGCTGACAGCAGCGAGGAGGTAATGGGTATCAACGACAAGAAACAACTCGCAGAAGCGGAGCGGGCACTCCAGGCTCGACTCGTCGATGAACTCATGACGCAGGGCGTCGGATTCGCGGACCCGGCAAGAGTCGATATTCGCGGCACGCTCAAGTGCGGCAAGGACGTATTCATCGACGTCAACGCCGTTTTCGAGGGCGATGTCGAGCTGGGTGACGGCAGCAGGATCGAGTCGAACAACCTGATTCGCAACAGCAAGGTCGGCGCCGGCACGATTGTGCATTCGAATTGCCACATCGAGGGCGCGACAACAGGCAGAGCCTGCGAAATTGGACCCTTTGCGCGTTTGCGACCGGGCGCCGAGCTTGCGAATAACGTGAAGGTCGGCAACTTTGTCGAAATCAAGAAAAGCACGGTCGCGGACGGCAGCAAGGTAAATCACCTGACTTACATCGGCGACACGGAGATCGGCAAGGGCGTGAACGTTGGCGCGGGCACGATCACCTGCAATTACGATGGCGCGAACAAACACAAAACCAAAATTGGCGATGGCGCGTTCATCGGTTCGGGCGTCGAGCTGGTTGCGCCAGTGGAAATCGGCGCCGGCGCAACCATCGGCGCGGGATCGACAATAACACGCAATGCGCCGGATGGTGCATTGACACTCGAGCGATCCAAACAGAAAAGCATTGAAGGCTGGACCAAACCCACAAAGAAAGGAAGCGATTGAATGTGTGGAATAGTTGGCGCTGTTTCCGAGCGCGACATTGTGCCCCTTCTGGTAGACGGACTGCGGCGACTCGAGTATCGGGGCTATGACTCGGCGGGCGTGGCGGTCGTCAATGGCAAGAACAAGATCAGCCTGAGCCGCACGGTCGGCAAGGTCGCCGAACTCGAAGAAAAGCTGGCGAAAGATCCGCTGCAGGGCCTTATAGGTGTTGCCCATACTCGATGGGCGACTCACGGCGGCGTCACCGAAGCGAACGCGCACCCGCACGTATCAGGTGGTCGCGTCGCCGTCATACACAACGGCATCATCGAAAACTTTCAACCCATCAAAGATGAAATGCTCGCGAAAGGGTATGTATTCGATTCGGAAACCGACACGGAGGTTGCGGCACACCTTATATATGACTACCTGAAGCAGGGACTGGATCTCGTCGAGGCTGTCGGCAAGGCCGTGCAACGATTTGAAGGTGCGTACGCCTTGCTGGTTATTGATGCAGAAGACCCGACGCGAATTGTTGTGAGTCGAGTTGCTAGTCCGCTCGTCATCGGCCTGGGAGACGGGGAGAACTTTGTCGCGAGTGGCGTTCCCGCACTTCTGCCCGTAACCCAGCGATTCATCTATCTCGAACAGGGCGACCTCGCTGAAATCAAGCGTGACAGCGTTCGCATCGTCGACACCGACGGCAAGCCGGTCAATCGGGAAGTGCACGAGACCGAGTGGGACAGCGCCTCCGCCGAAAAAGCGCCTTACGACCACTTCATGCTCAAAGAAATTTTCGATCAGCCAAGCGCGCTCGCCGATACGCTTTACGGCCGCGTCGCAAATCAGCGCGTCATGCCCGAGTCGCTGGGCGCACGAGCAGCCGAGATGCTCGACCAGGTCGAGCAGATACATATCGTTGCATGCGGCACCAGTTATCACGCGGGTTGCGTAGGCAAATACTGGATCGAGTCGATCGCAGGAGTGCCGACACATGTCGAAATCGCGAGCGAGTATCGCTACCGCAAAGTCGTGGTGACACCAAAGACATTGTTTGTGACGCTTTCGCAATCCGGTGAGACTGCAGACACACTGGAAGCGCTGCGCATGGCGAAGAAGCTGGGCTACCTCGGTACGCTGACCATCTGCAACAGCGCGCACAGCTCGATGGTGCGTGAATCCGATCTCGTCATGTTGACGCAGGCAGGCCCGGAAATTGGTGTTGCAAGTACGAAAGCATTCACGACGCAGCTGCTGTCCGTGCTTCTCGTGACGCTGATGATGGCAAAGCACCGCGGCCTGTCAGAAGAACGTGAAAAAGAGTTCGTCGCCAATCTCACGCATGCGGCCGCCGCATCGGACCTGGCGCTGAAGATGAACGATCAGCTGAAGGAGCTTGCGAAAGACTTTGCCGACAAGCAGCACACCCTGTTTCTCGGTCGTGGCCCGATGTGGCCGATCGCAATGGAAGGCGCGCTGAAGCTCAAGGAAATATCCTACATTCATGCGGAAGCGTACGCCGCTGGCGAGCTCAAGCACGGGCCGCTGGCGCTCATCGATGACGAGATGCCCGTAGTGGTTGTGGCACCGAACAATGAGTTGCTGGAAAAACTGAAATCCAATATGCAGGTCGTGCGCGCGCGCGGTGGGCAGCTCTACGTATTCGCAGACAAGGACACCGGCATCAAGAGCGAACCGGGCATGAAAGTGATTCCGATGCCGCACGCAGATCGACTCATCGCACCGATCGTGTACACGATACCCTTGCAACTGCTGGCGTATCACGTTGCTGTGCTGCGAGGCACGGACGTCGATCAGCCGAGGAACCTGGCGAAGTCGGTTACCGTGGAGTAAGGGGCGGCAAACAGCTGGGTGGTTCTGGTTCTCCGTAATAAAGTTACGAATGGCTTAATAAAGTTACG
>JAOUNH010000224.1 GCA_029881055.1 Gammaproteobacteria bacterium
ATTCCGTATTGAGTCGCAACGCGAGTGGATAGCGGCGCTCCTCCCTGGTCAGGAATACGCGGTAGCGCATCTGGTTGACGGGGTCTTTCTCGAATTCGATCGCTTTGTGGATAGCATCGTCGAAACGCGCGCGCATCTCATCGAGCGGCACATCCACGATGCCCGAGACAATATTGTTGGTCTCCAACTGCACCGACCAGAATCTCGCCAACTCCCAATATGCCAGGGCGAATGTCGGGTCCAGTTCGATCGCGTGCTCGAAACTTTCCCGAGCGTTAAGGAAAGTGTAGACGTCGCCGGTCGAAATCGAACTCGCGTTGGCCGATAAGCCCTGAAGATAGGCGTTGAAAGCAGGTACCGATTCGGTGCCGGCCGACAGCATTTTCGCGAGCGCCTCGGGATCCATGGCGGTTTTGAGCGCCGTTGCAATTTCGGCGGCAATCTCTTCCTGGATAGCAATGACTTCTTCGGGGTTCCGGTCATAGGTTTGCGACCAGAGGTGGAAGCCGTCGCTCGCGCGAATAAGCTGCGCCGTCACGCGCAACTGATCCTTCGCACGACGCACCGACCCTTCCAGTACATGTGCCACACCCAGTGCTGCCGCGATCGCGGGAACGTCTTCCTTCGAGCCCTTGAACTTGAACGACGATGTGCGCGCTGCGACCAGGAGGTCCGGCGTGCGGGCAAGGGCGTTAAGGATTTCTTCCGTCAGCCCGTCAGAAAACCATTCCTGCTCGGCGTCTGAGGACATGTTGACAAAAGGCAGTACGGCGATCGAACGGTCAACCGTGTTGCCGCTCTCGGCTTCTTCAGCCGCGACAACGCCGTCCGGAGTAGCCGCATCGGACTCGCCCACATTGGCCTGCGGCTCCCAGACGAAGTAGCCGAGCGCGAGGACGAGGCCAACAATAATGAGTCGATCCAGTGTACGTCCGGTCTGGCGGGTGATCGTCCTCGAGCGATCCACCTCTTTTTCCCGCTTCACGCCTTCGGGAGTGATCTCGAATGCCCAGGCGAAGAACAATGCGATGGGCAAGCCGAGCAGTAAAAAGACGACAAAGGACTTGAGCACCCATTCCGGAGCGCCAAAGTTCTCAAAGGCGAACTCGGCAACCTGGGCCAGGATCCAGCCAACCACCACGTAGGCAGCGCCAACCCGAATGACGTTTCGACGCCCTAGCTCAGAGAAAAATGACATTGACGGTTACCGCACCCCCGGGAAAGATCGCAGTATACCGGTAATTGTCAGCGCGTCAGCTGGCGAAAGTACAAATGCTCGCACGGTCTTATGCATACGGTTTCAGGTTTAACGTGCGTTGAATTTTTTCGAGCGCACCACCAGGCACGCCGGCTTCTTCAGCAAACGATGGCCATTTCGCCACGGTCGCCTGTACGTCGGCAAGGATTTTCGCGGCGCGCCCCCGTTTCATCGATGCCGTCTTGGCACAGGCGATAAAGTCCTCCAGCGTAAAATTGCCGCGCTTGCCATTCATGGTCATCTGGTGGCTCGCCGTCCATGCACCCGCAGGATTAAAGCTGTAGGTCATATCAAAGGCCGGCGATAGCGACCACTCACCGGATTTATTCATCAGGAAGGCAATGTTCTTCACGTGGTCGTCCTGGTTGCGGGCCACGATGTTGAACACCATGCGCCGAAACAGTTGCTCGATGGCCTGCATGGGCAACTCAAGTTGCCGCATCACCAACAAGGCCTGCTCGTAGCTGTAGGCGCCCGCCATGTTGTAGTCGTAGTGCGCCAGCGCGCCGAGGGACTGCATGTGACGTTTTTCTCCGGTAACGAGACGATCGAAGCGGCGCGTCATGAAATGCGACCGGCCATTCTCTTTTAACAGCCGGCATTCATTGATATCAATGCCGCAGGCTAGCGCCATCAGGTAATAGGCATATTCGATCACCCCGTAACCCGTCGGGTCTTCCAGTTCCTTGTCCTTGTTGCCGCTGACGCCGTCGAATTTCAGCAGCCAGTATTCAAAACCCTTGCCGGCCTTGACCTGGCCGGAGCGCACTTCATTGGTTTTCGGGTTCCATGCGATGACCGCCTTCGCGCGCGCGCCGCCGGCGGATGTGCCCACGCGCAGAATATCCTTGAGTGCGTCTTGCTTGCCTTCGGCCCCAAAAGACGCCTCAAGATTATTCCGGTGGGTCAACACCTCGGATGCAAGCTCAACCAGCTTGCTGACTTCGATGTGTGTTGTCTGCTTCGCCCTGGGGCCGATGGCAGGGGCAAATTCCAGCGCACCGATGCCGCGTTCACCGGTATAGCAAAGCCGCTCAACCGCGTTGAAGGAATGCGGCTGGCGCCCCTGTGATGCCAGCCAGGCATCGATCAGCGCGTTGCCGAATTTGTCGGGCAGGGAGTCGGCCAGCAAGCCGGGCAAGCCTAAAAACGTTGGACGGGATAACTCCGGAAAGCGGTACACGCGCCGGGAGAGCGGCATCGCAATCGGCGCGACCTGAATGCCGCTTTCTGCGAATGCTGCATCGTATTCAAAGCTCGCGACGTCCTCCCCGTCTTCCAGTGAGACCGCGCCGATGGTCCTGCCCCACAGCCGGACTTCGGCAAGCGTGCTCACGGCGTCTCATCCCAGCGCCAGGGTTTGCCCGTCGTCCGTGCGGCACGTCGGCCCGAAGCCCGCTTTCGGACCTTGCCCTTACGCTTCAGCAAATCCATCGGTCGGGTTTCGGACTCCGGTAGCAGGCTGTCCAGCCCGGATGCGGCATCCAGCACGCGCAGCACACGAACCAGGGTCGCCAGCTGGGACGCTTGCCCGGCCTCCATACGCTCGAGCGTGCGCTTGGCGATGCCCGCCTGTTCGGCCAGAGCTGCCTGGGTCAGCTGCATTGCAACCCGGCGCCGGGCAATCCGTGCGCCCAGTTCGGCCAGCACGGCATCATCGGTGAGTAAGCCAGTGATTCTCATAGTCGTTATATATTGCGAGTATTGTCGCGAAATTGCTATATATCGTAAGTTGTTGCGATATATAGCTTAGCGAAACAATCCAGTCAAGTCGTAATAGACTACGAGATAGAGATTTTGATGGAGCTTAATCGCAATATTTGACGATATATGCTGCTTACCAGGCGCTGCCGAGCGAGACGCGGATAGCCTCGCCGCTGATACCGCTGGCTTCCTCCGCGGCCAGGAACGCGATCAGTTCCGCGACCTCCTGCTGAGTGACCACGCGGTTGGGCGGATAGAATTTTGCACGCTCATCCCACACCTCGTCGACGGACAGCTTGCGATCGAGCGCTTCCTGCGCCGCCGATCGTTCGGCCATTTCGGTGCGCACCCAGCCGGGTAGCACCGCGTTTGCGGTGATCCCGTACGCGCCGCCATCGATCGCGGCCGATCGCATCAGGCCAAGCAGGCCGTGCTTCGAACTGTTGTAGGCACAGCCGGCAGGTTCGGCGACCAGCCCCGCCGTGGAACTCGTGTACACAATGCGACCGTAACGACGCTCGACCATGCTCTTCATCACGAGCCGCGACAGATAAAACGGCCCATCGAGATTGATGCTCATGGTCTCGGTCCACACCGCGACGTCCTGTTCCCAGAGGACCTTCTCGTGCGCGGAGCCGATGCCGTGGTTGCAGACGAGAATTTCGATCGGCCCGAGCCGCTTTTCGGTCTCGGCC
>JAOUNH010000060.1 GCA_029881055.1 Gammaproteobacteria bacterium
TTTGTGTGCTTCATAGGACCCCCGGATTGCGCACGAATGTAAGACTTAACGTCGGTGCCGAAATGGCCACGAACGCTGCCAGCCAACATAACTCATGACGCCTAGCTTTGGCCAGAGGCAATTAGGCCGTGGTCCGCAAGAATTTTTTTCATGGGCGCAAGCTGCTGTTCGTACTTCCGCCAACGGCCGAGAGACCGCGTGTGGACTGGCTCGCGCACCTGTACGGCGCTTGCAGTAGAAACAGCTTCACTGCGCTCGTGGAATCTGAGGCAGGCATCCTCCCAGGGCAGTCCGAGGTAGTCGATCAGCTCGCGGGCGCGACCTTCGAGGTCCAGTACCGTGTCTTCGTAGGCGATATCGAAAAAGCGGCCCGGGAAGCGGCTGCGCCATACGTCCATCAGGTGACGGTAGCGGCAGTGATGGCGTGCCATTTCCTCGAGGTCATAGGAATGCAGGTAGGCGTCCGCGAACAGTTGTTTGTAACTTGCGAAACAGGCGTCCATCGGGTCCCGCGTCAGGTGCACGATCTTCGCATTGGGCAAGGCCTTGAGAATGAACGGGATCAGCAGGTAGTTCTGCGGCAGTTTGTCGATGAACCTTTCTTTGTCGCCGCGCATGCGCTTGCAGGACTCGAGATACAGGCCGCCGACTTTGGCGCTGTCGAGATCGAGTGATGCCGCAAAGAATTCCGCGGAAAAGCGGCGCGGGTCCTTGTGATTGCTGAGTCTTCGCAGCGCGAGACTGAACTGCTGTAGCTCGCCTGCCGAATGCACCTCTGAGTGACTGCCGATGATGCGCTCGATCAGTGTTGTGCCGGTTCGCGGCTGGCCCAAAACAAAGATCGGAGCCGAGGTGTCGTGCCCGGTACCGCTCGCGACCCAGTCCTCCGTGATGTTGTCTTCGAGATACGCAAACATCTCCTGCTCGGCATCTTCGTCATACTCGACGGTCTGCCGCCTCGCCCTGGCCCCGGCCTCGAACGCCTCGAAGGCTTCGTCCCAGCGCTGCAGGTCTTCGAGCTCCTTGCCGATCGCGTAATGGTAGAACGCCTGCATGCGCGGCTGGGCGCGTTCTGTTTCCAGCAGGCGCCGCATGTCCTCTATGTGTGCGTCGTCCGTTGCCCTGCGCGAGCCGGCGAGCGACCAGTGCGCCTGCGGCACATTGGGCTGAATGGCGATGACCTTTTGCAGCAGTTCCTCGGCATCTTCGATGCGACCGTTGTAGATGTGATTGTTGGCAAGGTTGATCATGAAGGGCGGGTGATCGGGCTGGCCCTGCAGGGCTTTCTCGAAGCACTCACCGGCAAGTCCGTATTCACCCATGGTCGTGTAGACCGCGCCCATCAGGTCCTGGACAACCGGGTTGCCGGACTCGTGCTTCACAGCCTCTGTTAGCGCGACGTCCGCACGATTGACCTGGCCATCATTCATGAACAGTTTCGCCAGGTGCGCCCAGGCGGCGCCGTGATTAGGCTGCAGCTTCGTTACCGACGCAAATGCTTTGAATGCGTTGTCCCGGTCTTTCGCTTGCAGCGCGACCAGCCCGACCAGGAAATGCCCTTCAACCAGGTCGGGCTTGATCCCAAGAGCCTGCCGGCAGCACTCGCTGGCTGCCGGAATGTTGCCGGCGGCCAAAGACTGAAATCCGCGTCGCAGCAATTCCTGAAGCTGTTGGGTCTGGGGTGCGTTCATGGTGTGAGGATACTCATTATTGATACCAAAGCGTATCGGCATGGCTCCTGCACATGCGTAGAATCAACGGCAGATACTGGCTGCACGGTCGCTGACCTCATGAATACACCTGCACGAACTCCGCGGCACGTGAGCCCGATCATCATCATGTTCGGCATCCTGTTGTTTGCAACTGCCCTGACCTACGTGGTTGACTCCGGTCAGTTTGAGCGCAACGGTCGGCTGGTCATCCCGGGCAGTTATCAAACCATCGACAAGAGCCATTCGATCAGCAACCTGTTCGCGGTGCCGGGCGAGGATGAGCTCGTGCGCCCGGTCAGTCTCATAGAGACGGTGCTGGCGGTGCCGACCGGCCTGACGCGAATGGCGGGCCTGATCTTCATGGTTTTGATCATCGGCGGCATGTTCGGGGTTGTCACGCATACCGGGGCGATCGATACGGGCCTCGAGAAGCTGCTCAGTACGGTGCGCGGCAACGTGTACGTACTGGTTCCCGCACTCATGGTCGTATTTGCGGCCGGCAGTACGTTTCTCGGTCTCGCGTCCGAGTACCTGCTCGTCATTCCAATCATGGTCATGATGGCTACACGGCTCGGCCTGTCCAACGTGATCGGGCTTGCGATCGTCACCGTTGCAGTGAAAGCTGGCTACCTTGCGTCAGTGACCAACCCGATTCCCCTCACGATTGCGCAGCCGCTGGTCGGCCTGCAGATATTCAGCGGGGCAGGCGTACGCTTCGCGTTTTTCCTGGTGTTCCTTGTCATCGGCATCGGTTTCGTGCTTTACATGATTCGCAAAGAGGGCGTGAACTCGATTGCGTCCATGGACATCAATCACGCGCAACTGACCACCAGTCACAAGCTTGTGCTGCTGGTCCTGATGGCCGGCGTCGCCTTCCTCGTGTACGCCTCCAATCGCTGGCACTGGGAGCACCAGGAATTATCCGGCTACTACATTGCCCTTAGCATGCTGATTGCGGCAGTTGGGCGGGTCGGGCCCAGTGAAGCGGCCGACGCTTTCGTATCGGGCATGAAGAAGATTCTGATGGCCAGTATGCTGATTGGTGTAGCGGCAGCCGTAGCGGTTGTACTTGAGCAGGGCAAAATACTGGATTCAATCGTCAATTCGCTGACCGCAATCATCGGTGGTGACAGCCCTTTCATATCTGCCGTCGGCATGTTCTGCTCGCAGTTGCTGCTGGACTTCCTGATTCCGTCGACGTCGGGACAGGCGGCGGTCAGCATGCCGATACTGGGTCCGCTGGGACAGCTAACGGGAGTTGAGCCACAAACCACCGTCCTGACGTTTCTTTTCGGCAACGGCATTACCAATATGCTGACGCCGACATCGGGCACCTTGCTGGCCTACCTCGCGACTGCCCAGGTCGGATGGCTGGACTGGGCGAAATTCATTTTCCGACTGTGGCTGATTTACATAGTCGTCGCGATCGCGCTTTTGGGTGTCGCCGTTAGCATCGGCTACTAAAGTCACTCGTGATAATTGATCGCAATGTCATGGTGAGAATGCGGGACGGAGTCCTGCTCGCGACCGATATCTACCGGCCGGGCGACGCAGACAATGACGGCGACAAAACGCATCCGGTCATTATCGAACGTACGCCTTACGACAAACGCGGCATCAGTCGCTCAGAAGTCAGCGCCGCGTCTCCAACACCGGCTACCCGGGTTGAAATTGCCGAGTATTTTGCAGGCCATGGATTCGCTGTCGTCATGCAGGACTGTAGAGGTCGATTCGACTCTGAGGGCGAGTTCGAGAAGTACGTGAATGAAGCCGAGGATGGCTTCGACATGTTCGAGTGGCTGGTGCAACAGCCCTGGTGCAACGGCAGGATTGGCACGATGGGCCTCTCTTATGGCGCACATACACAATGCGCGCTGGCCTGCCTGGACCCGCCTGGCTTGTCGTGCATGTTCATGGACTCCGGCGGCTTCTCCAGCGCGTTTCACGGCGGCATCCGGCGTGGCGGCGCGTTCGAATTGAAACAGGCAACATGGGCGCACCGACACGCTATCCGCAGCGCTGAGACCTGCGGCAACAGCGACAGACTTAAGGGATTGCAGGCGCGAGACCTGGAAGAGTGGTTCCGCGACATGCCCTGGACGCCCGGAAATTCACCACTGTCTGCGGCGCCTGAATTCGAACGTTACCTCTTTGAACAATGGCGGGCCGGTACCTTCAGCGACTACTGGCGGCAGCCGGGTCTGTACGCGGAAGGCTATTACGACAAGTTCCCCGACGTACCGACGATGATTGTTGGCAGTTGGTACGACCCCTATGTTCGGACGTGCCTGACGAATTTTCAGGAACTGTCCAGGCGTCATTCCTCGCCAACGCAACTAATTATGGGTCCGTGGACACACGGCAATCGCTCGGCTACCTGGAGCGGGGATGTGGATTTTGGTGCACATGCGACGTTGGACGGAAATATCGCAGATGACTACCGGCAGTTGCGCCTGGCCTGGTTCCGGCGCTGGCTCGCGGATGATGATTCCTTGTCGAGCTCGCGTACGGTCAGTTATTTCCAGATGGGCGGTGGCAGCGGCCGAAGAACGGACGATGGACGGCTCGATCACGGCGGGCAGTGGCGCACGTCGGATAGCTGGCCGCCGAAAAATACGAAGGACTACCGCTTGTACCTGCACCTCGATGGGAGCCTGCGTGAACAGCCGTGCGACGCGCCTGGATGCATGCAATATCGCTACGATCCGAATGACCCCGTGCCTACCATTGGCGGTGCCCTCACATCCGGCGAGCCGGTCATGCAAGGGGGTGCCTTTGACCAGGTGGAGACTGAAGCCGTTTTTAAATACAGAGGCGCAGCCACGGGTCTGCCACTCGCGAGGCGCAGGGACGTGCTGGTGTTCAAGACGGAAGTTCTGCAGCACCCGGTTGCTGTTACCGGCGCAGTAACGATCGACCTTTTCGTGGGCTCTAATTGCCCTGACACGGATTTCACGGCAAAACTCATCGATGTTTATCCGCCGTCCGCGGACTATCCTGACGGATACGCGATGAACATTACTGACGGAATTTTTCGCATGCGCTATCGGAAAGGTTGGGATCGAGAAGTCCGAATGAAGGAGGGTGAGATCTATTCAATACGCCTCGAGCCCTTCGCCACCGCGAACATTTTTCAGGCCGGCCATCGATTGCGCGTCGATATTTCCAGCAGTAATTATCCGCACTTCGACATCAACCCGAATACGGGCGCGCCGGAGGGTCACGCCAGCGAATTCAGGATCGCACGCAATCGCTTGCATGTGGGCCCGCAATATCGATCGGCTATCCGCTTGGCGGTCAGCGTGGATTCCTGAAAAATTGAGGGTCCGTGCTGTTCGAGTTGCCAACTTGCTCCTTGACACTCCAGTTCATAGGGGGCCCAATTTGCGCCTTCCAACGCAAATACACTTCCACGGCAAGGTAGATGTCCGCAACTTCGCAAGCGCCTGACACGCAAACCGAAAAATCACTTGATCATTCGATCAAGGACGCCGGTGCTTATGCGGTAATGATAGGTGTCGGCGAAACCTACCTGTCCGCATTCGCACTATTCCTCAAGGCCAGTACGCCGCAGATCGGACTTTTGGCTTCGTTGCCACCCTTGCTTGGGTCTATCGTGCAGCTCATGTCGGCCTGGCTCGGCCGGTGGACGGGGCAGCGCAAGGCGATTGTGCTCATCGGCGCATCGATTCAAGGATTCGCCTGGCTACCGCTGATCACTTTGCCATTGCTGTTCCCGGATTACGCTGTCGAAATGCTGATCGGGTGTGTCGTGCTCTATCACTGCGGCGCGCATCTGGCGGCTCCGCAGTGGGGCAGCCTGATGGGCGACATCGTCCCGGAACGGCGTCGCGGGCGATTCTTCGCACGTCGCACGCAAATCGTGTCCCTTGTGACGTTCGTGTCACTCACGCTCGGCGGCCTGACGCTGCATTTTTCGAACGCGAGCGGCTTCACCCGGATCGGTTTCGTAGCCCTGTTTTCGATCGCAATGATCGCGCGCACGGTGTCTGTTTATCATCTCGCCAAGATGCACGATCCAACCGGTCACGTCGCCGCAATGGAAGTACCGGTCGGCCAGGGCTGGTGGCAGCGATTGCGGCGTTCAAACTTCGTGCGATTTTCGATCTTCTTCGCCCTGGTCCAATTCTCGGTATCCATCGCTTCGCCGTTTTTCACGGTGTATATGCTTCGTGACCTGCATTACAGCTATGTCGCATTCACGGCCAACACCGGCATGGCAATACTGGCTCAATTTCTTACACTGAATCGATGGGGCCGCATCAGCGACATATTCGGTAATCGCCGGATACTGTCGGCCACGGGAATCATCATTCCGCTACTTCCGCTGATGTGGACCTTTTCCTCGAACTTCTGGTACCTGCTGCTCATGCAGGCGGCGAGCGGACTGGCCTGGGCCGGGTTCACTTTGAGCGCGAGTAATTTTCTATATGACCTCATTGCGCGTGACAAGCGCGCGACCTATCTCGCGATACACAATGTATTGGCTGCCCTGGGAATTCTTGCAGGGGCCATGCTCGGCGGATATCTGGGCAGCCACCTGCCCAGCAGTTTCGAGATGCTTGGCCGTACGTTCACCTGGTCCAGTCCGCTGATCGGTGTTTTCCTGATCTCGGCTTTCGCGAGGGCGTTGATTGTCCTGTTGCTCGTGCCTAAAATTCGCGAGGTTCGCAACGTTCGGCCGATCTCGCTCAGCAACCTCATCTTCCGCGTAACGCGCGTCAATGCCCTGGCCGGAGTATTTTTTGAAGTAGTTGGCTCCAAGAGTAAATCCTCAAAAGACTCTGCCGAGGAAAAATGATCGCAAGACTCGTATTGGTTCTCCTGATTACGGCGGCATGTGGCTCCGGTGATGAGGAGCAGCCGCCAATACGTCTGACCGTGATGACCTTCAATGTCCGGGGTGCCGGTGCCAATGAGGGCAAATCCATCGATGAAACACTGGCAGTCATTCAGAGGTTTAAGCCTGACATCGTGGGTCTGCAGGAAGTACGACGCGAGGCGGTTCCCTGCACGTCCACCTGTCCGCCCGACGGGCCGAGCGTCGCTAGCGATATTGCGAAGGCGCTCGGGTTTTACGTCTACGAGCAGCAACAGGAAAACGAGGCGCTTTGGGCGAATGCGATCATCAGCAAGTTTCCCGTGAAGCGCAGTACCCCGAACGATCTCGGTGTTGTACTCGATGCAGGCGACTTCGAGATCGCACTCATGAACGTGCACCTGACGGACTACCCCTACCAGCCCTACCAGGCGCTCAGAATTCCTTACGACGATGCGCCGTTTCTTTACAGGGAGGGTGACCTGATTGACGCCGCAAAAAGTGCGCGCGGTGCCGCGCTCGATTTATTAATGACTGACCTGGACTCGGTCAGGGACCTTGACGCCGTCTTTATCACCGGTGACTTCAATGAGCCCTCGCACAGGGACTGGACGGTACGCGCGGTTGCGGTCGGCCGGCACCCCTTTGTCGTGGCATACCCGTCGACGCTGCGATTGGAAGAGGCGGGCTTTATTGACACTTATCGCCATTTTTTCAAGGATGAGATTGCAGCACCCGGCCTTACCTGGACGCCCACGACATCGGCCGACGATCCGGATGATCATCACGATCGGATCGATTACGTCTTCGTGCGCGCGGCCGACGCTACGGTCGAATCGTCTGTCGTCGTGGGTGAAGAGTCGGATGACTCGGATATCGGCATGTCGCCCTGGCCCTCGGACCATCGGGCGGTCGTGACGACCGTCATACTAAGGCCTACCAGCCCTTAAGCGGATACTCCATCACCGGCCTGGGAGGCCAGGATAAATTGCCTTCTTTGAGTTCGGCCGCAAACATCGGTGTTGCCTCGAGGTCCCATGGTCCGCCACAGGCGCACCACTGAGTAATCTGGGCCAGGGTGACGGAGCCGAAGTGATGCTGATCGATGATCGCCGCCATGCGATTGGCTTCCTCACGGTGGCCTCCCCAGGCGGAAACGATCATAGGCCAATAGAGCTCCTCGCCGGATTCAGTAGTGAGGAACTCTCGATAGGCCTTGTCGAAAGCGACCTGGTCGCCTTCCTGCGCAAGCACCAGCGTTTCTAACAATTCCGCCATCCAGTCCTCTCGAATTCGACTGGCGATCTCCTGTCGCGCCTCTTCACGCAGGCCGTTGGCCACGAGCGCACGAATCAATTCAAAGTTCAGCCAGGCGCCGGGTGCGGTTGCGGAACCTTCGCGCGCCAGCCGTAGTGCCTCGACTTTGTCGCCCAGGCGGAGTGCGGACCGCGCGCTGTTAAACCAGGACAGGGAACGCCGCGGATCACAGGCAAGAATCCGGTGCGAACGCTCGAGGTAGCGT
The DNA here is from genome assembly GCA_029881055.1 of Gammaproteobacteria bacterium. GTDB lineage: Bacteria > Pseudomonadota > Gammaproteobacteria > Steroidobacterales > Woeseiaceae > UBA1847. The sequence continues at coordinate 8,075 of JAOUNH010000060.1, forward strand.
TCCGAGTAACCGAAAATATCCGAGATGATGGAAAGCCAGTTGCTGTCGTCGCAGCCGGGCGCATCCAGGGCGCGTTCAATGCGGCCGCCGAGTCCGCGCCAGTTGCCGCTGACAAAAGCCAGGTCGACCTCTGTCAACGATCGGAAGTCCGGTGTCTGCGCGTAGCGCGCCGCCGCTTCGTAGTCCGCGATCGCGATCGCATAGGCGCCGGCGACCTCGTCTTCCGGTACGGGGATCTCGCGATAAGCGTTCACGGAATCGTCGGAAAGTATGTGGACAAAGAGGTCGGAATGATCCAGGTAAACCTGCGAAAAATGCGGCGCGCGTTCTTTGACCTGCTCGAAGTAGACGTTAGCCTGTCGCAGGCCGTCGATAGTGTCGATCTCACCGTGGGCCCGTTCATACACTTCGATACCTTTCTGGTAGAGCGTAAAGGCCTCGACGTCGCGCAGGCCCGCCTTCTTCATCGCCTCGCGCTTGCGCTCGTCCAGGATCACATCCATGGCCGATGCGATCTTTTCCGCAATACTTTCCTGCACCGCGATCGTGTCTTTCGAGCTGCTGTCGAAATTCTCGGACCACATATGAAAACCATCGTTGGCGCGTATCAACTGCGCCGTCACTCGCAGGCGATCGCCGGAGCGGCGCACTGAACCTTCGACGACATGCTTCACGCCCAGCACCGCGGCGATTTCCTGTATCGGGATATCCTGGCCTTTGAACGAAAACGCCGAAGTACGCGCGGTAACGAGCAGTTCCGGCAACTGCGCCAGCGAGTTGAGTATTTCCTCGGTCAGGCCGTCGGCGAAGTACTCGTCGTCGGGGCCGCTGCTCATGGCGACGAAGGGCAGGACCGCTACCGACTTCTCGGATACTTCAGTCCGGACGATTTCCTGAACTTCACTGGCCGGAGCGGGCTCCGCCACGGCCTCCGGTTTTGATTCGGTTCCGAATTTATCCCAGGCAAACCACGCCAGCGCGACAACCAGGACAGCAATAATAGTGCGATCGAGTTTGTGGCCTGTCTGAGAGGTGATCGACTGGCTGCGGTCGACATCTTTTTCACGTTTCAAACCTTCCGGCGTTAGTTCAAACGCCCACGCGAATACCAGTATGACAGGCAAGCCCAGCAGCAACAGCACAACGACGGTTTTGAGCACCCAGTCCGGCGCCCCGAAGTTCTCGAAGGCGAACTCGGCGATCTGCGCGACGACCCAGGCGATGACGGCGTAGGCGATGCCGACACGGACGACGTTGCGGCGTTTTAGTTCTGCGAATAGGGACATTGTTGTTCTTTTGGGCCCGTCGGAAAGCGCACAGTATAGCGGGAAATTAAGACGTGATCTGGCGTAAGATTATATGGGGCATCAACCGCGACTGAAAACTCATGACCTTGCTGACTGAACTCAAACCATCGCTGCCAAGCACCTGGTACTACGATCCGGATCATTACGCCCTTGAACTTCGTGCGGTCTGGTATCGCGACTGGGTGTGTATAGGTCGACTCGAAGACGTTCCCGAGAAAGGTGACTACCGGGTGGTTGAGCTTGGCGATCAACGGCTTATCGTTACGCGAAATGGGGACGGCAAGGTCAATGTGTTTCACAATACCTGCCGGCATCGCGGTTCTGCGCTTTGTACCTCAGATGCAGGCCGCTTCCGCAACGGCCGCATCATCTGCCCATACCACACCTGGACTTATTCACTCGATGGCGATCTGGTGGCCACGCCGTCACGGGCCGAGACGGACGATTTCCACGCTGAGGAGTTTTCGCTGTACGCGGTGCACTCGGACGCCTGGGGCGGATACCTTTTCATTAACCTGAGTACGGCACCGGAACATTCGTTGCTCGAATTTCTCGGCGACGAGGTGCAGCGCGTCAACAACTGGCCCCTCGCCGACATGGTGTCTGTGCATCAGGAGCGCGCTGACCTTGCCTGCAACTGGAAGGTTTTCTGGGAGAACTACAACGAGTGCTACCACTGCCCACGCATGCACCCTGAGTTGTGCAGGCTGGTGCCCGTTTACAAAAAGGGATTGATCAGTCGAAGTGACGATCCGGACTGGTCGCCGGAAAGCGCGGATGACGACGGCGAGCCACATGTTGCCGCGGGAAATGCGACATGGACCCTCGATGGACAGACCATTCTGCCACCCATACCGGGGCCCACCGATGCCGAGCGAAATATCGGCATGACCTTCGCGTCTTTCACGGCGAGTATGTTCGTTGTCGCACACACCGACTATGTGCGCAGCGTACGGTTACTGCCAACGGGCCCTGAATCGGTCACCCTCATCGTCGACTGGCTATTGCTGCCTGGCGTGTACGAATCGCACAAGGACGAAATGGAGAAGACCTTGCAGCTGGGTCGCCTGGTTGTCGAGCAGGATGGCCGGGCCTGCGAACTCAATCAGGAAGGTCTTAGAAGCTCAAGGCACCAAACCGGCGTGCTCGTCGCCCAGGAATACTGGCTATGGGAATTTCACGAGTGGTTGCGTGACAGGCTGCGCGAGGAGCAAGCGGCTTAGGCAAATCCTCCAAGTGCTTTCCGGAGATCCTGCAGCAGGTTTCGAATCGTGCCCGACAACAATACAAATTCGGCATCCATACGCGCCAAAGGATCATTGTGGTCGTCGCTGTCGTCGTCCATGCCGAGAAAACGTAACTTGGTTATGACGCCGGCGTCACTCAGCACACAACTCATGATGTTGTCGTATTCAATTGCAAGATGTGTCAGCCGCATGCCGTTGGCGACATGATTGCGGATTGTCGGGTCCGTAAGATCGAAAGCGGTCCAGCGAACGACGGAGCCAACGTCGGCCAGGTCCTGCATGCGGCATTCGCGACCGACCGAGAACTGTTTTCCAGCGCCGCCAAAAAAAATTCCACTTAATAGCTCCTCGACGGGTTGCATGTACTGCAATGGCCGAATATTCAAGCCGTCGACTGAAGCCTGCAGCCGGCGTACGAAGCGCTCTGCGGCCGCATCCTGCGCAGCGTCAATGCAAAGGATGCTCTCGGCCAGGTCCACGTAACCCCAGATACGGTCCGATTTGCGCATGGCTTTTGGCATCAACTCGTCACGGGCTTCAGCCTTGAGACGACGCTTTTCTCGCGGGCTGGGTGCTTCCTGCATGCGCTCGCGATATTCCTCGATCCGTGCTTCCAGTTCCTCGTTGACAACAGAATGTGGCAGTACGCGCGACTGGCTGCGTAAGCGGAAAAGGTCGGCACCGTTCACGCGACGAGCGAGCGAGTCGCTCGTGTCCTTATCAACCGCGACCCAGCCCGAGCTGCGTTCTGTCAACGGACCGCAGGGCTTGAAGCCTGCTTTCTCAAGACTTTCTGACAGTTTTTCTTCACTGGCGGGCCAGCTGCCGTCAAAGCGGTAGAACCGTATATTTCGAAACATGGATTATCAGCAGGGTGAATGAGGCGGCGCAGTATCCGGATTTACGCGTGCGATGTCACCCTTGATTGTGTGACAAATCTAGAATAGCGGCCGCAGGCGCCTGATGCCTTCGCGTATGTCGTCGTTGCTGTAATGCGCGAAACTCAGGCGCAGGCAGTTTCGTAGTTCGCCTTTGCTCGAGAACACGGTACCAGACTGAAAACCGGCTTCGACGTCGCGTGCCCGATCGCGCAGCGCGGTCGTATCCACTGACTCGTCGAATTCCAGCCAGAAGAAATAGCCGCCCTCCGGCCGTTGCCATGTTGCAATGCCAGAGAAATGTTCATTCAGGGCCTTGTCCATGGTCTCGACCCTGTCGCGATAAACGCCTTTGAGTTTCTCAATGTGCGACGCAAGCGCGCCGCTATCGATAGCCTGGCGAACGATGTGAGAGCTGAAGTGGTTGATGCTGCCGCCACTATTAATGAAGCCATTCGCCGCAAGTTTTTTCCTCAGGTTTTCCGAAGTCTGTATCCAGCCGAGTCGCATGGCCGGTGCCAGAATTTTCGAAAACGAGCCGAGAGAGACGACGCGCTCGCTTGCTGTAACAGTGCCGTAGGCCGGCGGCGGGGGGTCGAAATAGTAGAGCAGCTGATACACCTCATCCGCGACGATCAGGAAGTCGTGCAGAGTGGCCAGTTCGACGATCTGCTTGCGTCGCTCGTCGGACGTGCTCTGTCCGCCCGGGTTGTGGTAACTCGGAATCGTGTACAGGAAAGCGGGCTTGTGCGAGGCGAGTTCTCGGCGTAGCGCATCGACACAAAGGCCTTCATCGTCTACCGGTATACCGACGATGTTCAGTCCGTGATCCCGAAAAATCTGGAAGGCAAGAAAATAGCTCGGTTCTTCAACGAACACGGTGTCACCGGGTTTCGCATACACAGTGGATACCAGGTCCAGCGCCTGGGAATTGCCACCCGTGACAAACAGTTCTCCCGGCGAAGTCGGCACTCCGTAACCGGCGCTCAGGAATTCTGCGAGCGAATCGAGAAAGCGTGCATCGCCCGCCGTTACGCCATAGTTCAGTTCCAGCGGCTCAGCGTTCGCAAAGAAGGAATCACTGGCGGCACGCACGATGTCGACGGGCAGAAGATCGGCAGAAGGTTGGCCGATACCGAAGTTAATTGTCCCGGGTGGCGGTGCGCCGTCAAAAGTAACCGTCTTGCTCATGAATCGTAGCGCCTCACCTTGTCATGTTCGCGTAACTCTGTCCTGCTCGTCGTCAGGCTGATGCCGAAGAAGCTCACGATGGATACGAGCAGGCCTGGCCACAGCGGATCGAGATCGAATATTGGCGCGATGTTCATAGCGGATGCGGCGTACCAGGCAATTACTGTCGGAAGTGCTAAAGCGATACTCCAGAATGCGGCGACGGAATTGACTTTTTTCATATACAGCATGGCAATCGTCGGCACGAACAATGTGGCGCCATTGATCGTAAAGGCAATCAGCAGAATATTGACAACGTCCTGCATGCGCCAGGCCATCAACGCGGAAGCGACGCCTACCGCGGCGGCAAGAATCATGCTGATGCGAAACAGCTTCTGTGGCTCGACATCAGGATTTACGTAGCGCTGGTAAATGTCGCGACTGCCGTTAGCGGCGGCGGTCAGGATGCAAATGTCGGCTGTCGACATTAGGGCGGCAAGAATGCCGACCAGCATCAGGCCTTTGAGGCCGACCGGAAATATGTCCATCACCAATCGGGACAGGATGTCGCCACTGTTTTCGACACCGGGGTAGAGCAGGGCGGCGGTCAAACCGAGCCAGACGCTTCCGATCGCGAGTGGCACGAGGAAGATCGCCGCGATCAAAGTACCGCGTTTCGCAACCACTTCATCCCTGGCCGCGAATATTCGTGTGAAATTATCCATGCTGACGAAGAAACTCATTGGCATCGAAATGCCCAGCGCGAGCATGGTTGCCACACCCCAGTTCGTCGGATTGAAATGAGCGGCAGGTAGCTGAGTTACAAGCGCTGCCGGGGTACCGCCGTGCAGCACCGCTACCGGGATACCGACAATAACGATACCAACAAACAGCAGCGTGAACTGCACATAGTCGGTATACGCGACAGCGAGAT
>JAOUNH010000061.1 GCA_029881055.1 Gammaproteobacteria bacterium
CGAGCTGAACGGTATTTCATTTGGTGGTGTCGGCCGCTCAACGGTTATCGAGAATCTGCAGGTCTACTCGACCTACGATGACGGCATCGAAATGTTCGGTGGCGCGGTCGATTTCATGAATTTTGTCGCGCTGTATGTTCGTGACGACTCGATTGACATCGACGAAGGCTATATCGGCACCATCAGCAATGCGCTGGTTATACAGTCCGAATCAGACGGCAACCAATGCATCGAAGCGGACGGTATTGGCTCATATTCGAGCCTAGACCAGGCCACCAAGGACGATTTCATCGCCCGGGGTCTCAACAGCCGCCCGACTATCAACAACCTGACGTGCATTATTTCCCCCAACATCAATGGTACGCATGGTGAAGGCGCAGGATGGCGGTTCCGTGAAGGTATATGGCCCAAAGTAAACAACTCTGTGCTGATTTCCTCCTTCGCGGCAAATGACACCAGCAATGCGACCGATAACTTCTGCCTGCGCATAGAAAGCGTGGAATCGCACGAAGCGGCGATCAATGGTGACCTGCAGCTGAATTCGGTCGCCTTCGCATGCCAGGAAAATGACCGGGACACGTCGATCGCGGATCGAAACGGGACGGTCGCGTTCGCCAGCGAGCAGGCATTTGCGGAAGCCGAGGGCAACCAGTTTGCCACGGTTGCTGACGGAACGGCCAAGGATCCAACAGCCATGAACGACGCAGACTTGCTGCTACTTGAAGGTGCACAACCTGTCTTCTCGACGTTGTGGTCTACGTCTCTGATTGACGGTGCAGCGCCGATAGCGACGACTGCTCCCACGGCCGGTGACTACCTGGGTGGCGCAAGCCTGTCCGACGACTGGATCGCCGGATGGACCTACGGTATCGCTGACACCAATCGTGGCCAGGCATTGTGGTTTGAATAATGAAACGTAAAAGCCAACTAGCAATTGGGATTGGGATTGCGCTCGCGGCGACTGCTGCGAGCGTGTTTCCACATTCGGTCCTGGCGCAGGATGAAGAGGCTGGCGACGGCATTGCGAAACCCGCGATTCCCCAGCTGACATCCGACAATGTGGCGCTGGAAGAAGTAGTCGCCGTCGGACGGTTTATCAGCTCCAGCCGCGAACTCACCAACGAGAGAATGAACGACGCGTTTGCTGTTGATTTGCTCGGCTCGGAGGCCATTACTCGCCTTGGCGATTCGACCGTGGCCGCGGCGCTGCGCCGCGTGCCGGGACTGACGCTGGTGCAGGACAAGTACGTGTACATCCGCGGACTCGGCGAACGCTATTCGCAGAACACGCTGAATCGCGCCCAGATTCCGTCACCGGACCTTACGCGCAACGTGATTCCGCTCAATATCTTCCCGACATCAATCGTGGAATCGCTGCGCGTGCAAAAGGCCTGGTCGGCGGATTTGGCCGCCAATTTCGGTGGCGGCGCCGTTGATATCCGCACCAAAGGCGTCCCCGATGACCTGACCTTCAAGTTCGAAGTTGGACTCGGCTCAAACGATGCTAACCCGAGTTCGGTGATGAGCTACGCCGGCGGTGGTGACGATAACCTGGGAATAGACGACGGTACCCGAGCCTTGTCGCCGACCATATTGGCCGGGGTCAACACTTATCAGGGCAATCCGAGCGTCAACTCCATCTTCTCAATTATGCAACGTCAGGATCCGTCAGCGAGCCTGTACGATGCGCAGCTTGAGAACCGCGAGTACGCACTGGCCTTGAATCGCAACATCAGCCTGCAAAGCGAAAGCGCGAACCCGGACTACGATTTGCGGGCAAGCCTCGGCAATGTTTACGATCTCTCGGACGACTGGCAGGCGGGCTTTAACGTTGGCGCTTCCTATGGGACCGATTGGCGATTCCGCCGCACGAATACTGCGACCTTCGGATTGCCCGAAGAGCAAAACGGTATCAAGGAAGAATCGACGCAGAGCGTCAACATTGCCGGCACGGTCAATCTTGGGCTGCGCTATGGCGACGACCACGAAATCTCGACGACCAGTCTGTTCCTGCGAAATACCGATGACGAGACGGAAGTCTTCGATTATTTTAACGAAAACCGGCAGCGGTCAGGTGGCAGGGGCTTTCGCGACTATCGCCTGCAGTTCGAAGAGCGGGAGATGACCACGAACCAGATCGAAGGGACGCACTTTCTTGGCACATCGACGCGGGAGCAGCTGCCGTTCCTCGACAAGTTGTTCGGTCGGCTGTCCGAAGAAAGTAAATTTGAGTGGTTCTACTCGGCGTCTGAAGCGCAAACCGACATACCGAACCAGGTTTCCATAGCATCCGAAACGGTAACCGATTTCGACACCGGTGAGGTACTTTCAGAGTCCGTGCGCCTGACATCATCGGCAGCGGATTATCGCTTTACCGAACTGGACGACGAAGTCGATCACTATGGCTGGAGCGCAACGGTACCTTTCGAGTTCGAAAGCTCCTATGTCGAGGTGAGCGGGGGTTGGGACCACGCGCAGAAAGCGCGCGTCTATCGGCAAAGCCAGTTCAGTCTCGGTTACCTGGGTGTATCTGATCAGACTGTCCTCGAAGGCACGCTGGGCGAGGTGTTCTCCGACGAGAACATCCTGGCGGGCGCTGGCCCGGACGCTTTCGCGAACAACATTGCATTCGACCGGCAGGGTACGAATTCGAACAGCTACCTGGCCGCGACGATGACCGACTCTGTTTGGGGCAAAGTGGACTGGACGATCCAGGATACCTGGCGGGTTGCCGTCGGCGCGCGTTGGGAGGACTACCGTCAAGCGGCGGTCGACTGGAATCCCTACGGGTTCAGCGAGGCATCGCCGCAGGTAACCACCGACGTCGATGAATTGCGGCGCGGCGTGTTCAATGAAGATCGCATTTATCCTGCAGCGGGAATCACCTACATGGGCGATCTTTGGGCGGAGACCTTCCAGCTGCGTCTCGGCTACAGCGCGACTGCAGTACGTCCGGACCTGCGCGAGATTACCGATTCCAGTTACATCGACCCGATCACCAGTGACCTGGTGCGCGGCAACCCGGGAATTGTGCCGTCGGATATCGATAGCCTGGATCTCAGGGCAGAATGGTATTTCAGCAACGGTGACAATCTGTCCGCGACGTTGTTTCACAAGGACATTGAAAACCCCATCGAGTTTTTCGAAATCCCGGCCAGTGATACGACGGTCGCGCGTGAAATCATCAACGCAGAGTCCGCCACGATCGACGGCTTAGAACTCGAGTTCGTCAAGGAGCTGGGTTTCCTCGGTAATGCGTTCGAGACTTTGTTCGTCCAGGGCAACTTCACCGTACAGGACTCAGAGCTGGTCGCGGGCCCGAACGCCAACGTGCCAACGAATCCCGTGCGACCCCTGTCAGGAGCGTCGGAGTACGTCGTTAACGTCATGCTCGGCTTCGACTCCCACGATGGCGCACACACGGCATCGCTGATCTACAACGTATTCGGCGAACGCCTCTACGTCGCGGGACGCAACGGGGCACCGGACGGATATGAGCAGCCGTTTCATTCGCTGGATGCCACGTATTTCTGGTATCCGACCGAAAGGCTGACGTTCAAGTTCAAGGCCCAGAATATTCTTGGGGAATTGATCGAGATTCGCCGCGGGGATGTCGTTACCTTTCAGGAAGATCCGGGGACTTTGGTTTCGCTGGGCGTTTCCTGGGGCTGGTAGTGGGCGAATTCGCCGCGAACCGGGCGACTAGTCCGTGGCGAGCAACCACTCGAGCTGATCGATGACGCGAGCGCGCCAGGCGCGCTCGCTGTGGTCGGCGCCCTGATACCTGGCGAACCGGAAGTCGCGGCCGTCCTTCATGCCCTGCTTCCGGAACCAGGCGAGTACGGGAGCGTGGTCGGCGTGGTAGGTCGAGTCGAGGGTCTCGGTCCCGTAGTCGAAGAGGTAACGGCCACCCCGGATCGTGTCACCCGATTCGATATCACGAACGACAAACGGCGTGCCGTCAGACGTTTCCGGGTCCTTCCCTAAATGGTCAGCGAACATTCGCTCGGACAAGGCGAAGTGGCTCGATACGCAACCGCAGGCGCCGAAAACGTCGGGATGCTCCTTCACGAGATAAAAGGACAGCAGCCCGCCCATCGACGAGCCCATGGCAAATGTGTTTTGCGGGCCGGTCAGCGTGCGCAACTCCTTGTTCACGCGCGGCATAAGTTCTTCCATCAGGAAGCGGGCGTATTGCGGCGCGTCATGCCACGGGGAATATTCAGGTCCGCGCTGTGGCGAGCTCCATGCGCCCACCACGATCGCCGGCTCGAACAGGCCGGCGGCTGCGCCACGCATCATGGCCTCGTCCACACCCCAGTCGACGCCCCAACTCGCAATACGCGGGTCGAACAGGTTTTCCCCATCGCTCATGTAGATGACGCGATAGCGTTTACCGGGATTTTCGTCGTATCCGGGCGGCAGCCATATCGCAACGTGTCGCGTTTCGGTCAGGAACGCCGATCGTACATCCTTCCAGTAGAGCAAGGTCCCTAGGACGTTCGCTCCCTGTGGATCGTCTAAGAAAGGCGCGTCATCACGAGGCTTAAACCGACCGTCGCCGAGTCGAAAAACGGCGGACTGCAGGGGCTCAAGTTCCAGCAGCACGCTGCCGACGCCATGGTCTACTACCAGCTCGCCATTAAGACTGCCGTAGATCTGTTCGAGTAAATCATAGCGCCCATCTTCGATCCGCCATTGATCGATCGTTTCCGCAGGTATCTTGAGTGTCAGGGCAGCCGGTGCGGTATCGTCGAAGTTACTGGCCACGATCAGGCGCTCGTCGCCATTCCATCGGGCAAATGCAAACACGTGATCGTTATTGGCGGGCAGATGCCGGTATTCACCGGCCATGGCAGGACTCTTCGCGCTGAAGTTCAGCACGCGCCGGTAGAAATCGCGCAGGTTCTTTTCTTCGTCAGTCAGCGCGCCGCCGTCAAACCTGCCACCGTTCATCCAGCGCTGTTGTGACGGCACGCCCCAATAGTCGTATTGCGTAGTCCGCATCTTCGGTGGATTGTTGAAGTTTGCGTCATTATCGTCACCGACCTCGCCAAGCTCCTGTGCAAAATAGATCATCGTCGGAGAACGACCAATCAACGCAGATACGACCATGGCCGGTTTTCCCTTGTTGGCGTCGCCCGCGAAATTCGCACTGGCGATGCGCTCCTCGTCGTGGTTCTCGAGGAAATGCAGCATGTGCGCTTCGATATCCAGAACGGTTGCCTGCGCGGCGGCCAGTGTGTTGGTCGGCGCAATGCCCTGCATGACGGGCTTTAGCGCGTCGTAGAGGCCAACCTTGTCGTAGAGATAATCGATGCGACCGAGCTGGATGTAATTGCGGTATTCGAGCGGGTTGTACACTTCGGCCAGCAAGAACGCGTCGGGATTAGCTTCCTTGATGCTGGAGTTCAGGTAGCTCCAGAATTCGACCGGCACCATCTCGGCCATGTCATAACGGAATCCATCGACGCCTTTCGCGAGCCAGTAGAGAACAATCTGGCGGTACTTCATCCAGCTGTCGGGAACGTCTTTGTCTGCCCAGAAAGCCGCGTGCTGAGCGTTCGTCCAGTCGCGCGCGGATTCCGGCAACATGTCGAAAGCGTAGCTGCCGTCCGGCCGCACGCCGTGATTGACCTTCACCGTTTCATACCAGTCCCCGAAAGCCGGCTGCGCGACGCGCGCGCCATTGCCGGTCCAGCGGGCGGGCGATTCGTCGAACCGGCCGTCGATAAGCGGGTGATCCTCTCCGCCAAGTGGTTGATAATGCTCCGGAAAATCGGGAAGCTGAAAATCCTGGCCAACGACGTAATAGAAATTGTTATCGCGTGCCCAGTCGACCGACGTGTCGTCGTTTTCGCCGAAATCAGTGACGCCCTCCGGGCGGGAGATCGATTCATAACGGCGCGCCACATGGTTGGGAACGATATCGATGACCACCTTCATGCCGTGCGCATGCGTGCGTTCAATCAGCGCTTCGAATTCCTGCAGCCGGTTTGCCGGGTTCTCGGCAAGGTCCGGGTTGACGTTGTAGTAGTCCTTGACGGCATACGGCGATCCGGCGCGTCCTTTGACAACCTCCGGGTCGTCATCGCTGATGCCGTATTTCGTGTAGTCGCCCACGAGTGCGTGGTGCGGCACCCCGGTGTACCAGATGTGGGTGACGCCAAGATCACGGATGCCGTTCAGTGCCTCGTCGTTGAAATCGCTGAACTTGCCAACGCCGTTGTCTTCGATCGTGCCCCAGGGCCGGTTGTTCATGACCTTGTTGCCGAACAGGCGCGTCCAAACCTGGTATACGACCGGTTTTCCTGTTTCTTCGGCCTCGTTTATCTGCAGCGCTACCGGTTGATGGCCCCAGTCGAAGCGCACGGTCAGCGTCGCGTTTTTCCGATCGACGACGGCGGCGTTGCCTGTCTTCGGCATTTGCTTTCGCACCGCTATCGTTGTGCCAGCGAGCTGCAAGGTCTGTAAATCAGCGGTCCAGTTGTGCACGACCAGCGTGACGGTTCGATTCGAAGGGCGCCCATCGTAGTCTCCGCCGCCACGATCAAGTTCTATCGTCAGCGAATCGCCCGCCTGTTGTGCGGAGAACTGCAGCAACTCGTAAGCGCCGTCGGCGAGGCTCGTGGGGCTTTGGCCGTCGTCTTCGTACATCTGGCCGCCGGCCGTTGTGACCGACGCGTCGGCGTAATAGTGCAAAGTGAGGTTTTCGCTTGAATAATCACGCGTAGTCGGGACGGCGTCTACCATCGGCACAAATGAACCCGCACGCACGAGCACGGGTATCGTCTCTATCGTCACCGGAAAAGCGATCGTCTGCGAACCCTCGTGGCGACGGTCGTTCCAGAAGTCAAACCACACGCCCTCGGGCAGATCGACATCGACCGCGGATACGTCCGGGTTCAGCACCGGCGCGATGAGGAATGCGTCACCCCACAGGTACGCGAACTTCTCGTCAATCAACGCAGCGTCGCTTTCGTCTTCGAAAAATAGCGGTCGCATCAATGGCATTCCGCTGCTGCTGTTCTCGTAAGCCAGCGTGTAGTTGTAGGGCAGCAGGCGGTAGCGCAGCTTGATGAAGTCGCGCACGATGTTGCGGGTGCGGCGATCGTGGAAGACGGGCTCGGCAGGAATGTGTTCCTGCGCATGCGGCCGGTATACGGGCTGGAACACCCCGTACTGCAACCAGCGTGTGTAGAGTTCCTTGTCGAAGGTTTCGCCGCCGGCAAATCCGCCGAGATCCGAATGGCTGTAAGCGAGGCCGAACAGGCTCATCTGTAGGCCGAGTTCGACCTGTGGCTGCAGTCCGCCCCAGCTGCGATTCACGTCGCCGCTCCAGGGCACCATGCCGTAACGCTGCGAGCCGGCGAAGCCCGAGCGCATCAATATCAACGGTCGCATGTGTGGGTAGTCGCGAACCTGTTTTTCATACACCATTTTCGCCCACTCATGCCCATAGGCATTGTGTATCTCGTCGCCGGTCGCTTGCAGGCCGGCGTCGCTCAGGAAGTGCAAGGCGTCGCCGGGATGCACCTCGGGCTCGCCGAGGTCGCCCCAGGTTGCCGCCGTTCCCTGGTCAAACAGCATCGCGTACGGTTTCCAGAACCATTCCTGCGCGGTCTCATTGAAGACGTCGATCAGTCCGGTATTGCCAAAATAAAAGTCAAAGCGGCGTGGTTCGCCAGTTGGGGACATTGCCAGCGCGCCGCTGTCCACGGCGCTTTGCCATTTGCTCGAAGTACTGAGGATAAACGGTTCGGTGATAGCAATGGTCTTCACGCCCTGTTCGGCGAAATCGCTGATCATGTTCTCCGGAGTCGGCCAGGCTTTGCGGTCCCAGTCGAGGTTTCCCATGTGCCCCTGGATGTCGGGTCCGAACCAGTAGATGTCCAGGATGATTGCATCGAGCGGAATATCGGCACGCTGGAATCGCTTGACGACATCGCGGGCTTCTTTCTCTGTGTGGTAACCAAATCGCGACGCGAAATTGCCGAAGGCCCAGCGCGGCGGCAGAGGTTGCCTGCCCGTAACATCGGTGTAGTTCTGCATCAGGGCAGGGTAACTGGTGCCGGAGATGACAATGTAAGAGGTGCGTCCACCGACAGCTTCGAATGACAAGACGTCAGATTTGGTTCTGCCAATATCGAGCCAGCCACTGGCCGAGTTATCGAACACGATCATGTACTTGTCCGACGACATGACGGCGGGGATGCTGAAGTACATTTGCGATGCTTCCGTCTCGTAGCCGTACGACGCTTTGTTATACAGCGGCATGCGCTGACCGCGCCGATCCATGCCCATGACTCGCTGACCACCGCCGAGAATCTTTTCGGCATCGTTGAGCCGGAACCGGAAACCGCGCGCGGTTTCGTCAGCGAAATAGCCGCTGTCTTCGGCGACCAGGGCTTCACCATCCCGAATAAACGACACGGAGACCGGCGACTTGTTCACGATCGCCGTGATGCCGTCGTTCATAAAAGCAATTGTTTCGTCCGAGTCGCTCAGCGCAGTAACGATGTCGGTTGGCTGATGATCAATGGCGAAAGAAGGTAACTGCTTTACACCTGTTTCGAGGTAATGAACTTCGAAGGCGGCATCGTCGATAGCGGTGATTCTGAGTTCGCCCATGTCGCTGATTACGACCAGGGACGGCCCATCGACCGTGTGACTCAGGTACTGGCCGAAATCCGCATACGCGATTGACGCGGATAGCGACACAGCTATGGCCGCAAGCTGAACTAGACGCATTTGGTACCCCCCTGAATTGCTGAAATATTAGTCATTTCAGTGTGATACAGGAAATGAATACGTTTGCATCACGGGGTCGGCAATTCTCCCAGTTGCTAGAATACGCAGCACTATAGGGGGAGACCAAGATGCAGCAGAAACCAAACTTAAGTTTTTGGCAAATCTGGAATATGTGTTTCGGATTTCTCGGCATTCAAATGGGATTCGCCCTGCAGAATGCCAACGTCAGCCGCATCTTCCAAACCCTCGGCGCGCCGATCGACGACATTCCGATACTCTGGATAGCGGCTCCTCTGACTGGGCTGATTGTGCAGCCCATCGTTGGTTACATGAGCGACAGGACCTGGAACCGTCTCGGTCGCCGGCGACCGTACTTCCTGGCAGGTGCGATCCTCGCGTCGCTGGCCTTGTTTGTTATGCCGAATTCTCCTTACCTCTGGATCGCAGCCGGCATGCTCTGGATTATGGATGCCAGCATCAACATTTCGATGGAGCCGTTTCGCGCCTTCGTCGGCGACAATCTTCCAGAGAAGCAGCGCACCAGCGGCTTTGCCATGCAGACATTCTTCATCGGCGTCGGTGCCGTTGTCGCTTCGGCATTGCCGTGGATGATGGCGAACTGGTTTGGTATCAGCAACGAAGCCCCAGCCGGTGAGATCCCCGTGTCCGTGCGCTATTCATTTTACATCGGCGGTGTAGCATTCCTGCTTGCCGTTATGTGGACTGTATATCGTTCGCACGAATACTCGCCGCAACAACTCGCTGAATTCGACAAGTCCCGCACCGATGATCATGTTACTGACGATACGTCGAGACGATCCGCGTCGAAGTATCTTAATGGCGGGGTGAGCAGCGGCGCCATCGGCGTGGCGCTCTGGTACTGGATCGTGAGCTCGGGACTCGACAAGAACCTGTTTGTACTGGCCGGTGGCCTGGTCGTGTTCGGTCTGCTGCAAATAGCAATGTCCTTCGCGCAGAAACCCGGCAAGCCCGATAACGGATTCACGGAAATCATGCATGACCTGTTTCATATGCCGCGCGTAATGAAACAACTTGCGGTAGTACAGTTTTTTTCCTGGTTCGCACTTTTCGCAATGTGGATATACGGTACCGCTGCGGTGACTGCCTATCACTATGGCGCGACGGAGGCTGCTGGCGCGAACTACAACGATGGAGCAGATTGGATCGGTGTGCTGTTCGCCACCTACAATGGTTTCGCGGCGCTCGCAGCAATCGCGATCCCGTTCGTTGCCAATCGACTCGGCTGTCGCGTTTGTCATCTCTTCAATCTGACGCTGGGCGGCATTGGCCTCATCAGTTTCTATTTCATCAGCGATCCCAAGATGCTGATCTTTTCGATGATCGGCGTCGGTTTCGCCTGGGCTTCGATTCTGTCCTTGCCGTATGCCTTGCTGTCCAACAACCTGCCCGCGCACAAAATGGGTGTCTACATGGGCATCTTCAATTTCTTCATCGTTATCCCGCAGCTGGTTGCGGCAAGTCTCCTGGGCTTGTTGTTGCGCGAGTTTTTTGACTTGCAGGCCATTTACGCGCTGATCATCGGCGGCGCCATGATGATCATTGCGGGCCTGGCGACCTTGCTGGTCGACAAATCGGCGGAGCCAGAATGAAAATTCGATACCTGCTGCTGCTTGCAACAGCCTGCCTCGGCGCTTGCGGAGGCGGCGAAGACGCGGTCAAGCCAGCGCTCGATTACTACGGCACCCTCGAGCCGTTTGCGGCGGAGAATGTGTACTTCATCGTCACCGATCGATTCGTGGACGGCGATCCGGCCAACAACCAGCTTGACCAGGGCGGTCCTGAACTCGGGACTTTCGATCGGCCGATCCAGCTCGACGGTCTGCCGCCCGCCAACATCGGTTATCTCGGCGGTGATTTCCAAGGCGTTCTCGACAACGCCGGGTACATTGCCGATATGGGCTTCACCGCCGTCTGGTTGACGCCCATCATCGACAACCCGGACGAAGCGTTCACCGGCGGCATGGTGCCGGGGGCGGGTGGATCCAATGACAAGGGCAAGACCGGCTATCACGGCTACTGGGGCGTCAATTTTTTCGAGCTGGATGAACACCTTCCCTCGCCCGGCCTGGACTATGCCGACCTGACTCGGCAGCTACGCGTCGAGCACGGTATTAAGACCGTACTCGACATCGTCTGCAATCACGGTTCGCCGTCATTCTCGATGCCACACGACCAACCCGGCTACGGCGAAATCTACGGTGCCGACGGCCAGCTTGTCGCCGATCACGGCAATCTCCATCCCAGCGAGCTTGATTCAGGCAACCCCTTGCATGCGTTTTACAGGCATGAGCCGGACATTGCTGAACTGTCGGACCTGGACTATGACAATCCTGCGGTGCTCGATTACTGTGTTGCCGCACATTCGAAGTGGATCGCGCAAGGCGCGGCGGCTGTTCGCATCGATACGATCAAGCATATGCCGCTACGATTCTGGAAAGCGTTTGCAGACCGCGTTCGAGAACAAAGCCCGGGCCTGTTCATGTTTGGCGAGGCGTGGTCTTTCGACCCGAAATTTCTGGCGCAATTCACCTACCCTGAAAACGGCAATATCAGCGTGCTCGATTTCCCCGGCCGGGAGGCGATGTCGAAAGTGTTTGGCAGGAGCGGCGGCTCGTACGCAATATTGAAGTCGTACTTGCACCTCGATGACGGCGTCTATTACAACCCCTACGAGCTGATGACTTTTTACGACAATCACGATATGACGCGTCTTGATGCCGACGTATCGGGATTTATAGACGCGAATAACTGGCTGTTCACCAGTCGTGGTATCCCGGTCGTTTATTACGGATCGGAGAGCGCGTTTCGCGCGGGCACGGACCAACATGCCGGCAACCGTGATTACTTTGGGGTGGAAAACATCGAAGTTGCGAAAACCCACCCGATCCACAACGCGCTTGCGAGCATCGCCAACCTGCGAAAAAACGCCATCGCCTTGCAGCGCGGCTTGCAGGTCAATCTCGAATTTACCGATGACACAGCCGCTTTTTACCGCGTTTACCAACACGACGGCGTGAACCAGACAGCGCTGGTACTGCTAAACAAAGGCAATACCCGAACGACGATCGATGCGGGCGCGTGGTTGTACGATGTGCCCTGGCTCGACGCACATAGCGGTACGCCGATTCAGAAATCGAGTATCGACGTGCCAGCCCATGGTGTGCGTGTGCTTATTGCCGACGCAGAATTCGGCAATGAAAAAGTTTTGGGGCAGTTGATTGCCTTACAGGCGCTGGCCACCGCAGGAAGCGCGCACCACTAACGTCGGTTCCATCAGCGTCGATTTGACGGGCTCTGCTTCGATGAGGCCCACGATACTTTCGACCAGGCGTTCGCTCGCGAGTCGAATGTCCTGGCGCACGGTCGTCAATGCAGGCGTGACGTGGGACGCGAGAGGCATATCATCAAATCCAACGACGCTGACATCACCCGGTATTCTGAGACCTCGTGCTTGAAGGGCCTTCATGGCCCCAATCGCGATAACGTCCGTGACCGCGAAAATGGCGTCAAATGCCTGGCCGCTGTCGAGCAAGGAGTTGACGGCCTCAATACCAAGTTGCTCCAGATTATCGGCATCAACCTTGAGCGCTTCTATGGGTTTAACGCCGGCCGCGTCATGCGCGCCTACATAGCCCCGATAGCGATCGGCGAATTCCGGGCAGCGACGCGTGGTATTGCCCAGAAACGCGATGCGCTTGCGGCCCATTTTCAACAGGTGATGTGCTGCCTGGCGGCCGCCGCTAACGTTGTCGCAACCAATCGAGTTGCCCGGCTGGTCTTCTATGATGGGACCAAAAATAACGAAACGAGTGTTCGCGGCCGCCAGTGCGTCCAGTTTCTCTTTGTAAGTCCGGTAATCGCCGTATCCGAGCAGGATGAGTCCGTCGGCCCGGTGGCTTGCCTGGTATTCGATGTGCCAGTCGTCGTGCAGCTGTTGCAGCGAAATCAGAATATCGTAATCAAGTCGGGCAGCAGCCCTTGTGATGTAACCGAGCATAGACAAAAAGAAAGGATTGATCTGCGCCTGGCCACGACCCGTCTCATCGAACAGCAACAGTGCGATCGTGTTGCTGTGGTGAGTCCGCAGGCCCGCAGCGTTGCGATTGACGAAGTAATTCAACTCTTTGGCAATGCTTTGAATACGTGCCCTGGTCTCAGGACGTACCTGCGGGGAATTTCGTAACGCCCGCGAGACAGTTGCTTGAGACACACCGGCCAGATCGGCGATGTCCCGGGACGTTGGGTTTTCGATTTTCATGTTGCATTTGTAACATAAAAGCCGGGGAAACTGGTCGCCCACAAGCGACCTGAACCGGGAAACAGGTTTTTCAGCCACCGAATCCGGGCTGCAGTGCATCCTTGCTCAGACGCAGGCGATCACTGGCTGCCGAGCCACGGTTGAGGGCCAGGGCGACGTGGATCGCATCCAGCAACGCGAGTTGCGCGAGGCGTGAGCTCATCGGCGTAAAGATACTCGTGTCCTCGATGACCTGGACCGGAAACAAAATGGAAGCCGCGCGGGCGAGATCCGAGGCCGGGTTGGTGATCGCGATAACGGTTGCGCCGCGATGGGTTGCGATTCGCGCCGCTTGTGCGAATTCGGGCCAGCGCCCCGTGTGCGACAGCAACACCAGGACATCGTCCGCTTCCGCAATCGCCGCGAATTGCAGAATCATCGGCGTATCCATTAACGTGGAGCAGGGGATACCGAGCCGGAAGAACTTGTGACAGGCATCGCTGGCAACGTGCCCGGATGCGCCGAGGCCGGCAAAAGCGATCTGGCGTGC
>JAOUNH010000062.1 GCA_029881055.1 Gammaproteobacteria bacterium
TTCGCTCGAATATCTCGAATTCATGCGCCAGGTGCCCGATTTTGAACGCATGCTGACCCGCTCAGGTATTCGATTGTTCAAGTACTGGTTCTCGGTGACCAAAGCTGAGCAGGATCGGCGATTTGCAGCACGTATGAAGTCGCCGCTGAAGCAGTGGAAATTGAGTCCGATCGATCAGAAATCCCGGGACAAGTGGGACGAGTACACCGAGGCCAAGGAGGCGATGTTCTTTTACACGGATACTGCCGATGCGCCGTGGACCGTAGTGAAGTCGGACGACAAGAAACGCGCACGCTTGAATTGCATGCAGCACTTTCTTGACGCGCTCGACTATCCAGGCAAGGACGCTCAGATTGTGCGTGGCCCGGATACGCTGATTGTCGGCTCATCTTCTCAGGTGATCGAAAAAGACAGCCATCTCTGGGGATAAGTCCGACAGAGCGTTGTGTCCTGCAGCTTGAGCAGGGATAATCGCGCCCGGCCCGCGTCGGCTTCCCCGCGACGGTCAGTCGTGAACTCCGCCAGGCCCGGAAGGGAGCAACGGTAGCGATAACGCCGGGTGCCGGGGAGCAGCTGGCGCGGGCCACTTGCGTTACACTGTGCGACTCCCGCAACGAAACTCGATTTATAGAGCCTTAATCCATGAGCTACCTGGTCCTGGCCCGCAAATGGCGACCCAAAGACTTCTCCGATACCGTCGGTCAGGAGCACGTGCTTAAGGCGCTAATGAATGCCCTGGAGTCCGGACGTCTACACCATGCCTACCTGTTTACCGGTACACGTGGCGTTGGCAAAACTACGATCGCTCGCATACTGGCCAAAGCCCTGAACTGCGAAAAGGGTGTCAGTGCCACGCCTTGCGGAACCTGCAGCGCCTGTCGGGAAATTGATGAAGGTCGGTTCGTCGACCTGATCGAAGTCGATGCTGCGTCAAAAACCAAGGTCGACGACACGCGTGACCTGCTCGATAACGTGCAGTACGCCGCAGCCCGGGGCCGATACAAGGTGTACCTCATCGACGAAGTCCATATGTTGTCGAAGAGTTCGTTCAATGCGTTGCTCAAGACCCTGGAAGAGCCACCCGAGCACGTCAAGTTTCTGCTCGCAACCACCGACCCGCAAAAGCTGCCGGCGACGGTTTTATCGCGTTGCCTGCAATTCAATCTGAAGCGTATGACGCCGCGCCTGATGGCGGATCGCCTGGCTCACATTTGTGGCGAGGAAAAGGTCGAATTTGATGTCGCCGCGTTGGCGCTCCTCGCACGGGCAGCGGATGGCAGCATGCGTGATGCGCTGAGCTTGCTTGACCAGGCAATTGCATACTGCGGTGGAAAAGTTGACGCAGCATCGACGGCGATCATGCTGGGTACCATCGACCGCGACCACGTTACACGCTTGATGCGGCTGTTGGCGTCCGGTGACGCGAAGGGCATTATTGCTGCGATCCGCGAAATTGACGAGCAGTTTCCCGACTATGCGCGTCTTCTTGATGACATCGCGCGGGATTTGCAGAGGGTGGCGGTTTACCAGATTGTCGGTACCAGCGACGCCGAAGATGAGCTCTCGGAAAATGAGATCTCTGAACTTGCAGAACTGATGCCCGTGGCCGACGTACAGCTTTTCTACCAGGTCGCAATTATGGGTAAACGGGATTTACACTTGTCGCCCGACCCGCGCAGCGGCACAGAGATGACTCTGCTCCGTATGCTGGCATTCAAACCTGCGACCGCGGAAATGGGGGGCTCGGCGGGTGGCGGCTCGTCAAAGGAGCAAGTGTCCCGAAAATCCGGGGCCGCTGCACCCAAGCTTGTTAAGACGCAGGCGTCGGAGCCAGCGTCGCCGAAAAATTCCTGGTCCAACCCGGACTGGAGTCAGCTGGTTACCGACCTTGGCCTGACCGGTGCCTTGCGCCTGCTGGCAAGTAACTGTGCTCTTTTGCGGCGCGAAGGAAGTACGGTTTTTCTGGGTCTCGATCCGCGTTCGGAGTCGATGTTAACCAAGCAGCGAAAGGACGCCATTGCCGTTAGTTTGTCAGAGCATTTTGGCGAAAAGCTCGCGGTGGATATCTCTGTTGGTGCGGCCCAGGAAGAAACGCCTGTGCAGCAGGAGTCACGCATGGCCGATGAACGACTTGAGGCGGCGCGTTTATCGCTGGAAGCAGACCCCAATGTGCAAACCTTGAAGAATATGTTTGGGGCGGAACTAAAAACAGAATCGATTGAGCTAATTTCGGGAGAGCAGGAATGAAGGGCGGTATTGGCCAGCTTATGAAGCAGGCCCAGGAAATGCAGGCCAACATGAAGAAGGCGCAGGAGGAAATGGCGTCGATGACGGTGACTGGCGAATCCGGAGCCGGCATGGTGCGCATTACCATGACTTGCCAGCACCAGGTCAAGGCCGTCGAAATTGACGATGCGTTGCTGGGCGACGATAAGGACATGTTGGAGGATCTTCTTGTCGCTGCGTTTAACGATTGCATACGCAAGGTAGAAAAAACCGTGCAGGATAAGTTCTCCGGTATGGCATCTGGCCTCAATCTTCCGCCTGGCTTGAAGCTTCCTTTCTAAACGATGTCGTATTCACCGCTACTGGTTCGATTGATCGAAGGCCTCCGCTGCATGCCGGGTATTGGGCAGAAGTCGGCACAACGAATTGCATTTCACCTGCTGGAAAGAAACCGTGAAGGTGCGAACGGACTGTCGGCCGCGCTTGCCGCTGCTGTCGCCGGGATAGGACATTGCAGCCGTTGCCGCATGTTTACGGAGCACGATTTGTGCGCAATCTGCTCGGCGACTGGTCGCGACACAACGCAATTGTGCGTGGTCGAGTCACCCGCAGACGTCATGGCGCTGGAAGACGCGACCGGGTTTCGCGGGCTGTACTTTGTCCTGATGGGGCATCTGTCACCGCTCGACGGAATCGGCCCGGAAGAACTGGGTCTACAGAGGCTCGAGGAGTGGCTGGCGGAAGGTGAGGTCAAAGAGCTGATCATCGCCACCAATCCAACCGTTGAAGGAGATGCCACAGCCCATTACCTCGCCGACCTCGCGTCACGTGCGCAAGTCGCCGCAAGTCGTATCGCACACGGGGTCCCGCTGGGTGGTGAGCTCGAGTTCGTGGATGGGGGTACCTTGTCCCATGCGTTTTATGGCCGGCGCGCCGTTGAGTAGGAGTCGATATGTCCAAGCCACATCAGAGTTGCCTGTTCTGCAGGATTCTGGCCGGCGATATTCCGGCAGATATTGTTTATGAGTCGGACTCGGCTGTCGCTTTTCGCGACATCAACCCGAAAGCGCCTACGCATGTGCTGATTATCCCGAGAAAACACATCGCGACTATTAATGACATTGGTGAAGACGATCACGCGATAGTCGGCAGCCTGTATTCTGCCGCTCGAGAAATTGCGGCTGCGGAAGGTTTATCGGACGAAGGTTATCGGGCGGTAATGAATTGCAATGAGGCAGCTGGACAGACCGTCTTTCACATACACCTGCATCTGCTCGGCGGACGCACGCTTAGCTGGCCACCCGGTTAGTAACGTCCCTCAGCCAGCTTTTCAGTCAGGTTTACCATGCGCTTGTAACTCTCATAGCGGCGGTAACTGATTGTGTCGTTATCTACGCCGAGTTTCACTGCACAGCCCGGCTCACGTAAGTGGCGGCAGTTGGCAAAGCGACAGGACTGTGCTGCTTTGGCAATCTCGCGAAAACCCGATGCGGCATCACTCGAATCCAGAAGTGCAGGGGCGTAATCCCGCACCCCGGGTGAATCGATCACCGCGCCACCGCCCTGCAATGGCATCATCACTGAGTTCACGGTTGTGTGACGGCCTTCCCCGGTTTTGCTGGAGATGTCAGCCGTTCGCTGTTGTGAGTCGATGACAAGGTGATTGATCATGCTGGACTTTCCGACACCGGATTGACCCACGACAATCGCGCGTTGGCCTGAGAGGGCGTCCTGTAAGTCTTTCATGCCGAATCCGGTTTCGGCGCTGCATTCCACGACCGGCAGCCCGATGTTCCTGTACTCCTGCAATTCCTCTATCTCGATGTCGTGCCCGGCCAGGAGATCGACTTTGTTGAATACCACGATGGCATTAACGCCCATCAGTTCCGCCGCACAAAGGTAGCGATCGACAATGTACCAGTCGGGCAAGGGCGAAACGGCTGCGACCACGACCAGTGTATCCACATTGGCCGCCAGTACCTCGACCTGACCACGCATGTTGGGCCGCGTCAGTTCGTTGCGTCGCTCGCTGATTTCCGTGATGAGCCAGTCGGACTCGTTGTCGATTGGCTCCGCCTTTACCATATCGCCGCAGACAGCCTTGATTCGTTTACCCTTGATCCGGGCATCAACTTCCTTACCATCGGCAAGCAGCAGCCGCATGCGGCGGCTGAATGTTGCGATGACGGTGGCGGACTGTGCATTCATTCGCGAAGTATGCCGCCATGCAGGCAGCGTTGCACTCTCCGGCCATGTAAACTACGCCAGTCTAATTTTGAAGGTCATCAACCATGCCTGATACTCAGCCGGACCGAGCGACCAATCTGATCTGGATAGACCTGGAAATGACAGGCTTGTGTACGCAGACTGACTCAATAATTGAGATCGCCACAATCGTCACGGACAAGTATCTGAACGAACTTGCGGTCGGTCCAGCGTTGGCGATACGGCAGTCCCAGGCAACCATGGAAAATATGGACGAATGGAATACGCGTCACCATGGAAATTCGGGCCTGACGGCTAGAGTCCTGGCAAGCAATACCGACGCTGCCGATGCCCAGCAAGCGACTATCGAGTTTCTGAAGGACTGGGTCGACGAGGGCACGTCCCCCATGTGTGGTAACAGCATTTGCCAGGATCGTCGATTTATGGCTCGCGAGATGCCCGATCTGGAGCGATATTTTCACTATCGCAATCTTGATGTCAGCACGCTGAAAATCCTGGTAGCGCTTTGGGCGCCCGAGTTGGCAAAGGGATTCCAAAAGGAGTCGTCACACCTGGCGCTTGCCGACATACGCGATTCGATCGAGGAATTGCGCTGGTATCGTGAGCATTTCATCGACGCTGCCGTTCTGAGCGCTGAATCCGGCAATGCCTGACAAGCCGTTTTCAGAATACGCCGAGCGAAACGGCGGTCCGATTCTTGAGATATTACGAACAGAGTTTGCCGCCAGCGGGCGAGTTCTCGAAATCGGATCGGGAACCGGGCAGCATGCAGTACGCTTTGCCCGCGCGTTGCCCCACCTCCAGTGGCAGACCAGTGACTGTCGTGAGAATCTCAACGGCATCGTATCGTGGGTGAACTCAGCAAAACTTCGGAACCTGTTGCCACCTTTTGCACTGGATGTAATGACGGATGCGGATCCGGCCGGTCCATGGGATGCCGTATTTTCGGCGAATACGGCGCACATCATGGGTGTTGCCGCTGTCGAGAAAATGTTCGCGATCGTCGGTCGCTTGCTCGTCGATGGCGGTGTGTTCTGCCTTTACGGCCCTTTTCGGCAAGGCGGCAAGTTCAATACCGAGAGCAACGCCACTTTTCACAAGGCCCTGCGTTCCCGTGATCCGGAAATGGGGATTCGGCATCTTGAGTCCCTGGACGAATTGGGAGCTGCGAAGAATCTGGCACGAGCAAGGCTTTACGCGATGCCGGCAAATAACCATCTTGCTGTGTGGATCAAGGAGGGCACATGACGACGCATAAGGGATCCTGCCACTGTGGCGCTGTCCGGTTCGAAATCGATGCGCCGGCGGCCATCGAGGCCGCTCGCTGCAATTGCAGTATCTGCTCAATGACGGGGTTCTTGCACCTGTTTGTTGCGCACAAGCACTTTCGCCTGTTGCAGGGTGAAGAGGCGATCACGACCTACACGTTCAATACCGGTGTCGCCAAACATCTCTTCTGCAAGCATTGCGGCATAAAGTCATTTTATGTCCCACGTTCCCACCCGGATGGCTACAGTGTTAACGTACTGTGCCTGGATCCCGCTACCATCGAGTCGGTTACCGAGACTCCGTTCGACGGCCGTAACTGGGAGCAGAATATTGCTGAACTGTCGCCTTTAAGCGACTGATTTAATTAATCTTTGACTGGCGAGAATCGCCGCCTTGTCTTATAGTTACGAAATGAAAAATACGACACTTCCTGTGCTTTGCCTCCTGCTGCTCATTGCGTCGCCCGCGGCCTTTGGCGAGCCTGCCTGGGTTAGCGATGAGTTCGAAATTACGCTGCGATCGGGCCCCAGCACGAGTAACGCGATTCAGCTGATGATCAATAGTGGCACGGAGCTGGATGTACTGGAACGTGACGCCGAGTCGGGGTATGCCAGGGTCCGGACGGCTGGCGGTACAGAAGGCTGGGTCCTGACCCGCTATCTGATGAACGAGCGCAGCGCCAGGGAGCAGCTTGAGTCTTTAAGTGGCGAACTCACCAGTGCAAATTCTCGCGGTAGCACGTTGGGTTCCCAGCTGACGGCGATCAGAGCGGAGTATGACGCGGCCAACAAGCGCGTCGCGACCCTCGAACGCGAGAAAGCAGCAGTTGAAAAGGAACTGGCGGACACGAAGAGAACCGCTGCCAATGTCCTCGGCATTAACGAACAGAATCAATCGTTGATGGACCAGCTTGCAGCGGCCCAGATTCGCGCCGATACGCTGGAGCAGGAAAATCTCCAGCTCTCGAGCCAGACGACGCGCTACTGGTTCCTGTCCGGAGCCCTGGTGCTGCTCATCGGTATCATCATGGGAATCTGGCTACCGCGCATACGTGCCCCGCGTCGCTCAGGTTACGACCGGTTCTAGACCTTTTCGCCGGCGAGAAACATCCAGGTCTCAACCACTGTGTCCGGGTTCAGGGACAGGCTTTCGATACCCTGATCCAGCAGCCAGCGGGCCAAATCCGGGTGATCGGATGGACCCTGACCACAAATTCCGATGTATTTGTTACGCGCTTTGCAGGCTGATATGGCCATTGCAAGCAGGGCTTTGACGGCATCGTCGCGCTCATCAAAATCCGCGGCGACCAGCGCGGAATCCCGATCGAGTCCCAGGGTAAGCTGCGTCATGTCGTTGGAGCCAATCGACATGCCGTCAAAGTGGTCAAGGTACTGATCTGCCAACAGGGCATTCGTCGGGAGCTCGCACATCATGATGACCTTCAAATCGTCTTTGCCGCGTTCTAAACCGTTCTCCGCCATGACCGCGATCACCTCTTTGGCCTGTTGCACGGTTCGGACAAACGGAATCATGATCTGCACATTGGCGAGGCCCATATCATTGCGGACGCGCTTCAGCGCTTCGCATTCCATATCGAAGCACGGACGAAAACTTTTCGAAACGTAGCGTGCGGCACCCCGGAATCCCAGCATAGGATTCTCTTCTTCGGGTTCATAGGCGCGGCCGCCGATGAGGTTGGCGTATTCGTTTGACTTGAAGTCAGACATTCGCACTATGACAGGCTCAGGGGCGAATGCTGCGGCAATCGTCGCAACCCCCTCAGCGAGTTTGTCGATGAAAAAGCTGACCGGATCATCATATCCTGCCATCTGTTCGTCGACTGCGGCACGTGTAGTGTCGTCCAGCGAATCGTAGTCCAGAAGAGCCTGCGGATGGACGCCAATCATCCGGTTAATAATGAATTCGAGGCGCGCGAGTCCTACGCCGCGATTCGGTATGTTCGCAAAATCGAAGGCGCGGTCCGGGTTTCCGACGTTCATCATGATCTTCAGCGGAATATCGGGTAGAGCATCGAGCTCGATCTGTGTCTGCTCAAACTCCAGGTTGCCGTTATAGACAAAGCCCTCATCGCCTTCGGCGCAACTTACCGTCACAGCTGCACCGTCCCGGATTTTCTCAGTGGCGTCGCCGCAGCCAACAACCGCAGGTATCCCCAGTTCACGGGCAATAATGGCAGCATGACAAGTACGTCCGCCGCGGTTCGTGACGATCGCGGAGGCACGCTTCATGACCGGTTCCCAGTCAGGATCGGTCATGTCGGAAACAAGTACATCTCCGATCTGCACACGGGTCATTTCTGCCGCGCTACGGATAACTTTTGCTGTTCCTGCACCGATCTTTTGTCCGATGCTTCGCCCGGCTACAATCACGTCCGAACGGGACTTGAGCGTGTAGCGCTGTATGGTGCGGCCGCTGCGACTTTGTACGGTCTCCGGACGGGCCTGAAGTATATACAGCTTGCCATCGCTCCCGTCCTTACCCCATTCGATGTCCATTGGTCGTTGATAATGCTGTTCGATGGTCACGGCCATGGTCGCGAGCGCTTCGACCTCGGCATCGGACAATGAGAACGACGCGCGTTCGCTGTCCGAGACGTCGACGGTTTCGACTGTCTTTCCGGGCTGCGGATTTTCGCTGTAGATCATCTTGATCTCTTTACTGCCCAGGTTCTTGCGAAGTATTGCCCGCTTTCGCGCAGCCAGCGCTGGCTTGTACACGTAAAATTCATCGGGATTAACCGCACCCTGAACAATGGTCTCACCGAGGCCATAAGAGGCCGTTAGGAATACGGCGTCCCTGAATCCGGACTCGGTATCGAGCGTAAACATCACACCCGAAGTGCCAATATCACTTCGGACCATGGTTTGTATTCCCGCGGAAAGTGCGACCAGGGAATGATCGAAGCCCTGGTGAACGCGATAAGCTATTGCGCGATCGTTGAACAGGGATGCGAATACCTGGTGCATCGCTTCGATAACATTGTCCAGCCCGCGGATATTGAGGAATGTCTCCTGTTGGCCCGCAAACGAGGCGTCTGGCAGATCCTCTGCCGTAGCAGAGGAGCGAACGGCAACTGTAATGTCCCTGCCATCGCTCATTTGCTCCCATGCGGCAACGATGTCGTCCATCAGGCGCGGCGGTAATGCTGTCGCCAGTACCCAGGACCTTATTTGCGCACCCGCGGACGTCAGTGCGCCAATGTCGTCTACATCAAGGTCGCCGAGCAGGGCGTTTATCCGCTGATCGAGGCCATCGGAGCCGAGGAATTCACGGTAGGCGGCGGCCGTAGTTGCAAATCCGCCGGGAACGCTCACACCCAGGCCGCTTAGGTGACTGATCATTTCACCCAGAGATGCGTTCTTTCCCCCGACCACTTCGACATCGTTCATGCCGAGTTCATCGAGCTTGATAACAAATGGCTCCAAAGGTTACTCCCTTGTTTTCCCTGGCTGGAAATGGACAATCGAACGCATGGAAGAACGCACTGTTTTTTTTCTCTCTGACCAAACCGGTGTCACGGCGGAAACGCTCGGACACAGCCTGCTGACACAGTTTTCGGCTAAGAAATTTCGGCAAGTGACTTTGCCATTTATAGATACTGAAGACAAGGCAAGGCAGGCGGTCCGTACCATTAACGCGGTACGGAAAACCGGCGCACCAAAACCGATCGTGTTTTCGAGCCTCGTGCAACACGAATACCGGGAAATGTTAAAAGAAGCAGATGGCCTTTATCTGGATATCTTTGATGTATTTCTCGAGCCTCTGTCAGCTGAGTTAAACGAGGAGCCCAGTTTCGAACCGGGTCGCGCGCATGGCATGAGCGACATTGAGGCCTACATGAAGCGCATTGAGGCCACAAACTATGCGCTCGCCAATGACGACGGTGGAGTTAGCCGTAACTATGATGTCGCGGACGTGATTCTGGTAGGCGTGTCACGGTCCGGAAAAACACCGACTTGCCTATATCTTGCGCTGCAGTACGGCGTTTACGCGGCCAATTATCCGCTAACTGACGAAGAGTTCGAATCCGGAAAGTTGCCCGATTTCCTCGTGAAGCAGAAGCACAAGCTCTTCGGCTTGTCGATCGATCCTGAGCGGTTGCAGCAAATACGAAAAGAGCGACGTCCGATCGGCAAGTACTCGTCGATTCAGCAGGTGAGGTTTGAGCTTCGTGAATCGGAAAAAATCTTTCGGCGCTATGGAATCTCGCACATAGACACAACAAAGTTTTCGATCGAAGAAATATCGAGCAGAATATTGGATAGTACAGGTGTTGAGCGCCGAGTACGACCCTGATATTTACTGACTGCTGCTGATATATTGGCGGCATGTTACTTGATTCCTACCTGGTTCCGGAAACTGTCGTCAAGCCGAAAAGCTTTGTCGGTCTGATGGCTTTGTATGAAAGTAACTATTTGCGCCTGCTTCGACTGATCCCGGATGTCGACCGGATTGATGGGTGCTTCCGCTCTCGTGTGGCAGGAGATTGTGATCTTTACGTCGAAGTTATTGAGACCAGTCGATACACCGTCACCTTGTCACTTACCTACCATTTTGCTACCGATCAAGGCTTGCTGGTCAATCCCGACATGATGGTGCGCATTTATCTCGACGGTCGGCAGGCCGAGGTACTGGCGATCGGAGAAACGCAACGGCACGCAGCGCTGCGCAGGCTCGTATTCGAGCACAAGTTGGAGCTGGATCGTCGCTGGCGCTGCAATATGATCCTCAACAAGTGGCTCGAGTATCTCTCGGACCAGGGACACCTGATCCTAGACAGGTAGCGACGTGAAATCCTGACCTTACCGGTCGCCAAGTCGATTGCAAAACTGTCGATTCAGTCCGAGTTTCCCATCGAATCAATTGCCATTATTGTCTTTGGCACGAGCGCCAGCCCTGGGTTTGGCGCAACGTGATTATGTAAAGTGAGGCACTGTGGCGAGCCTGTCAGAACTATTCAAAGCGCATCCAGACGACGTTCAGGACAACGACAAGTTAGTCGACCTGTTCCGCAATCGCGCGGAGCTCAAGAAAGAGTTCGCAGCCCTGCGCAAGGAAAAGTACCAGCTGCTGGATCGGATCAAGCAGCATGAGGGTGCGACTGCACGCGTGCAACAGAAAATGGATCATCTCGAGGGCTTGCTGCTTGATCGCGATTGGGTTCATAACGTTGTCGCCTTCTATCAGCTTCGCCGTCTTGCAGTGCACTGCAACTCGAAGCTGAAGCGATTTGCCGAGCAGCTGAAACAGCAACGCGAGAAGCGTATCCAGAATCAAGCGATAAGCGACTGGAACGAGCAAAGGTCGCAGCAAATTGACGACCTAAAACCTCTGATTAATGAACAACGCCTCAAGACCCAACTCCTGGAGGACCAACTGCAGTCCGTGCGCCATAAATTCGCGACGATGAACGGCATGGCAAAAATGTTTCGCGGACGCAATCTGGAAGAGGAGATATCGAGCATTGCTTCGCGGATAGAGCAAGGACAGTCTAAAGAGACGGAACTGCTCAAATCGCTGGAGGGTATTCAAAACCTTGAGCCGCCCGATCACAGTGGTTTGGATAATGCGACAAAGCGATCCATAAATTTCATGATTATGGCTTTCGTTCAGCAACTGTACCTGCATTTCGAAGACGATAATCTCGCGACACTGGCGAAGGAGGCCAGCGAAAAGAGTGTCGGTGCGATAAATTACGGTACAAAGTACGAATGCGATGAGATTATTGAACGCATCGAAAAACGCTGGGACTCAATGGAAAGCGTTATGGATTTTGCGGATGTCTTACAAACCAGGGCCAAACTGATTGCGGAACATGCAATATTTCGTGGCGATGAGGACGTGGTGCCGGTGCCCGGATCGGTTGCGACCGTTTTTGTTATTGACGCGAATGGGGTCGTAAAGGAAAAAGACGCCAACCTGCTTGGCGATAATTACTTTGGAGTTTCGAAGGTTCTCAGCCGCTGAATCTAGATATCGCGCCGATACATTTGTTTCTTGTAGCGTGAAAAGGCTTCGTCAGAGACACCTGGAAGACGCGTATTTATGTCCGGAACCGGGCCACCAGCACTCGAGGTGCCATCGTCCTCGGTAGGCGATATGACGGGATTCGCCTCGGACTCGACCAAGGAAGGGGATACCGCTGCCTTCATTAAATTTACTTCCGGCTGTTCGGCCGGAGTGTCTACCTCATTAAACGCCTCCCGGATTGCCGCCTCTGCAAGGGGGGCGAGGAGGCTGCTGGACGGACCTGAAATGTCGTTGGCGGCCAGGTGTGTCACCAGGGCCTGAACCGGAACTTCCAAATCCGCAGCAAGCGCTTCGTTGGGGCAGGGGAATTGCCTGTCTGATGCAGCCAGCGCCGGGCCAACCATGGCAAGCACCAGGAAGAACGTTGCACTGGCAACGATGCTCGACTGTTGCTGCGGCTGTATTCGCCGATCTGCCATGAGCTCTTCCTTACGGTGTTGTAGCCGAGTATAACACCGCGAATTAGCTGCGCAAGCCTCCCGCTTTAGTGTTGAACCTGCGCCGTTTGGGCCGGTATGGTGTTGAGCTCACGCATCGTCGCCATGTCCGTTACGATCTTTGCAGCCTCATCGAGCTGCACGTCTGGCAGATCGTCGTCGTCGAGGTCATCCAGACTTTCCAGTGGCTCGAGATTCAGCGCAATGCGCCTGTCATTTTCCCGTTTTAGAGCCTCTGCCAGTTCGCGGGCCCGGTTCGCTCGTCGTGTTTCCATGTTCAAGGAAAGTGTCTTCTGATCGCGGATACGCTTGCCTGCCTGAATCTGGTCCATCTGGTACTGGAAATTTGGGTCTTCCTTGGAGCGCTCCGTATAGTTAGCGGCCAGCATTTCAATCGTATTATTCAGCGGAGCGCCGGCCGCGAAACGAGTAGTGTTCACGGTGTCCCAAGGCAAAGCATTCTCTCGAGCGCTTTCACCGACGATGCTGGCGTCGATGTTGGAGGGCAGCTCTATGTCCGGATAGACGCCTCGATGTTGAGTACTTGCACCGGTCACCCGATAGTATTTGCCTATCGTCAATGTCAGCTGCCCGAAGCCGTGTTCGTCTTCGCTGCGAAAGTATTGATCCAGCGAATAGAGGTTCTGCACTGTGCCTTTGCCGAAGGTCTGTTGTCCGACGATGACGCCGCGCGCGTAATCCTGGATCGCGCCCGCGAAAATCTCGGAAGCGGATGCACTGAATCGGTCGACAAGTACCGCCAAAGGCCCATTGTAGGCCACTCGCGCGACGGGATCGGGATCGTCCAGCCGTTGCGGGGGGCTGCGTTCAATATCAATTGAATTTCGAAGCTGGACAATCGGACCGTTGTCGATAAAAAGACCTGACAAAGCAGTGGCTTCTGTCAGATGTCCGCCGCCGTTACCGCGCATATCGACAACGAGACCGTCGATTCCATCTTCCTCAAGTTCACTGATGAGGCGCTTGACGTCTCGCGTAACGCTCGTGAAATCGGTATCGCCGTTGTTCAATGCGCGGTAGTCCCGGTAGAACCCTGGAACCTCAATGACGCCGATAGACCATTCTCGGCCTTCCCTGGGTACTTTGATTATCTTGCTTTTTGCTGCTTGTTCTTCAAGCTTGACGTCGCCGCGAGTGAGTAAGATCTCTTCTTTTGGGCTGCCGGGGATCGCGTTGGCCGGTATGATCTGCAGTCGAACGATCGTGTCCGTCGGTCCGCGAATGAGGTCGACAACATCGTCCAGGCGCCATCCTATTACATCAACGAATTCCCCCTCAGCACCTTGCGCGACAGCGGTGATTCTGTCGTCGCGTTTCAGTCTGCCATCA
>JAOUNH010000063.1 GCA_029881055.1 Gammaproteobacteria bacterium
TGGGATGCACGCAGAAATGCGTGGACCTTTTTTGCGCCCGAAGACGGCCAGACGGCGTCGTTAATGCTCGGTGGCCAGCAACAGCTCAGCCTGCCAACGGCCGCACCCGCGAGTACCATTCACCGCAGGCTCTGGTGGAATTACCTGTTTGCCAATCCCGCCGGCTACCTCGATGCGAACACCTCCATCGGGCGTTTTGAAATCAATGCGTCACCGCAGCTTATTCTTAACTGGGGGCCCGGATGGATGCGCGGATGGCTATTTGCGTTTATGGTGTTCCTCGTTTTGTTTTCCGTCGCCATCAAGGTTGTCTGGAAGATTGAATAGTCACCGCTCGTGGAGAGGACTAAGGAACAGGTGAATGTGAAGCTGGCAAAATTATTAACGGTTCCGTTTTGCATCGCGATCTTTGCCGCGCTGGTCGCAGGCTGTTCGCCCGCAGGTAACGGCACAGAGGCAAAGGGCTTGCCGGACGGCGAGCGCCCCGCGATCCTGCTGATAACGCTGGATACGACACGGGCCGATCGCCTCGGCATCGAAAGCAGCACAGTCGCAACGCCGCACTTCAAAGCGCTGGCCGACCGCGGGCAGTATTTCACGCAGGCCTATGCAACGACGCCGACGACCTTACCGTCCCACACGTCGATGATGACCGGCCTTTATCCGATGGATCACGAGGTGCGGGAGAACGGTCGCCGTGTTGGCGATCAACTGGATCTTTTGGCCAGCCGCTTGCAGGCGCTTGGCTATCGCACGGCGGCGTTTGTTTCCGGCTTTCCACTGGCCGGGCAATTCGGCCTCGCGCGAGGTTTCGACCACTATGACGATACCTTCCCCGGTAACCTGGCTGAACGTTCGGCCGCGCTGACCACCGACGCGGCGCTGGAATACCTGGCGCTTCCGAACACCGCGGATTTCCTGTGGGTACACTATTTCGATGCGCACGCGCCTTACGAGCCGCCCGAACCCTTTCGCTCGCAATACCCGGATGATCCGTACTCAGGCGAGCTGGCGTTTATCGACAGCGAGGCCGGGCGCCTGCTGGCGGCATTCGAGGCGCGTTATGCCGGGCAACCGAGGAAGATCATCGTCATAGGCGATCACGGGGAGGGCCTCGGCGATCATGGCGAGGCCTTGCACGGCAATCTGCTCTACCAGGGGACCATGCGCGTGCCGCTGATTATTGCCGGAGACGGCATCGCGCCGGGCCGCGTTGATAGCGCGGTCAGCGTTCGACAGGTATTCGATACGGCCCTCGAATGGGCCGGTGCCAAAAGTGAACGCAGCCTGCTGGCACCCGGCAAGGAACCGGTGCTGGCCGAGGCGCTGAAACCCTACCTGCAGTACGGGTGGCAGCCACAATTCATGGTGGTTCAGGATGGCATCAAGATGATCCGCTCCGGCGACATCGAAGTCTTCGACCTTACGTCCGATCCCGGCGAAACAAACAACCTGGCAGGTGAAGTGGATTTGGCACCGGCGCTGCAGGGGGCCATCAGTGCGTACTCTGCCAGGGCGCTGGATGCGCTCGACAAGAAGGCCGAAGTGCAGCAGACGCTCAGCGACAAGACGGTGGAGCGACTGGCAAGCCTCGGTTACTTAGGTACATCCGGTCGACCCATCCTGCGCGATGCCGCACCCAATCCCAGGGACATGGTGCATCTTTACCATGACCTGGATGTTGGTTCAGGTTACTTCACGAACGGCAACTATGACGCGGCGATCGAAGTGTTCTCACGCATTCTGGAGGCCGACCCGTATAACTTCATGGTCGCAATGCGTCTCGCGGTTGCCTACTCCGTGACCGACCGCAAAGCAGAGGCGCAGGGATTTTTCGAACGCGCCCGATCCATAAATCCAAGCTCGGTCGATCTGCGTCATTACCACGCCATGCACTATCTGCGATTTCAGCAGTCGGACCTCGCGGAGCCGTTGTTTGAGTCGGTGTTGCAGGAAATGCCCGATCGATTGCCCGCCCTGGAAGCACTGCTCGGCATCTATGCGCGGCGGGGCGAGGACGAAAAGGTGATGCAAACGCTGGAGAAGATCACCCAATACAAAGACTCGCCCGGGCCGGAGTGGGTGCAGCTCGGGCAGATGCACATGCGCCGGGGAGAAACGAAAGCGGCGATCGGCGCGTTCGAGCAGGCCAGCCGGATTCTCGAGCAGCGCTTCAGGCAAAACCTCGAGCTCGGCGTGCTCTACCTGGCCGATCGGCAGTTTGCCAATGCGGCGGCCAGCCTCGACAAGGTTTCCCGCTACGATCCGGGCTACCCGATGGCGCTGTTCAAGCGCGCCCAGGTCAGTGTGCTGCTGAAAGAGCCGGATAGTGAGGCGCGAGTCAGGGAAGCGTGGGACCGCGCCGACGAAGCGACGCGCAGGTTGATATTGTCCGAGCAGCTGTTCCGGGGTATCGACTATCGCTCGAATTAGCGGATCTGCTTGATGCTGTACAGCTGATCGAAATACGTTGCTTCCGGCGACATGTAGATTTGCCGGAGTGGCGTGACCGCAACGCCGTTCAACACGCCTTCCTGGAAACCGCCGTCTTCCTCGGACCAGCCGGCACCGAACAGGCTGTGGATAACGTAGGGCTCGCCGTCGACCGTGCCGAGGTACAGCATGACGTGGCCGGGGCAGTAGAGAAGATCCCCGACATCGCAGGTTGCAAGTACCTTTAGTTTCTCCGCTTCATGGTCACTGTCACCGAAAAAGGTGTTGTTGCCGATCGGGCTGTTGCGTTGTTGCGATGAGTTCCTGGGCAGCAGGATGCCGAAGGTCTTGTACACCTCCATCACGAGGCCCGAGCAATCGCGCGCGTTGTAGGAGTGTCCCCAGCCATAGCGTTCCCCCAGGAACTTGAATGACTGGTGAAGAATATTTTTGCGCGTGTAGGGCATGTAGCCGACGCAAACATCCTGGTTTCGCGCTATGAGCGCGGTGCGAAATTCGAGTTCGCCGTTTTCGCTGCGAGCAGGCAGTAATACGGGATAACTCGATTTTGTATTCTGACCGTCAATGCTGCGTTCGATGCTGTCCGGGTCGAGCAACGGCAGACGCACTCCCATGTCGAGCTGCAGTTCGGAAATTGCAGCCACCTTCGGATTGAAGTTGGTCGTCACTTTGCCGCCGGCGACGATCAGGAAATTTTCGGTATCGCGATACCGCAGTATCGATTCGCGATCTCCCGTGACGATCCTGTCTTTCAGCACCCATGCCGCGTAATTGTAGGACTGCACGAAGCACCACTCGCCGTCCGCACTTTCGTGCAGCACAGCAACCACATCTGCGGGAAACAGTCCGTTTTCCTGGAAGCGATCGAGATCAAAAGTCTCCTGCGTCTTGAACACGATGTCTTGCGTCGGCCACGTTCGCATGTCGGCACGCCGCAAAACCATGCCGAGCCGCACATTGACCCGATCCGGCAAGCGATCGAGATTCAGGTTGCGGCTATAACGATCGTAGTCGGCTGCAGATACGCCACTACCGTCGCGGTAGAACAGGTCCTGGCCGTAGGGCTTGCTGATCGAGCGGATACGTTCTGCAACGTCACTGCCTGCCACCGTGTCCGGGAAGGCTGCCAGGTCGACCATGTTGGGATCATTCGTGAAAGCATCGCTGACAATCTGCGCGACAGCTGCCGGGCCCGCAAGAAGCTCGTCAACCTGCTTCGTTCTGTCGATCCAGAAATCTACCGTGAGATGCATGACAGGGATTGCCTCGACGGCTCAGGAGGCGGCCGCCCTGTCAAACTTCAGCATGGACAACTCACTGATTGTTTCGATGCCAAGCCCGGGTGCGTCCGATATCCTGATTTCGGAACCATTAAACAAGACTCCGCCGACGACCGGGTTCACCGTCGCGAGTGACGGCGCATCGAGATCGACACGCGTAATGCTGTTCGATTTGGCCACCGCCACATGTGCTGCTGCCGAAACCCCGATGGCTGTTTCCAGCATGCAGCCCATCATGCAATCGACGTCGTACAGCGCCGCAATATCGGCGATCTTGATTGCGTTGGAAATGCCGCCGGTCTTCATCAACTTGATATTGATGATATCGGCACCGCGCATTTGTATGAGGTCAATTACCTCCCGGGGTCCGAAACTGCTCTCGTCTGCCATAACGGACGTTGTCACCCGCTCGGTGACATATTTCATGCCCTCGACATCGTTGCCACGAACCGGTTGTTCGATGAATTCGATCTCAACGCCGCTGCTCTCGAGTTCGCGCAGCGCCGTGACGGTTTGTTTCGGCGTCCAGCCCTGGTTTGCGTCGAGGCGAATCAGCGCCCTGTCACTGACGGCGGCATAGATTGCCTTGACGCGTTCGATGTCGACGCGCATGTCCTTTCCGACTTTGATCTTCAGCGCCTCGAATCCTCTATCCGCGGCGTCGATGGCGTCCTGCACCATTTTGTCGATGTAGTCGACGCTGATCGTGAGGTCTGTCGAGAGTACCGGCTCGCCGCCGCCGAGTATCTTGTACAAGGGTGCGCCGAGAGACTGCGCAAACAGGTCGTAAACCGCTATTTCGACGGCCGCCTTGGCGCTGAAGTTCTTGTAGAGGGAACCCTGAATGAGATCGACGACATGATTGAGGTTTTGAATGTCCTCGTTCTTGATGGCGGGCAGGATAATCGTGCGAATCGCCTCGATGATCGAGCCGTGGGTTTCTCCGGTGATGACGGCAGTGGCCGGAGCGCTGCCGAAGCCTTTGTGGCCGGTGTCGGTCTGCAACACGATGACGACGTCTTCCATATAGTCGACGGTGCGCAGCGCGGTTTTGAAGGGCATCTTGAGCGGGATTCTCAATTTGCCAAGTTCGAAGCCTGTTATTTTCATTGTTTCTTCTCGGGTTCGGCGAGCGGCAAATCTGCCGTATTGTCCATCGGGACGCTCTCAGGCGGCGTTTCAGAATCCAGCGGCGCTTCTGCAAGCAGCAATTCATCCAGTTGTTCAGGGTAGTACTTGTCCAGCAAGGCAAACAGAATCGCCGCCGATTCACGGTTCATCTCGCGGGTAACTTCGTAAGGCTGAAAATGCAACTGGAACGCACGTACGACATTGCGCGTTTGTTCGTCATCTTCACCTGTCGGATCGATGTTGTAGCCATAGGCCGCAAGCGCCTTCTGCAGGTTGAGCAGCGGCAGTGGCTCCTCACGAAACCTCTCCCAATAGCGAATCACGGTTTCTTCGTCGTACCAGGCGCCATAGCCCAGCGACGCGAGCCGCTGCCATGGGAAGCGCGGGCCCGGATCGATCTTGCGGTCCGGTGCGATATCGGAGTGGCCGATGATGTGTGTCGGTTTGACGTCGGGGTGGCGCTCCAGAATCTTGTCGAGCAGCTCGGTAAGGAGCGCTATCTGACCATCCGCGAAATCAGGGTAGAAGCACAGCCGATCGCGCGCGCCTGTATCGGGTTCGACACCCTTTTCGCTGGCGTGGCACCAGGTGCGGTTCACAAGCTCAATGCCAATCGACTG
The DNA here is from genome assembly GCA_029881055.1 of Gammaproteobacteria bacterium. Taxonomy (GTDB): domain Bacteria; phylum Pseudomonadota; class Gammaproteobacteria; order Steroidobacterales; family Woeseiaceae; genus UBA1847. The sequence goes on from JAOUNH010000063.1 coordinate 5,486, forward strand.
GTCGTTGAGGCCGCTCTTGCCCGCCCAGTAGCTGGTGCCCGCATGCCAGGCGCGGCGCGATTCGTCCACAAGCTGGTAGGTCTCGAGTCTGGATTTGCCGTAGCTCTGGTCGCCCGGTTCCGGAATCAGGTAGTGCGAGCTGACCGGGTAGGACGATGGCCGGGTCAAAATCTGCAGCGAATCGCCGAAATCGGCCGACGTATGATGAATAACTATGATACTGACGCGGCTGTTCTGGTTGGCCGAATCCATCGTCTGGACAGTGCTGCATGCAACGATGTTGAAAGTCGCAATAAACGTGATAAAAAGGTGAGTAGTACGGCGCAGCATCTATTGAGTTTCGATCGGCGTGAGAGGGATTCCGGGAGGAATAAATAATTCTTTACTTTTCCGTGCTCGATGATATTTTATGCCGTACAAGGCTGTCATAGTCAAGAAAACCATTCAAATCAGGGGAGCATCACCATGACCTTGTCCAATTCGGGGAAAGTGTCCGTCATTTCATCGCGCGCATTCCAATCAATCTTAAGAATATTCAGCGTCACCTTGGTGCTCGCGTTTTTCGCCACGAATGCCAATGCGCAGCAGACCGGTGAAATTGCCGGACAGATTGTCGACGCCAGTGGCGCAGGTGTAGCGGGCATCAGCATCGAGGCCAGCAGCGATGTATTGCCGCAGCCACGAACGACGACCACCGCCGAGAATGGCCGCTATCGCTTCCGTTTGCTGCCACCTGGCAACTACACGCTCGAATACACGTTTGCTGACGGCTCAACGCAGACACGGAACGTGTTTGTGCCGCTGCAGCAGACAGCCGAGATGAACGTGGTTTCCGGCGCGGCGATTGAAGAAATCGTTGTCAAGGGCACGCAGTTGTTTGCCGATACCGGCCAGGGATCGCTGAAGAATGCGATCAGCGCCGAAACGATCGACGCAATCCCCGTTGGCCAGGACTATCGAGACATGATGAAGCTCATTCCTGGCGTGCAATATTCTGAACTCACCGTTCGCGGTCCAAGTGCCGGCGGTTCAGGTCAGGACAACACCTACCAGTTTGATGGTGTTGACGTATCACTGCCGCTGTTTGGTGTGCTGTCCAGCGAGCCGTCCTCGCATGACATCGCGCAGGTGTCAGTGGTTCGCGGTGGCGCCAAAGCCGTTGGCTTTAACCGCTCCGGCGGCTTCCTGATGAATACCGTGTCAAAGCGCGGTACGGACGAGTTCAAGGCCGAGGTGGGTTACCAGGTACAAACGAGCTCGATGACCAGTGATCAGGACACAGGCAGTTCGCTCGAGTTTGACGAGGATCGCAGCTGGTCCACGCTGAGTCTTGGTGGCCCGATCCTCAGGGATCGCCTGTATTTTTATACCTCGTACTATCGTCCGGAACGGACTCGCAGCAACAGTTCCAACTCCTACGGTACCGTGGGTGACTACGACAACATACGCGACGAGTATTTCGGCAAGCTGACGTTCTCGCCGACCGACAATATCCTGCTCGATGCAAGCTACCGTACGTCAGATCGTAATGTGGCCAATGGCAGTATTTCGGCCAATGAGGCTGCATCCTTGTCGGTGGGTTCTACGAATACGCAGGACATCCTGATCCTCGAAGGCTCCTGGATCGTTTCCGATGCCAGTTCCTTGAGTTTCAAGTACACGGATTATGAGACTTCCGGTGTGGACCGTCCCGACAATCTGTTCTCGTTTAGTCCGCAACAGGGCGGTTCGCTCAATATCGGCGCGCTCGACACGCAGGGATATCTCGATCTACCTATTTACCGCGACCCGAATGATCCTGTTAACGGCGCAGCAAATGCGGATTTCAATAATTTCATCGCACCGTATATCGCTCAATTCAGCTCCAACCCGACGGCAGGCTTCCCTGGCGGTGGTGGCGCGGTCGGCGGTGGCAGCACGATCGACGAAGTAGAATACACGCGCGAGAGTTTTGAAATCGCGTTCGACCATACGGTTTATGTGGGCGATACCACCCACGACCTGCATGTTGGCTACCAGTACATGGAGGTCGCTGAGGACCTCGCGCGCAGTTCGAACGGCTGGGGCTTTATCGAAATTCTGGGTGGCCAGACTTTGGCCTCGGACGGTGTAACGCCGCTGTACTTCCGTGCGAGCGTGCAGCAACAGTCGTTGCTCGACCCGGGCGGCAGCGCATTGATTCCGTCGATTTATTCGAGTTCCGAGCTGCAGAGCATTGAGTTCAATGACACGATCATCGCTGGCGACTGGACCTACAACGTAGGCGTCATGCTGAGCAACGACATTCTCTACGGCCAGGGTTTAGCTCCGGCGCCTTCCGGCGTGAACCCGATCACGGGCTTTGTGCAATCCCCGGGTACCGCGTACAAGATGTACGAGGTGGACTTTAAGGACATGATCCAGCCGCGTCTTGGTGTGAACTGGGATTACTCGGACAGGGGTTCTGTCTATGCGAACTACGCGCGTTATAACCCGTCAGCCTCATCGTTGGCACGTGCAGCGTCCTGGGATCGCAACCTGCGTAACACCGTCGAAGTTGACTTCGATGTGAATGGCGACTTCGTTGAGAGCGAAGCGCTCGCGGCGTCGTCCGGCAAGTGGTTCGCGGATGGCCTGAGCCCGCGTTACACCAACGAGTTTCTCGTTGGAACGACGTGGGAAGCTACGGACCAGCTGAGTCTTCGCGGACACCTACGTCACCGCGAGTCCAAGAATTTCTGGGAAGATACAAACAACAACGCTCGAATTGCCTTCCCGGATCCTGTTGAAGGGTTGCCGGCGGGCGTTCCCGCTGAGCTATATATCCCCAATCTCGGCAGCTCTGGAGATCCCAACAGCATCCGTGGCGAGATCGGCGGTTCATCCTACGTGATCGCCGAGCTTGATGGCGCTTTCACCAAGTTCTGGGAAGCCAGCTTCGAAGCGGAGTACACGACGGAGAAAATGTTCGTCAACGCGTCGTACACCTGGAGTCACTACTACGGTAACTTCGACCAGGACGGCTCTACGACTGATAACGATCAGGCGATCTTCATCGGTTCGTCAAACATCGCCGATGGCGCAGGTCGCCAGCTCTGGAATCTCAAGGAAGGCAATCTCAACGGCGATCGCCGGCATATGCTGAAAGTCTACGGTTACTACCAGATGCCGTGGGATGGTCGTGCTGGTGCGTACCTGGTTTACCAGTCCGGTGAGCCCTGGGAGGCCTGGGACCGGTTCAGGTATTCAAGTCAGACTGGCAGTTCGAGCGACACCATTCGCAACGCCGAACCGGCAGGTTCGCGAACCTCGCCGGCACATTGGCAGCTCGATCTGAACTACACGCACTACTTCACTTTCGCTGACAGACACCGTGTTCAGTTACGGGCGGACGTCTTCAACGTGTTCGATAACCAGACCGGCTACAACTATCATCGCGATATGAATGACGCCACCTTCGGAACGCCTGATGATTATTACAAGCCACGCCGTATTCAGCTGGCGTTGAAGTATCAGTTCAACTAAGAGCTAACTATTTAGTTCTGTGCGGGACGACATTGCGCCATGCACCCGCCTGACCCCATCCCCCGGGGCAGGCAGGAGCATGGCGCTTTTCCTATTATGGGTGTTGCTGCCGTTGTACTTGGCCGCCTGTGCCCTAGCGGACCGCGAAGTACGGCTCGCTATGCCGCCACTCGGCGACGCAGAATATCACTGGATTGCCGCACGCATATTCGAGAACGAAACCAACGGCAAAACGAAATACCTGACGTTCTGGGGCGCTGGCGAAGATTTTCCGTCAATGGGCATCGGGCATTTCATCTGGTTTCCCGAAGGAGTTGACGCGCCGTTCGACGAGACATTCCCGGCGATGTTGAGTTACGTTCACGAACGCAGCAGCGCGTGCGTAGCTTTGCCGGACTGGTTGCAGGACAGCCGCGTTGCTGACGCACCGTGGAGCGACAAGGAGAGTTTCGATGCGGCGCAGGAGTCGGAGCGTGTCGCGTCATTGCGGCAATGGCTTGCAAGTACGGCACCGCAGCAGGCGCAATTTATCGTCGCCAGTTTCCGGCAAAGGTGGAATGCGCTTGAGCTCGAGTCCGGCGACAAGGAAGCGCTGACGGCGCTGCTACAGGAATTACTCGGCACATCGGAAGGCTTGTTCGCCGTCATTGACTACTACAACTTCAAGGGTCTTGGCAGCAACCCACGCGAACGTTATGCGGATGAAGGCTGGGGCCTCGTGCAGGTACTCGGTGATGTCGTCGCAGCGGCGGACAAGGATACGGCGCTGGTCGAACAGTTCAGCAAAGCGGCGGCGAATCGACTGCAACGCCGCGTTGCGAATGCGCCGAGCGAAAGAAATGAAGCGCGCTGGCTGGAGGGCTGGCACGGACGTGTCGCGGCGTATACAAAAAAAGCACCGTCGCATTTCGGCCCGGCAGCAAGCCAGTATCGCGTTTCGCCTTATCTGCAATCGGTCTCGAATGATGGCGCTACGATCGCCTGGTACAGCGAGCTCGAGAATACCGGAACGCTGCGCGTAGCCGATCCGGCAAGCGAGACACTCACCAGTACGCCTCGTCTTGCCTGCGAACTCGCCTACCACCTGGCCGAGTTTCGCGACCTTGAGACGGCGCGGTCCTTGCCGTATCGACATGAAATAGTGCTGCGGGGGCTGCAGCCGGACAGCAATTATCGAATTGAGGTCGAGCAGGACGGCGAGATTGCACGCCTGGAACTGCGCACGCCAAATTCTTCGCGGGCACGTTTCGCGGTATACGGCGATAGCGAGACCGAGCCTGAGTCCAGCGGCGTGCCGGTAGCATGGCCGGCCTACGGCGCGGCCGACGAAGGGCGCCTCTACTTGCTTGACCAGACGACAGGTTACGCGGCGAATCTCGCCGCGATTGCTCACAGCAATCCCGATTTCGTGGCTATTGCCGGTGATCTCGTCCAGTCAGGCGGTGAGCAACGCGATTGGGACGAGTTCTGGCGGCACAACGCGGCAGGAGCCGCGTCGACGCCGATAGTGCCCGCGCCCGGTAACCACGATTACTTTGGCGGCCCCGGGGATCTCGGCGGCTACGGGGGCGAAGCATCGCAGCGTGCGCTCGCGAAGTACCAGAGTTATTTCGGCCGCCCGAATTACTACGTGCTGGACCATGGCCCGATCGCCCTGATTGTACTCGATGCGAACAATGGCCAGCCGGAGCGTTCACCAACGGATACCAACTGGTACCTGTCCGACACGGCACCGGAGTGGCAGGAAGACTCCGAACAATGGCGATGGTTACGAGAGACCCTGGCGGAGGCGCAGATAAACAAGGCGTTCACGTTCGTGATGTTTCATCCGGCCCCGTATTCGTCAGGCATTCATGGCCGACCGCCGGGCGTAGGTGACGGCGAAAACTTCTCTTCGGGCTTACCGCTGAGAGAGCTCACGCCGCTGTTGCTGCGCTTCGGAGTCGACGCCGTTTTCACCGGCCACGATGAGATTTATGAACATTCCGCGGTGCCGGGCCAGGAATTGGGAATCGATGGCAGCCATGCGGAGCACACGGTGCACTTCTATACGGTCGGCATCGGCGGTGATGGCCTGCGCGGACTCGAACCCGACGTCAGCAATCCTTACAGTCTCTTCACGGCCGACAGGGATTCGCCGGAGATCGTCGACGATGCCGGTATCCTCAAGGACGGCGGCAAACACTACGGTCATGTATTGGTCGATGTCAGCCGCGCGGAAGATGGCTCATGGCAGGCGCGCATCGAACCGATTTATGTGTTTCCTGTTGTCAATGCAGAAGGTGAGGTGCAGAGCTTCGAGTCGCGCGTCTACGATGATGTGCTCATGTTGAAGAGCAATCGTGTCCATTAATATCGGCGGCCTCGACGCAGCGATTGTCGTCGCCTACATGCTGGCCGTACTGGTTTTTGGAATCTGGCTGGGACGCGGCCGGCAATCGGCAACGCGCTATTTTCTCGGCGATCGATCACTGCCCTGGGGCGCATTGTTACTGTCAATCGTTGCGACGGAGACCAGCACCGTCACGTTCCTTAGTCTGCCGGGCCTGGCAGCAGCGGCCGGCGGCAACCTCACCTTCCTGCAGATAACCATCGGCTATATTGTTGGCAGGATGGGCGTCATCTTCGTTCTGCTGCCGCTCTATTTCAGAGGCAAGCCGTTCACGGCATACGAGGTACTTGAAACGCGATTCGGCACCGCGAGCCGACGCATCGTATCAAGCCTGTTCCTGCTCACGCGCAACGCCAGCGACGCGCTGCGGCTGTTCCTGACGGCACTCGTGCTGCAGATCGTACTCGGGCTCGATTTGAACGTGAGCGTGATCAGCATCGGTGCCGTAACGATACTCTATACCTTCATCGGCGGTGCGAGGTCCGTCATATGGAATGACTGCGTGCAGTTCGTCATTTACATGCTGGGCGCGGCGGCCGCCGCCTGGATTATCGTTGGCGAAACACCGGGCGGTCTCACACAGATGCTGCAGTTCGCCAACGATGGCGACAAGCTGCGAATTTTCGATTTCGACCTGAGCCTTGCCAATCCCGGCATGACGTTCTGGGCCGGACTTGCCGGGGGTGCGTTTCTGACAGCCGCGACGCATGGCACGGACCAGATGATGGTGCAGCGTTACCTGTCGGCGCGTAACCAGCGCGACGCCTCGCTGGCGCTCGGTATCAGCGGCTTTATTGTCATGCTGCAGTTCGCCGTGTTCCTGCTGATCGGCGTTGGCCTCGCGGCACTGTTTGGCATTACAGAGGCGGGCTCATCGGTCGATCTCAAGAACGATCAACTGCTGGCCTATTTCATCGTCAACTACATGCCGGCGGGTCTTCTCGGTATCACGCTCGCGGCCGTTTTCGCCGCGGCCATGTCGACACTTTCAAGTTCGCTGAACTCCTCGGCCGCGGCCTTCGTCAATGATATTTACCTGCCGCTCTCAAAGCCGGAAGCCCGGGATGCCGCGACTCTTAAGGTTGGCCGCACTGCAACCATTGCTTTCGGTCTTGTGCAGATCGGCATTGCCCTGGCGTTTGGGCTGATCGCGTCGAACGAAAGCATCGTCGCAAACGTACTGAAAATCAGCGGTTTTGCGGCCGGGCCCGTGCTGGGACTGTATTTCCTGGGTGTTTTTGCGCCACGCGTGCGGCAACGTGCGGCGCTAACGGGATTCGTAGTGGGGGTCGGTGTATTGTCGGTAATTGCCTATGCAACGCCGGTGCATTGGGCGTGGTACGCACTGTTCGGTTCCGTGGTGACACTGGCGGCCGGCAATCTGGCGAGTCTGTTGGAGGGACGCGATCTTGAGCAATGACATAGTTGCCGCACTGCGGGGTATCGTTGGCGACAGGCATGTCGTAACCGGCCCTGCAGTTGCGGAAATTGAATTCCCCTGGAGCACCCATTCAGGTTGTGCCGCGCGTGCGATCGTCAGGCCAGAGACCCCTGCAGAGGTGTCGGCGATCCTGCGCTGTTGCAACCTGGCCGGACAAACCGTCGTGCCTTTCGGTGGCATGACCAACCTGGTGCAGGGTTGTGCCACAACGGCCGACGATATCGTGCTGTCGCTTGCACGCATGAACCGTGTTGAAGATGTCGACAAACTGGCCGGGACGCTTACGGCGCAGGCCGGCGTTACGCTGCATGCCGCCCAGGAAGCGGCAGCGGCGGCTGATTGGTTTTTTCCGGTTGATATTGGCGCCCGCGCCAGCTGCCAGCTCGGCGGTCTCGTGTCCAATAACGCCGGCGGCAACAAGGTCATCCGCTATGGCATGACGCGCGATACGGTACTCGGTCTGGAGGCCGTGCTCGCGGATGGCACTGTCATCTCATCGATGAACCGCTACATCAAGAACAATTCAGGTTTCGATCTGAAGCACATGTTTATCGGCAGCGAGGGCGTGCTGGGCGTGATCACGCGGCTCGTCTTTCGGCTGCGTGCCACGGCGCGCAGT
>JAOUNH010000064.1 GCA_029881055.1 Gammaproteobacteria bacterium
AGTCCTCAGACAAGCCCGTGTATTCGGACAGCCGGGCAATGACCTCGCGCCGTTCGTCGGCGGCCAGCTTGTTGCCCTTCAGTAGCGCAGGCGCATACACGTTAAGCGCGAAGTCCGCCACTTCGGCCATGAACGCCGGAAGATCTGCATGTTTTTCCTTGAGCGCGCCGTGGTAATTGGCGGTTGACGCAAAGGTCGGCAGGAACATGACATGCGGCAGGTCGATGCCCATGCCGGCGAATCCGGTGGCGAATTCCATAAACGGGGAAACCAGGATCACGCCGTTCAGCGCGACCATATGATTGTTGAGTAAATAATAAGCGACGCCGCCGGAGCGGATGCCACCGTAACTTTCGCCCAGGATATATTTCGGCGATGCCCAGCGTTTGTTCTCGGTGAGGTATTGCACGATGAATTCAGAGACCGACTTGATGTCCTGGTCCACGCCCCAGAAGTCTTCACCTTTGCCTTCGCCGACGGGCTTTGAGAATCCCGTACCGACCGGGTCAATCATGACGAGATCGACCTCATCGATGATGCTGAATTCGTTATTGACTCGTTTATACGGGCCGTTTTCGCTCCAGCCCGCATCAGTAACGATGGCGCGCTGTGGGCCGAGCACGCCCATGTGCAACCAGATCGACGCCGAGCCCGGACCGCCGTTGTAGGCGAACATGATCGGTCGTTCGTTCCTGTTGCCGCCTTTGGCAACGTAGGCCGTATAACCGAACAGGGCAATTGGCTTGTCTTCCTTGTCCTTCATGAGCATCGTGCCGGCCGTGACGGTGTAGTCGATATTCTTGCCGCCTACGCGTGCCGAGTGTTCGGTTACCCAGGTTTTCGCTTCGGGCGCTTCTTTGGGTGCTTCATTTGGTGTGGATTCGCCCGCGAAGCCAAATAATGGCAGGGCAATTAGCGCGACTATCGTAGCGATTCTTTTCATTATTGTTTCCTGCTGGGTCGTGAAGGTTTTGTCGGCTGACTTCGACGGGTATTAAGGTAGCGGCAGAAGCGGGTTATGGCAAATGCAAAGCCAGCCGAATAGGCGAGGCGTAGTACAATCGTGGCGGTAACAGTACATTAGATAGGGGCAAAGAATGAATGTGAATTGCAGGATTAGTACGCTGGCGGTTATTGCGGCATTGGTGGCGGCTTGCGGAGGCTCCGGATCGGACAAAACGGCGACAACGGGTTTCCTGTCGCTGGGTGTCAGCGACAGCCCGATACACTCGGCGGACAAGGTATGCATCACGTTCAATGAAATAGAACTGAAAAGCGCGTCTGAAACGACTGTCATCACGCTTGACCCGCCGCGCAAGGTCAACTTATTGAGTTTTCAGGGTGCCAATGCGGCGCCGCTATTGATCGATGAAGAAGTCACGGCCGGCGACTATCAATGGATGCGCTTGGGCGTTGATGCCGTGCGCGGCACCAATGGTGGCATTGGCGACACAGGCGGCGACGGCTGTGACGGCGAAGCCTCCTACATCGTCATGGAAGACAGCAGCGTCTACAACTTGTATGTCCCCAGCGGAGCGAATACGGGCTTGAAACTGGTTAGCGGTTTCACGGTCCCGGCTAATGGCAGCCCGGACTTCACAGCGGAGTTCGATCTCGCGCGATCCATCACCGCACCGCCAGGACTGAGTCCGGACGTTGTGCTAAAGCCAGTGATTCGCCTGGTCAATAATGTGGAAGTCGGTACCTTGACCGGTGTCGTGGCTACGGAACTTGCCACGGCCGAGGCTTGCGAGCCGTCTGTGTACGTATTTGATGACGGCGTTACGCCTAACCCGATCGGTATCGACGATGATCCTGGAAGCACGGAAACAGATCCCAATGACACGGTGGCGACCGCGATGGTCAACGAGCAAATGAATAATGACGGCTCCGTCGAGTGGAATTACACGATTGGCTTCATGCTGCCGGGAAATTACGAGGCGGCATTTACTTGCGACGGCGAGACGTTCGAGCCGGCTGATGGCAAACCAGCGTTGATAGAAGTCAACGGGACTGCGGAAGTGAATTTCGAAGTGCCGATGCCACTATAACGTCAGAGCAGACTATTCGGTCTTCGCGTGTTTCGTTAGAAAGCGATCGAGGTTGTTGGCAAATGCCTGCTTGTCGCGTTGGCTGAAGGCGGCCGGGCCGCCGCTCATTTCGACACCACTGAAACGCATCGTATCGAGGAAGTCGCGCATATTGAGGCGCTGGCCGATGTTTTCCGTCGTGTGCAACTCGCCTCGCGGGCTGAGTGCATGTCCACCTTTTGCGATAACTTCGGCCGCGAGTGGAATGTCGCCGGTAATAACAAGGTCGCCTTCAGTAATGCGCTTTACAATTTCGTCGTCCGCGACATCAAATCCTCGTGGCACCTGCAATGTCTTGATATTGGCGGAGTTCGGCGTGCTGAGGGCTTGATTCGCGACCAAGGTGAGCTCAACACCGGTGCGGTCGGCGGCTCTGTACAGTATTTCCTTGATAACGACCGGACAGGCATCGGCGTCGACCCAGATTTTCATAGTTCGGACTCGCGAGCGGCGCAGCGTCGGCGGACAGCCTCGGCGGGCACAAAGAGCTGCTCCATCAGGTAGCGCTTGAACTCCGGTGCGAATGCTTGCTCGGCCACGGATTCGGACATGCACGTAAGCCACTGATCGCGTTCGGCCGTGCCGATGGGAAGGTGAGCGTGCACTCTTGGGATGCCGATAGCACCGTATTTCTCGCTATACAGTTTGGGGCCGCCGAGCCAGCCACACAGGAACCGTGCCAGCTTGTCACGTGAAATCGTCTTGTCGTCCGGATGCATGTTCCAGATGGTCACGAATCGCTCATCGCTGCCCATGCGATCGAAGAAATTATGGACGAGCTTGAAAATGCCGTCTTGCCCACCCGCGGCCAGAAAGGACGCGTCGCCGGTGCCGTAGGGTCGCTCTGAATTCATGAGCGCGACTTTACCGGAAAATGCCGCGATTTGTTTGACGGCGACAAGGCCGCACATCGGTATACTCGCCGCATGAGCCAGTCCCCGCAAAGCATACTCACCAACGTCTTCGGCTATCACACGTTCCGCGGCGACCAGGAAGCCGCAATCAATGCCGCAATGAACGGCCAAGACTCGCTGGTGCTGCAACCGACCGGTGGCGGCAAATCCGTTTGCTACCAAATCCCGGCGATACTGATGGACGGCGTGACGCTGGTCGTATCGCCGCTGATTGCACTAATGCAGGATCAGGTCGCCGCCCTTAAGTTACTCGGAGTGGATGCTGCTTTTCTGAACTCGACCTTGAGCGGCGATGAACAAAGCGAAGTATACAGGCGACTCGCAGTAGGCAATCTCCGACTCTTGTACGTTGCGCCGGAACGCCTGATGCAGCCGCAAACAATTCAGCGACTGCAAGCAGCAAACGTAAAACTGATCGCGATTGATGAAGCGCATTGCGTGTCGCAGTGGGGGCATGATTTTCGGGCCGATTATCTGTCCCTCGGTGAGTTGGCTGATCACTTTCCGGGTGTGCCGCGCATGGCGCTTACAGCTACCGCAACGGCAGAGGTGCGCGAAGAGATCATCGAGCAACTCAGGCTCGAGAATCCGCAGCGATTTGTTGCAGGATTTGACAGGCCGAATATTCGCTACCAGGTTCAAAGCAAGCTGGATGCAAAGCGGCAGTTACTGAATTTTCTCACAGACTTTCGCGGTGCCGCGGGTATCGTGTATTGCATATCGAGGAAAAAGACGGAGTCCACGGCGGAGTGGTTGACGAAGGAAGGCTACGTTGCGCTGCCCTATCATGCGGGATTGAGTGCCGCGACGCGTGCAGAACACCAGCATCGATTCGTGAGCGAGGATGGCGTCATTATCGTGGCAACGATCGCTTTCGGAATGGGCATCGACAAGCCGGACGTTCGATTTATTGCGCACCTGGATCTGCCTAAAAGCATGGAGTCTTATTACCAGGAGACCGGGCGTGCAGGCCGTGACGGTGAGCCATCGGTGGCATGGATGGTTTACGGACTTCAGGACGTAGTCCGATTGCGGCAAATGGTCGATGGTTCCGACGCTGACGAAACGCGCAAGCGAAATGACCGGGCGAAACTGGATGCCTTGCTTGGCTGGTGCGAGGTCACCCGGTGCCGCAGGCGTTCGCTACTGGAGTATTTTGGAGACAAGCTCGAACAGGATTGCGGAAACTGCGATGTATGCCTTACGCCACCGGAAGTATTCGACGGCACCGAAGTCGCGCGAAAAATTCTCTCAGCGGTATACCGCACGGGTCAACGTTTTGGGGCGGTGCATGTCATCGATGTTTTGCTGGGTAAGCATACGGACAAGGTTCAGCAACACGGCCACGATTCGCTTGGTGTTTTTGGCATTGGCGTTGAACTCGAGCAACAGCAGTGGCGTTCGGTACTGCGACAGCTGGTCGTCCTCGGTTTTCTGACGGTAGACAGTGCCGGGTATGGCGCATTGCGGTTGAGCGAGAAGAGCAGGCCATTGCTTCGTGGCGAAACAGAATTGCCGTTGCGCCGTGACCTGTTAGTTAAGCGAAATGTCAAAGTTGCGAAGCGCAAAACGACAAACCTTGCCGCTGAAGATGAAGGCCTGTTCGACGCTTTGCGCGAGTGTCGGAAGCGGATCGCATCCGAGAACGGCGTTCCGCCGTATGTCGTCTTTCACGATGCCACACTGATGCAAATGGCGGCGGAAAAGCCGGCGTCGGACGCCGCCTTGCTCGGGATATCCGGCGTCGGTCAGACGAAGCTGGAGCGCTACGGTGCCGAGTTTCTGACAGTCATTGAGCAGGTTGCGGGAAACGCAAAGAATTAGGCCTGGCGCTCGAGTTCTTCGCTGGCTTCCAGCCAGGCCCATTCGAGAGATTCAATTTCGGCTCTTTGGACAGCGTGATCTTTGACGAGCTGAGTGAGCTCCTCTTTGCGATTGGCGTCAGTATAGATTTTTTCGTCGGCAAGGCGTTCATCGTACGCGGCCAGCGCTGTGCGGCCGGACGCGAGTTTTGTCTCAATATCCCTGACCTTGTCGTACAGCGGTTTCAATTGTTGCCGGCGCTGGGCCTGTTCCTGGCGCTGCTGTTTCTTGTTTGCGGTTTTGGCTGGCGCGTCCTGCCATTTCGTGGCGGCTTGCCCGGCCTTCTCGTCCTGCTCCTTGAGCCAGGCGGGATAATCATCGAGGCTGCGATCGAAACGATCGACGATTCCGTCGTGCACGATCAGCAACTCGTCACAAACGCTTCTCAACAGGTGACGATCGTGCGATATCACGACGAGGGCGCCGCTGTACTCGATCAAAGCAACGCTTAGCGCCTGTCGCATTTCCAGGTCGAGGTGATTGGTAGGCTCGTCGAGCAGTAGCAAATTGGGTCCCTGGCGGATCATCAGGGCTAGAACGAGGCGTGCTTTCTCGCCGCCGGAGAAGGGCGCAACCGGCTCGAATATACGTTCGCCGCCGAAACCAAATCGCCCGAGGTAGTTGCGGTGATCCTGTTCGCGATCGTCAGGCGCATAGTCTCGCAGATGATCGATCGGGCTGTGTTCAGGTCGCAGCAGCTCGAGCTGGTGCTGTGCGAAGTATCCGATCTTCGTGTCCTTGCTGAAGACGCGATCACCCGATAGCACGGTGCTGCCCGTGGAAAGGGCTTTGACGAGAGTCGACTTGCCGGCACCGTTGACGCCCAGCAGTCCGATTCGATCGCCCGCGGAAAGATTCAGCGTGATATCGCGGAGGACCACATGCTCGCCATAGCCGACGGAGACATCGGTGAGGCCAAGCAAATGTTGCGGCTGCTTTTTCGGTTCGATGAAATGAAACTGGAAGGGCGAATCGACATGCGCGGGCGCGATTTGCTCCATACGTTCCAGCATCTTCAACCGGCTTTGTGCCTGGCGCGCTTTGGAGGCTTTATAGCGAAATCGATCCACGTAACTCTGTATGTGTTTGATCTCTCTCTGCTGGCGCACAAACATCGATTGTTGCTGCGCGAGATGCTCCGCGCGTTGTGTTTCGAACTGGCTGTAATTGCCCGTGAACAGATGGATTTCCTCGTTTTCAATGTGTGCGATGCGCGTACAGACCTGATCGAGAAAATCCCGGTCGTGCGAAACGATCAGCAGGATACCGTCATACCGTTTCAGCCAGCGTTCCAGCCAAAGAATAGCCGGCAGATCGAGATGGTTCGTTGGTTCGTCGAGCAGGAGGATGTCTGACCGACACATCAGTGCCTGGGCAAGGTTCAATCGCATGCGCCAACCGCCCGAAAACTCGTTGACGGGCTTCTGATACTCATCAGCGGCAAAGCCGAGGCCGTGTAGCAGCCGGGAAGCTCGAGATTCAGCGGTAAAGCCGTCGATGGCTTCCATGCGCTCGTGCAGGGCGACCGATTTAAGGTCACTGTCACCGTATTCCCCCCTATTAGGGTGACAGTGACCATAATTCGCCAGCGCGACCTGGATCTCACGCAGTTCGCGGTCTCCGTCCATGACAAAGTCAACGGCAGAGCCGCTTCCGTGCGGGCTTTCCTGTGCGACGTGGGCAATTTCGTCCTTCGGATCGAGGCCCAGCTCACCGTCGTCGGGATCGAGCTCGCCCAGGATCATAGAAAACAGCGACGACTTGCCGCAGCCGTTGGCACCAATGACGCCCATGCGCTGTCCGGCGTGCACCTGAAAGCTGGCCTTTGAAATCAAGACCTTCGGTCCGCGGCGCAGGGAAATGTTAGTGAGGCTGAGCATGGCGGACGCGATTATAGGGTAATTAAGGTGACAGTGACCTTAATTGGGGATATAGGGTCACTGTCACCTTATAGGCTAGTCGTAGGTCAATTCGGCGATCACTGAAGCGTGGTCCGAGGGCCACAGACCGGAAAGCGTCTTGTCCGTCAACTCGGCATCCATGACGTTCGCTTTGACAGCGGATGGGGCCGGTAGTGCGAACACAATATCGATACGCTCATAAAGACTGGAAGGATCGTTCAACAAATCCGCGGCTTGGCAACAGGTAAACCCTTTGGGTTTGCCGGGTCGAAGATTCCAGATGTCGGTGAAAGCGCCGGACAGCTGCTGATAGGCCGTCGGTATGAAATAGGGCGCGAGCGGCACGTTGGCTGGTCCGTTGTTAAAATCGCCGGCAAGAATGACCCGCGGCGCTTCCGGGAGGTACGACAGATATGCTGCCAGGGTTCCGTTGAGCTCTGAAGCCTGGAGTGGCTGCAGGGCGGTGGAGTCAGCGCTATCGCCGAGCATACGTACCTCGAGGTGTGTGTTGACGAACAAGTAATTTTCGTCCTTCACCATCGCATTTACAGCCACGAATCCACGCTCAACAGTGATGTTGCCGAGCGGCGTCGGCACCGTTGCAACCGCCTGGTAGTGACAACCGTCGCTTGCCGGAGCGGGCTTGATACAAGGTATCCCGGCTGCACTGGCGGTCACATCCCCGCGGGCCAGGATAACGTCGCGATCAACGACGCTAACGATCATCGCCGGTCCCTGTATGCCAGGCAGGAAAACCGGCAGGGCGGGGATTGTCAGGTTTTGCAGTATCGCGACGACTTCGTAGTCCGAACCCATGTCACTCAGTGCCGTTTGGGTAAGTGCCAGGTGATCGTTGAACGCGCCAGCGAACGCCGCACACGCATCGAAGCCCGGGACCAAAGACGTGCATTCGAAAGCATAAACCTCCTGGAGCGCCACGAGGTGCGGTTGCCGATCAGCAATCGATGCTGCCAGCGATTTTGCGCGCTCGGGAATGTTGTTAATAGCAATAGCCTGCAACGCATCTACGATCGCAAAGGGGTACTGCTCCGGGGTCGCCGCGATGACAGGGCCGAGATCGGCACCCAGATACTGGTTCTGCGTCATCACCTTGATATCGGCCTTATCGTTGCCCGCGTAGGCTGGTACGAGGCCAACGGTCAGGATTATGCCGACCACCGCCAATAGTATTTTGTTCATGATAAATACCTCATTAGATTGAATTTTCCCCATTTCTCGGCGGATTACCGATTGCGCACAGTATTGCGCTGTGGCCAGTAGAGATCCTGCGCACAACAGGAGGAATTCATAATGTTCCGCTGATGCCCCGATATAAGGTGACAGTGACCTTAATAGGGCATTTAAGGTCACTGTCACCTTATATCGGGGCGGCCTGCTGATTTGTGACAGGATTAACATCGCACCGCGTATTTCGACACCTACAGTCGGCACTTCAATGGCCAATTGGAGCTGCTCCAGTGAATCGATTTATGACGGCGACGCTGGGTTCGTTTTTTCTGCTTTCATCGGCCGCTTTTGCGGAAGCTACTGTTGGCGTCGTCTTTTCGAAGGACGACATCGCCATCATTGCGGAGTGGTATCAGAATCACGATTCGGGTCCGGCGCATGGAGATGGTAGGAAGAAACCGAAAGGGTTGCCGCCTGGCATCGAAAAAAATTTTGAGCGTGGCAAACCGTTACCGCCCGGAATCGCAAAGCAGGTTTTGCCGCAGGGATTGATTGCGAAGTTGCCTCCGGTACCGCGCGGTTATGAGCGAATAGTCGTAGATGGAAAAATTCTGCTGGTAGAACTCGCGACGAACGTAATTCACGATATACTCGTGGACATCATCATGCGCTGATCCCCCGGGGACTATTCTTGTTACTTGAGTTGAACGATGCCGAGGCCCGTGTCATCGGATGTTTGATCGAGAAATCGATCCTCACTCCCGATCTTTATCCAATGACGCTCAATGCGCTGACCAACGCCTGTAATCAAAAGTCATCCCGCGAACCCGTTATGTCGCTGACGCAGGGTGAGGTACAGCACACAATCCGCGGCCTGGAAGAAAAACACCTGGTGCGCACGGATGAGAACTTCAAGAGTCGCACCGAAAAGTACTCGCAACGATTTTGCAGTACGCGATATAGCACTTTGCAGCTCGATCCGCCGCAAGTCGCCGTAATTTGTTTGCTCTTATTGCGCGGACCGCAGACGCCAGGAGAGCTCAGGTCCCGGAGCGGTCGGCTGCATCAATTCGCGGATAATGCCGAAGTCGCGGCTGTATTGGATGGCCTTATTGGTCGCGCGGGCGATCCGCTGGTTGTCAAATTGCCGCGCGCCACGGGCAGGAAGGAATCCGAATATATGCATCTATTTTCCGGTCCAGTCGATGTCGAAGCGCGGAGCAGGGAAGTGCTTACAGCCAGATCGGCCAGCGGAAACAATCGGAATAATGTTGCAGAACTGACTGAGAGAGTTGAAAAACTCGAGCAGGATGTTGCCGAACTCAAGGCTTTATTAAGTTAAGTTCCCGGGTTTTGTCACTCAGGTGTAGCCATATGGAGACATCTGGACGCATCGGTGTGTTTACGCGAAAGTCACCCCTCAGGAATGAATCGGGCGGGGGCATCGATTTAGAGCGACGCAAATGCAGGATTATGAGACAGAGTTGCGGGATCCGGGGACCTTCGTCCGCTATCAGGCGCAACAGGATGCACTGACGTTTTTTGGCGAAGTATTGGCGGACGAGCGCGGCGTAGGTTTGCTGCACGGACCCAAATCATCGGGCAAGTCGGTAGTTGTAAATCAATTCGTGCGACAAGTTCAATCTCGGCTCGCTGTAGCAGTCGTCAATGGAACGCGTCTCAAAACCGCCGAGTTACTTACCAGGATTCTCGAGCAGTTTGGTTACCACGTTGCGTTGAACTCCGTTGACGAAATGTTGAACATGGTGAATGTGTTCGTCGTACAACAAACGCGCACCTACCAGGCACCGCTGCTAATTCTTGAAAACATCAACAGTATGTATCCAAGTGCGCTCAGCGCGCTTTGCAAGCTTGCGGCGATCGAGGTCAATGGGCGATATGCGCTGCGAGTGATTCTGATTAGCAATCGCGACATCGAACGCATTGTCAATTCACCTGGTATGGCGTCTATCGCGAAACGTGTCGTCGGCAATTTCGAACTGGGACCTATGAGCTCTGGGGAAGCGATTCGCTTTGTCTATGCGAAACTGAAGTCAGCAGGTGTCGATCGTCCGGATGATATTTTCTCCGTCGAGGTCTGCGAGAAGCTTCACGCACTCTCGGGCGGCTGGCCGGGTGTGTTGGAGTCTATGTCCATGACCGTGCTTGAGCAGGCTGGTCAGTCGTCTGTACGAGTCGACGATATTATTGACCCGAGTGCACCGGTCGTGGATAAAACGCCGAAATTGATCGTCACCTTGAGTGGCGAACATCCGCGGGAGGTTCGTCTGACCGAGAAGAGGGCACTCATCGGCCGATCCGACCTGAGTGACATTGTCATTCCAGACCAGTTCGCCAGTAATCAGCATGCGCTGCTGATACGCGACCGAAACGCTGTCGTCATTGTCGATCTTAAGAGTCGCAACGGAACCTTCGTCAATTCCCGGCGCGTGCAGAGCAAAGTGCTGCTGCACAATGACATCATTTCGATTGGCGATCATCGCCTGAAGATGGTCTATGCGGCAGGTCATTCATCCATCGAGATTGACAATCCGGACTTGGCGGACACCGCGAAAATGAAAAACATTGCCGATGCACGTCGCATCCGCGAACAAATTATTCCCACCCTGACAGTGGTCGCGGATCGCAAAAAGTAATTAAGGTGACAGTGACCTTAATTAGTAAAAGCTAATTAAGGTCACTGTCACCTTAATTGGCTGTCTTTGCTGCCGCGGCGGTTGTATCCACTGGAGATCTTGTTCTTGGCGTCCAGCTCGCCCTGGCAGGCGACGCACAGTCGTACTCCCGGTACCGCCTTTCGACGTGCTTCCGGAATGGGTTGCTCACATTCGGCGCAGCGCTTAAGGCTTTCACCTTTCGGCAACTGATCGCGCGCATGTTTGACAGCATCCTCTACGGTTGCGTCAATCTGGTCCTGCACCGCTCCGTCTTTTGCGAAACCACCGGCCACTGAAAATCCTCGCTGTTGTTGCGCAGTATTCTAAATGTTCAGGTTCCGGGCGGCCAGAATTGCCTGTGCCTTATTTCAGCACGTAGCCCTCATCGCCGGGGAGCAGGCCATCGACGCGAATTACTTTGACGTCGTCTGTAACAGCATCGGCACGTGTGAACGAGATCGATCCCGGAATGGCGACAACCAGATCGAGCGCCATGCCTGTGCTCAGGACAATCTTGGGGCCACGGGGTACTTCGGCGCGGAACATTTTCGCAATCCAGTATTGCCGAAACTGCGCCTCTGACATTTGGTAGATACGCTCAAGGACGAAAGATCGTTCGTCAGATTGCGGCGCTCGTACCAGCAGTGTGATTCGAGTTCGATTTTCCCAGAACTGCCGATCAGCCAAAAAGATGCTGCGGAGTTCTTCCAGCGTCAAATTGTCTACCGGAAGATCTTTATGCACGACTATCGCAATAGCATCCCCGACAGCCAACTCATCCGCGTTCAGGACCGGGGCGACGGAAAACAACAATACTCCGACCAGGATCAGCGAGAGTTTGCATTTCAAGTTGTCGATTTGATTGAACATTTCGATGCAGCCTACATCCTAACCAGGGCAAACGAAACCTGGACGCGAAAGTTATTTTCTCGACCGCCACCATCGAATTCTTCGTTTCGGTATTCGGCTTTGATAGCCGCATAACTGTTGAAGTCCCAACGAACACCCAGAATGCTGCCGTCATAGTCCAGGCCCTCGGCCCCCAGCAGCGGATCGGAATCATCGACTCGCGTGCGCTCGAACCGGACATACGGTTTCCAATCGTGATATTTGCCGGAAAGACGATACGCCAGCTGTGCGTACCAACTGTCAACATCACCGTTCACCGAACTGTCATTTACCTGCTCGTGCTCCGAATGCAGGTATTCGATCAGCAATTCCGGCGATTCCTTGGTCCACACGGCGTACGCCGATACGGTGTTTTCCTTGACGTCGGTGCCATTTAACAACGGGATTTCGTCGTTGTAGAAGCCAAGGCCCATGTTAAGCCCGTAATAGTCCACGGGCTTGGCATTGATCTGGACCATCCACGCCTTGTCGCTATTGATGTCGCCCGAGTCACCCGCCGCGGCGATATTGCTGTGCCGGCCGTTGCCCAGACCGACTTTGTAGTTAAGGCCAAGTCGCCCGGATGGAATAAGTCCCTCCATCAGGGCACCGACGAAATGGATCGGAACGATCTTCGAGCCAAACTTGAATACTTCCGGCCGACTGACTGTGGTTTGCAGCCAGGCGCCGTGATGAAAACCCGAGTTCCAGTAGCCGATCGGTGTGTGGTACCGGCCGGCCGACAATTTGTATCGATCCGAGAAATCGTACTTGACGATCAGGCGCTCCACGCTGGTGTGATAGTCGCTGTCCCTGGCAGACATGGAGAACTCGCCGAATACACCGAACGAATCGCCCATGGTTGCATTGATATGCGCAACGATCTGGCCAACGGCGAAGCCATCTTCGCTGCTGCCATCTTTCGAAATGTAGCCGACGTCCCCGAAGCCCATTGCAATGATCTCCGGCGCCTCATCGCCATGGCCGAGCCCACTGGTGCTCAGCACTTCCTCGGTATCCTCGGCATGGGCGCTGCCAAGCGCTGCAACGAGGAGTGCGAACGTCGTCAATCGGTAATGTCTTGGTCTATTCATTCTTATTGGTATCAGGGCAAAGGGCCCCGCGAACGCTGAGTGATAATATCGGTTTTCCTTAGCGACCGCCAAAGTAATGAACCGGAATTGCTATACTCCGGGGCAAATCAACAACAATCACCGATTCCAGAGCCATGCCATCAAAAACGACGTCCATCTGGTTGCCCAGAGTCATATTCGAATCCGCGCTAATTACGGTCAGTATTCTGCTCGCGCTGGGTCTCGACGAATGGCGCGAGAATCGAGAAACCCAAGCGACCATTCGACAGGCGGTTTCGAATTTTCTCAGCGAAATTCAGCAGAACAAGGCGCGTATTGATGATGCCGCGCCCTTCAATTTGGGTTTGTATGAAGTGATTGACCAACGCCACAAAAATGGCGAAATCGAGACGATGACGGATTTCATCAGCATGATGGACAGTTACAGTCCCGTCGCACTGCAATCGACTGCCTGGGAGACCGCCCTGGCAACCGGGTCCCTGGCCAAAATGGACTACACTCTGGTGTCCGCTCTGTCGTTGACCTACGGATTGCAAAGCCGATACGACCAGACCAATCGAGGCGCGAAAGCCCGATTGACGAATCCGCAGGTACTCAATGACGAATCCGTTGAACTGGCAATTTACAATTCATTGCAGTACCTGAAAGATGTTACCAGCATGGAAACAGAACTCGCCGTTGTCTACGCGGAGGCTACGGATATCGTCGAACTGAACTGGAAACACATGAACGGTGAAGAACTTTGAGAAAAACCAACGGATATTTCATCTCGGCGCTGACGTCACTGGTACTGCTCGCGA